>NZ_CAXTNP010000069.1:0-29272 GCF_964245575.1 uncultured Nostoc sp. | reverse complement strand
TTAAAAGCTGTAATCTTTATCTGGCAAGCATTTCGGCTTTTCTTAGTGCCATTCCATACCAAGACAAAAAACCTTCATTAAATCTAACGATAGAAGATTTAGATTCACTACAAGAGGCACACTTTTTTCCTGAGCAAACTTTGGTGCTCACTATCATCTAACCCACACCCATAGAACCCCATTTCTGCCTGGATTAGAGACCTTTTTTTTACGTCGAACTCAGGTTTCCATAGTAAAGTTTGGCAAGAGTTTCAAGCGTTTTTGTGAACCCCCAACTTTGTGAAGGTTTTCTATCAAATGGAACAAATCTTGTACTTCTCGACCGATTCATCCCACAAAATCGCATTGCTCCCTTACTCTAGGCTAAATTGATTTTCATTTTCTTCCCTGATTGCTGAATCAATGTTCTAGATGTTCTTCCCACTTCTGGATTGTCAGTTGCTGGAACAAATGCACTGCTGGGCTAAGTTCAATAATAGGTGCATCGAAGTGAGTATCGTAGCCCTTTTGTTCAGCTTCAACAGCAACCCCATCTTGGCTAAGAAGCGGCTTAATCAGCAGTGGATTTGCAATTTTTAGTACTAAGGTCATCAGCCATTGCGGAATGCGAATTCCTGTTATAGGAATAATCAGAGCATCAAAATAGAACAGGAAGAAGACACGAGTCGTTCGTTCATTAATAGGTAAAATAAAACACCAATGTTTTATTTTACTATCAGTATTTGACCATTGGTAAGGATATTCATAACAAAGCTTCATCGAGTTGGTGTTAACCCGCTTGCGGTCAACGAACAGCCCGGAAACTTTACCCATACCAACTTTGGTTTCGTAATTAACGAACACGCGATCGCCTTGTTGTTCGCACTTGGTCAGCTTGGCATCAGTGAAGGGACGATAGCGCCGATGCAAGTAGGCATGTGTAAAATCACTGAGATTATCAATAATCATGGAGTGATGTGCCTTCCAAGTAAAATCTAGTGGCACACAAGCCCAACTATTGTTACCTTCTAATTCTGGAATCTGGGGAATTTTCCTTTCCTGTGCAAGCGACGCTGACCCAGGAAAAATCCAAATCAAGCCATAACGTACTTTCACCGGATAGCTGCGAACTTTACAAGCAGGCATCGGTTTGTCAAATAAGTCGTGGGGGATATCTACAACTTGCCCCTCCTGGTTGTAAGCCCAACCGTGGTAACAACAGACGAGGCGATTACCCTCTACCTGACCCAAAGAAAGCTGGAGTTGACGGTGAACACAACGGTTTTCTAAGGCTACTAGCTGACCATCTTGTCCACGATACAGAGCAATGGAAGTATTCCAAAACTTCACTTCAACTACCTGTTCTGGCTTAATAGCACGGTCATATTCAACGGCGTACCAGTAATCTGGATTCATCCCTGCTGCACGCACTTTTTGGCGGCGATTTCTTGCTTCAGTAAATGAAGGGGGGCGACGTTCGCACGACGCAGATGCTTGCTGGCCGTTATTGTTATGTATAGATACTCTCATAGCTTACTCTTAGATATAGATATAGCTGATGTTAGGGTCATAGATGGCGACGATAGCGTATTAAACAGGGCTGGCGTGGTCCAATAATAAAAGTGCTGTAATCCGGTTCATAGTTTCGATGTCCTAACTCTAGATCAAACTGTTGCAGCAATACACTCCAAATTACCTTAATCTGTTGGTAAGCAAATGCCTGACCGATACAACGATGCCTGCCACCGCCAAATCCGATGAGGGTGTAGGGTGATTTGCGGTCTTCTGCTCGTTCAGGAGTGAAGCGGTCTGGGTCATAGCGATTGGGAAAATGAAAGCACTCGGACAGTCGGTGAGATACAGCAGGCGAAACCATTGCTAGTCCACCCGCTCTAACGTAGTAGCCATTGTATTCAAAATCACGCAAAATTTTACGCATCAGCATGACTAGAGGTGGTCGCAATCGTTCAGCCTCTTTGATTGATCGTTCTAGAACTCCTAATTGTCGTAACGCCTCAAGAGAAAAAGTTTTACTATTACCTAAAACCGCTTGTTGTTCTGCCATAATCGCTGGTAGATATTGCGGATGCTGCAAAAGTAAAATTCCTGTCCAGGCAGCCAATACTGCACTAGTATGCTGACCAGCAAACAGTAGCGTTAGTAACAGACCCGTAATATTGTCATCAGACAGGACAGTTCCATCGGCATAACGAGCAGTCATCAAGGTTTGTAAGAAATCTTCGCCCTCATGACCACGCGATCGCCGATTAGCAATAATCTGGGAAATAAGTTCAACCATGCGAATGCGAGCCTTGTCACGCCGTTGGAAAGAAGGCAAGGGTAAATAGGGTTGAAAGAAAGCTAACAGACTAATACCGCCTTCTAAGTCATGATATAAACTGGCAAATTCCGTGCTAAGGTTCTGACGAAACTCATGTCCAATTAGACAACGGCTAGCGATAAACACTGTCAGCTCATTCATGGCGGTAAGTAAATCTATTTCTCCTGACTTTCCCCAAGTATCAAAATACGCTTGAGCTTCATCAGCCATAAACTGAGCATAGGCTTGCATACGTTCTTCGCGCAGTGCGGGAAAGATAAAACCAAGCTGCTCACTCATCCTATCGGGAGTGGTGTCGTAGGCAATACCTTTACCAAAAATCGGTACCATAAATTGGTAAGCCTGTTTCTGACTAAACTGGTCGTCAGGAGCGCGAAAGAAGGCTTCGTTAGCTTTGGCTCCAGTTAAAACTGTTACCTTAGACCCTGCTAGTAGAAACGAGAAAATTTCGCCAAATTGATCCCGCGCGTGCTGTAAAACCCCAATCGGGTTGCGTTGAAACTCCAAAGCATGTCCTAGATAGGGCAATCCTCCACGCAGTATTGGAGGCGTTTTTTTGACATCACTAACACTGGTAGTTATCATCTCTAGCTCAAGTTTTCCTTGGGGCGAGTAAATGTGATATTTTTTCGTACAGGAATAATTAAACTCCTGCGCGTAAAGCAATCATAGGCTTCTTGAATGCTGGCGTGAATGCTGGTTGGTTGGTAACTTAGTTCGTTTCTGGCTTTGCTAATGTCTGCGCGGCGATGCATCCGCAAAATTCGGACAGCGCCTGAAGTAAACCGTCGCGGCATTTGAGGGAAAAATCGTGGCATGAAAAAGTCTGTAACTCCAGCCACACCAGCCATCACCGCACTTGGGATTCGCAGAGGTGGACGAGGACAACCAGTAACTTCCTCAAATATACCCATCAATTCATCGACAGTAAGAAACTTGGTACTGAAGATGTACTTTTGTCCGGCGCGTCCCTTTGTCATTGCTAGGATATGACCTTTAACAATGTCTCTGGCTGAGACAAATTCAAAGCCACCAGGAACGTAAACCGGGAGTTTGCCGTTAGCAAAATCCAGAAGTGTCCGCCCCATGCGCGAAGGCTTATAATCATGGGGACCAAGAATCGCACAAGAGACAGCGACAACTACATTCAGACCATTAGCGAACGCTTTCAGACACTCATATTCAACAAAAGCTTTAGTAAACCCGTAAGGCAAGTGGGGTGAGAAAGGATAAAAAGGTACAGTCTCGTCACTGGGTTTTTCTGGGTGATGACCAACGGCACTGAAAGATCCAGAAACTACAACTTTAGAAACTCCTGCTTCCAAGGCAGCCTGAAGAATGTGGATGGTTCCGATGACGTTGCAATCATAAATCTCTCGTAACTGAGGGCGATCATCAAGAGTAGAGATATTGGCGGCACAGTGGTAAATATAATCACATCCTCGCACAACTGCTTTTATTTCAGTAAAGTTTCGTAGGTCACCATAAACTGGTTCTACATCTAGCCCATCCATAGCAGTGTTATTGCTACCCTCTCGTAGCAGCACGCGGACGCGGTGTCCGTCATCTAGCAGCTGCCGCACCAGATTTCCACCTAAGTGACCGCTAGCACCTGTAACCAAAATTGTCATATTACATTACCTGCTGTTTTCAACACTAAAAAATAAATTTGATGCTTTTGATTTTTAAGTTTATTTTCAAGTACATAATCTAACTACCAGCTAATGCCCAAGTAAGAACTTGCTTGATTGGTTTCAATGAACCAAAACGTAAAGCTAAGTCTAGAATCGGTGTTTTTGCTACTTGTAAAAATGTATGACTTGCTCTCAGACGAAAACCAATTTGGTTGCGGATTAACTGCGTGTAAGGTAAAAGCTGTTCTAACGAAAATTCTGTTCCTTGTTCCAAGATAGAACCCAAAAATTTCCCAGCAAGAATACCACTAGCAAGAGCGATATGAATCCCTTCGGCTGTAGCTGGATCTACGAGATTGCCTGCTTCTCCAGCTATAAGGGTTCCTGGCTGTACTAATGCTGTTGGTTTGTGGGTAATTGCAATGGGATGTCCCATCAGATAATCAATACGACTAGCATACTTGAGCCGTTGAGCTAGACGACCTTCTATAAAATCTTCAAAACGTTGTTGTGCATCAAGATTTCCAATGGCTGGGTCATAGCAGATGCCAATATTGACACGATTTTTGCTTTCGGGAAACACCCATCCATAGTAAGGTTTGACTACAGGATCAAAGTAGAGTTCTACAGCATCAGAGATACCTTCCACACCTTCATACCATCCCATAAGGGCGCGTAAAGTTGTTCCCGGACGTTCAGCCACAGCTAACTTGCTCGCACCTCCGTTGCAAACAATGACTGCATCAGCTTCTATATCTCCTTGATTAGTTTTTATGCCCAGTAACCGTCCGTTTTCTCGTATCAATTCTTTCACGCGAATACCTTCAGTGAGTTTGGCACCCCGTCTAGCTGCCTCATAAGCCAGCAGAGTATCAAACCGAGAGCGTAAGAGTATAGCCGCTTCATAGTCGCTACGTAATTCAACGACTCCCCCAGAACCACCGATGAGAGCTGCTTTAATCGGGTAAACTTCTTTGCGAATTATTGACCCTACTCCCATTTGATCGAGGAGTTGCAATGTCCAAGGAGAAAGTCCACTACCACATACTTTGCGTCGAGGAAAGGTAGCTTTATCAACTAAAACTACTTCAATATTAGAAAATTTTGTTAAACTCATCGCAGCCGCAGAACCCGCTGGTCCTGCTCCTATAACTACCACTCGTTTCATAATTAAGCTAAATTTTTTTAGTTTGATTTTTAGTTGCTCAAGCAGAGTTTTCTCTAAACGGGTATGTATGTAGCATTTAAAGATTTTTTACTCTTTCCAGGTACATCAGAATAGAACTGTTGTACCCAGCGCCGATATTGCATAATCGGTCCATCGGCTTCACTTAGTAATGGTTGGTGGTGATAAATCTTGTTTTCCCAAATGGGAATATCCTGTTCTAGGTTATGACTAATTTCCTTCATACTTTTGTTTCTCAGAGCAAGAGTAATGGCCTTGTTTAGCACATTTTTCGTGCTAACTAAGATATGAACATCCAAAAACTCTTCATCAATGGGTGTTAGCAGGAACAGCGCCAAGCTATGAAATTCAATCACTGTTTTCACCTGAGTATAACTAACCTGACAGCCCAAGCCATAGCAACTAATTTCTACCGCACCTTCAGTATCAATCCCCACTTTCCCAAAAACAGACAATCGATATTTCGGGCGCAGCCGATGTACAAGCACGCTATCTTTGATGTCAAACTCCGTTTCTTCGATAGCGCGGAACGATTGCCCATGCAACCAGAGCATGTGGGCAGTATCCATCACGTTTTCTGCCATATCTTGAGGATGAGTACGAATCTTCCAAAAACGGCGTTGAAAGGGAGTCCAATCTGAAAGATTCCACTTTGGAAGTTCTGGCATCTGCCAGCTAGGCGGTTCTGCTTGGGCATGATAGTAAACCATAATTAATCCGTTGACTTCACAGACTGGCAATGAACGGATTTGGGCTTTTGGCGGCAATTTACTAGTGTAGGGCACTTGGACACAATGCCCCCCTTGGTCAAAACACCAGCCATGAAAAGGACACCGGATAGTGTTACCCTCAACTCGACCTCCATAACCAAGGTGCGCTCCTAAGTGTGGACAATGGGCATCGAACACCTGCGGCTTACTATCTTCTGTACGAAAGAGAATAAAATCCTTACCAAAGTAATGCAAGGGTTTGACTTCACCGGGAAGTAGTTCGTCACTGTAGGCAACGCGAAACCAGCCATTAGGGAAAGCAGAAAAGGGAAAGCGCTTGCTCATGGCATCTCCTTTGATGTCGATGGCAGAGAATTGGTATGAAATTGCTTTCAAAAATTTTTTAGTAAAAGTTTTCCATAGATGCCAAAGGTACGGGCTACCGTTTTCAAATCTAGGGTGGACAAAAGAGAATCAGCTATACCAAAGGGAAGCATAGAAGGGATAATTCCTCTGGCGTATTCTAAAACCCAAGCATGGTTTGGAATACATAGTCCCTCACTCTGTAATTTGCTCAGATAGTATTTGTCTCCGGATTTACGCACTATCCGTTCAAAAGGACGGTCTTCGCCGAAGTACCATAGTTCTCCATCCATGACAAAATCGTAAATTTCCGCAAAATGCCGACCTGTATGTCCTTGGGTGCCAATAGGAGAGCCAAAGATCAGAATATACTCACTCATAGAAGCATGAAGAACGGCAACGCTATACATACAGCCTCCGGCATTGTTAAACATCCATTGAATTTTCTTGTTAATTCTGCCTGGATATTTTTGCTCTAATTTTAACCTGACTATTTCAAACATTTGTTCGTAGGGTAAGCCCATCCCTTTCTTGGCAACTTTGTATAAGATATCAGGGTCAAAAATATAATTCATAATAAAAAGGCTTGAGAACATTTAATGAACTAGAGAAGGATTGAAGCTTTTTTAGTTAACGAGAAGTCTTACTCTGAGAGCAAACAATCCAGTATTTTGGTTGATAAGCATTGGTATCGATCACCAAGCTTAAACGTTTTGTCAATCAACCCAGAGAACAACGAGACATAAATTCTTCAAATGTTTGTCTGGCAAGCTTTTTTGAAGCTTCCTTATTGATTAAATTTAGTAACTTTGCTTTCAAGAAGAGTATCCAGTGTTTTAAATCAAACAAAATCCAGATACCGCTTTTTAAGGAAGTTGTAGAATATATATCCCTCAGCCATCCCAAATGTAAATAATGGTTGGAAAAGCTATTATTGTGAAAGTATGAGTAGGGAGAATACTTTTTGAAAAATAATCCTAAAATTACTGCTTTTTTTCCTCGGAGTATTATGTCTAGGATAGGACTTCCTGCCAATGGTAAAAAGTATATTGGAGGCAAAAATAAGTCTATATTTTCATCCTTTCCATTTTCATCCAAAGCTGCCTTTGTTAAGGCTAAAAAAGTCCTCTCACAAGTATTTAAATATTCGTCTTCATCTTTTTCAAACTCTTCCCATTCTTCTAGTAAAGAAGACGAAACTTTGGCTATTATCGGATGGCTAGGTTTTGTTCCTATCAAGCAGTTTTGAAGAAAAATTGCAGATTCAAATCTAGCTGGTAATACTGGAAAAATACCCGCAAAAAAATCATAGGAATGTACAAAAATGTCAAATGGCTTTAAACAAAGACAGTCCATATTTGCGTATATTTCACCATAATTATAGAGTAAATCATACCGAAGTATATCAACTCTTTCACCCAAAGTCAGTGATTTGTTAAAAAACAAAAACTTGAAATTTTCATTGGCAAAGTTATATTGATTTACCCTCTCATTGTCCCAAAATTTATATTCCCAATCTGGATGGTGCTTTATCCAAGTCTTTTGATATTTTTGTAACTTTTTAGGAATTTTTTGGTTCCCAATCCATATTTGATGTATGATTTTTGGAATTTTATGATCTTGATGAGGAATGACTTTAAGAAAGTTGTTTCTTTCATACAAATCTTTAAAAGAATCAAAAATTTTTCTGTTCAGTCCGGTATATTCTTCAATTTGTTTGTAATACCCAGTTCCTTTGCCCATCGCAATATCGAAATCAGCATAATACTTTTCTAGTTGTTGCTTTAATAAAGTTGTGTCTTTCATAACTCTTTAACTACTTTTGCTATTGACTAGGCTCGTTTAGGTATAGCATTGCTCCCAGATTGTTTTATGTGCCAGGATAGAAGTTACTACGTTAACAGAAGTTCTTCTTTTACCGTGCTGAGTCGTTCCAGTCGGCGCGACTCATACAAAGAGAGTGCCCACACCGGAAAATAACTGCGATAAAGCGTGTAGTCTAACAAAGCAGTATGAAAAAACACACCAGCAAAGTCTTGTTTTGCCCAACCGCCACTTTCCAATTGCATATTTACGATTGAACTTGCACCTCTGGCAATTTCCTCCCAATGATTAGCGTCAGCCTTGAGTAAAGCCATCATTGCCCAAGCAGTTTGGATAACTTGACTTTCAGTATTTTCCACATATTCACCAGATAAACATCCCTGGAAATGCTCCCCCCAACCGCCGTCAAGTCTTTGCTTGCTCACTAACCAGCGACATGCCTTGCGGATAGCTGGATCATTGGAAGTATTAGCGGCTGCCAATAAGCCGTAAATACCAAACATCGTGCCGTAGATGAAATTTACGCCCCAGAAACCCAACCACGATCCGTCCGGCTTTTGCTGTTGTCGGAGCCATAATCCAGCCCGTTGGATAGCACTATCAATTTCATCACTCATCATATCCGAATGGTGCGAACGAAATTCCCTTAGTGCCATTAGACACGACGCTGTACACTCGATATACGAATGCTCCGTCATTGAGTTAGCAAACATCTCTGCCGGGTTCATCCACTCTAGCGTTGAGGCAATCTTGCGGCGTTCGTAACTGCCAAAACCACCGTCAGAGTTTTGACAGCGGAGAATAAATTCCACTGCATCCGGCAAATTGCAGTCAGCAAGTACTTCAGGCGGCGCATCTAGCAATGCTAGTAGTGCCTCAGCCGTGCAGTCACTAACAGGCCACCCATGCCAGACCCCTGCAAAGCAGAATCCCCCTTTGGAATCGATACGGTGAAACCTTTCAAAGTTGGGAAAGGTTTCGGGAATCTGTTGAGTGGCAAGAAACTGTTGCGCCTGCAACAGACTTGCAGAAACGTCTACATGAGGACTTGCCGCTTGTAAAGCTTGAATGGAAAAAGCAGTGTCCCAAGTGCTACTGCGTGCGCCTGTAATCCGAAGTCCTGCTTGTTTGTCTTCCCATATCCATCCTTCAAAGCGTTCTAAGGCTTTGCAGATGTCTGGGTCATTGGGGTTGTGCAGCCAAAGGGCGATAATATTGAGTAAGCCACTGACAGGAGATAAACTTGTGTAATCAGTAGTCTGCAACTCGAAGCGGATCAGGTCGATCATTTGAGCGATCGCTTTTGAGCGCCAACCCTGATGATGCCAGTGTTCGTAAAGGTTGCTCAACTTGTATATTAGTTGCAACACTGCACTGGGAGGATTATAAACTTCCTCTTTTCTCAACAATAACCGTGCTGCCCTAAAGTTCACATCCAGGTAATCGCTTACATACAACTCCGATCGCAACGCTTCAATCAACGGTGTCAGAGGAAGCTGAAACTTTTGCCCATAAATAAAGCCCATCGGCATATAAATAAGTCGCGTGTGGCAGTAAAAATTTCCTGGATGAGCTGGTATCCATTTGGGCAATAGCCATGCTTCTGGTAACACTGGATTAATGCCGCCCCAATCGTAGAGATTCAACATCGCTAACCAGAATTTACCCCATGTCGGAATTGCTACCACACCCCCTTGCTCCTTGATAAATTGCAGCGCTGGAGCTAAAAGAGGGTCTTCTTTTTGCACGCCTAATATCCGGGCAGCTACATATATAAGTGTTGTCACAAACAAGTAAGCCTGAGACTTTTCATGCAATCCCCACAAGCCACTGGGTAAGCGAGTTGATTGAAATTGCTGTAGGATAGCCTCGCGCCGCTCCCAGGAAATCGGCGTTTGAGTGATGTGACACATTAACACATACTGCGCTGGTAGCATGGGACACCACACCACCTCGCCCTCCCAAGAGCCGTCGGCTTGTTGCAGTGAAATTAAAGACCTAACGGCGCGTTGCAAGGCGGTAGTAGATTTTATCGTGAATGTAACAGATTTATCCGTTGGCAGCGATCGCAAGTCTTGCTTAGTCGATAACGCATCCTTGATTTCTTCTTGCTTCATCGTTCTTCTTTTATGCTTACTTAGACGGGATAGAGCGATCGCAATTGGCGATTGTAACCACTGACCGAAAGTTCCTAGAACTTGGATCGTGTGTCGCCATTGACATTTAGACGCATTCTCCTTAATGACAGATACTACAGCGATCGCTATTGCTTTCAGAAAAGACTCACTAAAGTGCAACAGATTAGTTTCTGCTCCAGATAACAACCACATCGTGCGGCGGCATTCAATCGGATTTTGTCGCCAGATTTTGTATATGGCTTTGCGGATAGCTATAGCGCTGTCATCATCACGACAAAATACTTGATGCAGGGTGGTAGCCAGTATTTCTGGGACATAAGTACCAAAAGAGCGTTGTTGCTGGTAATCCTCAAAATTCTTACTTTTGACAAGACACTCTGCATCCATGAAACCAATTGTCATTCCCGTCGCAGTAATTGGGTGAAAATATCCAGTGGCATCTCCTACCAGTGCCAAGCCTTCACGACCGTAGTGAGTCCGAGAGCTATACTGGTTTGCCGCCCACACAACAGCAGAGTTTTCCAAAGCCTTGCGAAGTGCCTTCAGCAATACAGACGGTAATATGGGACTATAAGCATCCCATAAATCAGCAGGCTTTTTTTTCAAATGGAGCGGCACATCCAGACAAATACGAACTTGATTTTTACCAATGCGGTATGCAAGGGCAGGCCCTGGCCCTCCCAAGAACACATGACCAAAGCCTTCAAACGGTAGCTCAACGTCTTCTAGTAAAACTCCCGCCATGTAAGAAACCAGCTTGTTGTCATTGGGGATGCCGAGAGCTTTGCGTGCTAAAGAGGCGCGGCCATCTGCCCCAATAATCCGTTCAGCTAAAATCGTTTGAGTTTCGCAGTGTTTGCCATTTTCAAAAGTTAGTTTCTGTGCGGAAATGCTAGTTACTCTGGCATTTGGTATAAAATCCACACCACGATGAGCAGCAGCAGCTTCCCGCAGTGTAGAGATGATTTCTCCATGCTCGCAACTCAGTGCGATCGCACCGTTAGGGTAGGAAAGTTGAATTGGCTGTGTACCGTCATCAGGAAATATCACAAAGCCTTTGCCATTGGAATATCCTAATGATTGTGGAGTGAGTAAAACGCCTAAACGCTCTAGTATTGTCAAACCTGGGGGATGCAACCATTCTCCTGCCAGCCGTTTTGCAGTTTGGGAGTGTGCTTCTAATAACAGGACTTTAGCACCACTATGGGCAAAAGCCAGGGCAGTCACACAACCGACTGGACCTGCACCTATCACAGCAACATCAGGGAAGAGGGTTTTCATGTAAAAATTGGAAATTTAAAATTCAAACTTTAAAATTTAAACTGGTGGGAACGCGCGATACTTTTACACTTCCCAATTGCTTTTAATACATAAAAGGCAACATTCGGAATCGCACTTTAGCGCAGTAAGCGTCCCAGAGATTGCCGTACTTGGCTTGGCAACGCTGCTCATCACGCCATGCCCGATGAGGCAATAATACGCACAGCCATAAAGGCAGTAAGTAAGGAATAATTGAGTCAAAGCCTGTGGTTAATGCCAACGCCAAATATACGCAAATTTCACCGCTATAGTTCAGCTTGCGACCAACACCCCACCAACCAGATATCAACAGCTTTCCTTCTAAAGCTTGGGCTGGTTGACCCCAAATTGTTACTTTTGGGTTTTTCTTAAAGCGGTGCTTCTGGGCATTGGCATCACGAAATATTGTCAAACCTACTAGATAAAGTAAGCTAATAGCAACTACAGATGATACTGACATTGGTGCGATCGCATCCACCAAATACCAGCCAATAATGCTGTAGAAAAATGGTACTAAAACTAGATCGCCCCACACCAGCATAAACCCAAATTTCTCAGCAATAATGTCCCAAGTGGAAAGCATGAATTCCTCATAGTAATAGTGAGTCGCAAGATACAACCACCAAAACACTTGGAACATCCACATTTGCAAGGTAATTTCACTGTACTTTTCATATTGTACGTAGGCAAAAGAAGCGTTTAGCAGTCCTAAACCAATGAGAGAAGGTTGGTAGGCAAACATTTTTAAATTCACACCCAACCAAGTTGGGTTAAGTTCTACCCCAAACCACAAATCACTGAAGATTTTGACTAATGATTGCTGTTGAATATCTCCACCCTTTATTCCTCGTCGCTTGACATATAAAATACCAGTAAGTGTGAAAGCAAATAAGTTGGCGACGATGAACAAAGACCAAAAATAGTTGGAGAGGGACGCTAGGGAGAAGTGAAATAACAAGGTAAACGCCACTACACTAAAAGTAGTGATCATAAATAATAGCAATCCGTTGAGTTTATATGATTTGCGTGTGTTGTTTGGTTGCAGACAGCTTGCATATACTTTTCCTGGTAGGAAGATTGTACCAAGAAACATAGCAGCCATGAAGCTTACAAACATCAGTGATGCGTAGCCTAAGCTCGCTGGAGTCATCGAATTTAGAAGATGATTCATGCCTTTGAGTATTGCCTTTACTTTCTGCCACTGACTTGTGCAATCAGACTCATAACCGCATTGCGGTTAAGTTTTGGTTCTCCAAGAACCAAAACGTCTAATGTGGCATGAGCTAATGCCAAGGGAATTCGACAAAAATCTAAAGCCGGACCTTTAGGGAGAGCATTGGTATATGCATCAGCTAGGGAGAGATTACGACGTGCGTATATGTGCATATTCTCTTTAGTCCAGCCATTAGGCAAGAAATCTACTCCCCGTATCATGTCTTCACCGCAGTTGCGGAGAATGTTCACAGCTTGCAAGCCGCGACCAAACCCAATTGCCTGGGAACGGTTCGTTGATGTGCCATCATACCAAGCCCACAAGTCTGATAGCAGTAATCCGACTGCACCCGCTACGCTAAATGTATAACAATCTAAATCAGCCTCTGTATCAATTTTCCAGCCTACAAGCGCCCAGTGAGCCATCCGGTCTGCCATTGCTGCGGTTGTATCCCAAATACGAGGGGCAATAGTTTCCGGTGCAAGTTTTGCCCATTCACCAATACGAATTGTTACCTCTGGTAGTGGATAAGAATGGTTAGTTAATAACATCAAGAAGTCAGCAACAGCAGTTCCTTCTACCATTGATTGCAGTTTTAAGCTAATCGTTTTTAAAAGTTGGGCTTTAGTAAGATTATCCAAGTTGGGATGATCTTCAATTTCATCAATGGCACGCATACATAAGTATGCAGAAGCAACTGCATCCTGAAGACCATCAGGTAAACGACTAATTGGGATGTAAAAAGTACGGCTAGTCTCTTCCAAGACTTTTAGAGCATCTTTACACAAGTTCATTCAAATCCTCTTGTCAATTTTAAGTAGTTGTCATTAACTGCAAAACACCACACGTGTGAAAATTATTACTTTGCTTATGCACTCTAACTGCTATTTAAGTGCTACTTAACCCGGTCTGTTACGGGTCTTGTCGTCGAAAAATGCAATTTGATCAAAAGTATTAACTTTGGGAAATTCAATTAATCGATGAAATTCTAAGAAATTAATAAGTTTTGTAAACGGTTGGGTTCGAGCATCTGTTATATCGATGGTGAGCAAGTCCGAAGTTCTATTTTCAAAATAGGTCATAACTCTTTCTTCATGCTTTTGGTACGCTCTTATCAACTCCTCACTAGTCATGTTTGCTATTTCTGTATTAGGGCGGTCATAGAGATTCAAGTGACCTTCAGAGATCCATTCTCTAAACTCACTACTCAACTGAAGAGGCCACATTTTCACAATATCTAGATTCATAAACTTCAAAAAAGATTCTACCCAGTCATCAAGGTTGCGTGTAGTGTAGATAAACTTGGAATTAGGATAGCGCTTGTCTAACTCTTCAAATCTGGCACTAACTGGAGTATCAGTAGAAAATACGTGCTTGTCAATCTCTTGCCAAGAATACGGTAGATGAATTGATTTTATGCCTAAATTTTTCATGGCTAAACAGCAACTGCTTGTACCAGTTCTGGATAAGCCGATACCAAAAATTTTACTCATTGTAAAACCCTAAACGAAGTAAAAAGTTCTTTGACAACAAATTTCCCGTAAATTCATAACGTCCGAATTAGGCTTTTCAGATCCAACTTTTTTGAGCTATTTGGTGCAAAATATCGGGTTCAAATAGATAACGCATAATCAGTCGCTGTATTTTATCTCTCAGGAGAATGTACCCTTAGCCGATCGGTGCTGCCAATCTTCTGCCACCAGATTAATGCCGTAAAGCTGTTGGCGGAATCTGTCTGTAACTTTGGTGGGCAATACCCTAAGCATTAAAGCCAGTATCAACTTATTAATTGCTGTGGCTGCGACGTAACGAGGTTTAGGATAGCGATCGCTTAAAGCTTGTTGGATGACTTTCGCCACTTGTTCAGCACTCCAAGCGTGCTGTTTTATTTGCTGGGCTAAT
This sequence comes from uncultured Nostoc sp., assembly GCF_964245575.1. GTDB lineage: Bacteria > Cyanobacteriota > Cyanobacteriia > Cyanobacteriales > Nostocaceae > Nostoc. The sequence goes on along the minus strand of NZ_CAXTNP010000069.1, from coordinate 14,683 downwards.
TTGGAAACTTGTTGTGCGGCGGCATTGTAATCCGTGTTTTGGGAATTGGATAGAAGTTCGATCAAAGCTTTTGGCCCCACTTCTAGGGCGTTGGTGAGTACAGCACCCGGTTCTATAACAATGACTTGAATGTTGAAAGGGGCGAGTTCCATCCGCAGGGCATCACTGAGTCCTTCTAAAGCAAATTTTGAGGCTCCATATACGCCCTCAAAAGGAAAAGCAATCCGCCCTGCAATACTCGTAATATTGATAATTCGCCCTCCGCCAGAGCAGCGCATTACTGGTGTTAAAGCCTGAATTAAAGCGATCGCAGCGAACAAGTTAACCCGGAAATGCTGTTCGACAGCGTTGAGGGAGACTGATTCTACTGGTCCGCTTTGGCTATAACCTGCATTGTTGATCAGGGCGTTAACCTGACCAAATTTGTCGAGCGCTACTTTAGGCAAGGCTTCAAGCTGTTCGGGGTTAGTTAAATTGGCAGGGATGGCAACAACTTCGGCACCTGCTTGGCGGCAAGACAGGGCAGATTGTTCTAGTGGTTCTTGCTGGCAATCTGTCAGAACTAATCGGATGCCGGGGTATTGTTGGGCTAATTGGTGGGCGATCGCACTCCCAATCCCGCCCGCAGCCCCTGTAATTAAAACGACTTGTTCAGCCAATGGTAGATAATCAGGCATAATCAGTAATCATTTAAAAGCTGACTTTTTTTAGCTAAATTTTGAGCTATAAGTTTGCTACTGCTGAACAAAAACTTTGGTTTTAGCAGGTACTTCTGAGTAAAACTGACTAGCCCACCGCCGATATTTCAGAATTTGGCCATCGCCTTCGCAGAGAATAGGATCGGGACGGTAAAGCTTTTTCTCCAAAATTACAATGTCTTTCTCAGCCTCCTTTTTTAAGTCCTTAAGCATCAGTGTTGTGAAAGCAAAAGTCGCGGCTTTATTAAACAGCTTCTTCACACTGCTAACCAGATGAACTTCCACAGACTCTTCATCAATTGGCGTATATAAAAACAGAAGGACAAAGCGAAGTTCGGTTATTGCCTTTGTGTAGTATTTTTGTAAACTGTAGCCCAAACCATAGAGATTCACCGAGTATTGAGTTTTTATTTGAGTGTTAAATAGCCTAGTAGTAAAAGCCCTCTGAGTACAGAAATCTTGTCTCCAAACTGGCCCGTCTACATCAGGAAGATCGCTCTTGACCGAATCATCTAAATGTACTGTTGGTATGTGAGCGATGTCTGCAATTTGCTCGCCTAACTCCTGAATGTGCGATCGCAGCTTCCACTGATAAGTAAGGCGAAATGGCATCCATTCAGCAGAAGTGTATTCCGGAATATCTGGTATCTCCCAACTAGGTGCTTCTCCCCAAGCGTGGTAATACACAAAAATTAAGCCGTTGATTTCACGCACTGGCCAAGTTCGGAGCTGCGCTAGTGATGGTATTTTATTCGCATAGGGAATATCAGTACAATGTCCCTTGCTGTTGAAGCACCAGCCGTGAAATGGACATTGGATCGTTTCGCCCTTGACTTTCCCCCCATAACCGAGATGCGCCCCCAAGTGGGGGCAGTGGGCATCCAAAACGCAAGCAGTCCCATCTTCTGTACGAAAGATTACCAAGTCTTTGCCGAAATAGCGTAGTGGCACGACTTTTTTTAAAGTCAGTTCGTGACTGTAGGCAATACGGAACCAGCCACTGGGGAAAGGTGTAAAGGGGAAGCGCGATTTCATATTTGGGTTTTGCGATCGCTCGCGTTGTTAATGCTGGACGGGAATTTTGATTGTTTCAGGAATCTCTAAGAAGAATTGGCTCGCCCAGCGCCGATATTCTACGAGCGGTTTTTCGCTGTCACAAAGTAGGGGATTGCTGAAGTAAATTTTGTTTTCTAAAATCGGAATGTCCTGCGACAACGACTTTACTGCCTCTTTGCCATAGATGGCTGCAAAAGCGTGAGTAATGGCTTTATTAAATATCTCTTTCACGCTGATAACCAACTGAACGTCTAGATATTCTTCGTCAATTGGTGTTAGTAAAAACACGATTAGAATCCTCATCTCTAACCACGATTTCACCCTGACGCGGCTGATTTGGCAACCCAAACCGTGAGAAGTGATTTCCAGCGCCCCATCCACTTCTTTTCCAAAAAAACCGACAATGGGAGGCAGTCTGTATTTCGCAGATAGATAGTGGATGTGAGTTGAATCGTTGGCTTCTTGACCATCACTTTTAAGAGCGGCGATGATTTGACTATGCAAGAATGGCAGGTGAGCCATATCCATGCCGTTCTCCGCTAGTTCGCGTATATGAGTGCGAAGCTTCCAGTTGCGAACTGGTTGGAACGGAATCCACTCTTGAGAATTGTATTCGGGCAGTTCAGGAATTTGCCAGTCGGGGAATTCACCGTGTCCTTGAGCATGATAATACACCATAATCCACCCGTTAACTTCGCGCACCAACCAATTTTGCAATCGGGCTTTGGGAGGTATTTTACTGGCATAGGGAATATCAGTGCAGTGTCCTTTATTGTCGAAACACCAGCCGTGAAACGGACATTGGATCGTTTCGCCCTTAAGTTTTCCCCCATAACCCAAGTGCGCTCCTAAATGGGGGCAGTGGGCATCCAGAACGCAGGCAGTCCCGTCTTCTGTACGGAAAAGTACCAAGTCTTTACCGAAGTAGTGTAGCGGTTTAACTTGACCCGCACACAGTTTATGGCTATATGCGACAAAGAACCAACCACTAGGGAAAGACGTAAATGGGAAGCGCGATTTCATCTTTATAATTGTTGATGAATAGGAATTTTGGTGGTTGTAGCAGACATTTCTGGGTAGAACTGGCTAGCCCAACGTCGATATTGCATAATCTCTCCGTCACCCTCGCATAAAAGAGGACAAGAGTGGTAAAGCTTGTTTTCTATAATCGGTAAGTCTAGGTCAACCTGTTTCTTCATTTGCTGATTTATAAATTTAGCGAAAGCCGAGGTGATAGCTTGATTGAACAATCGCTTAACGATCGCAACCTGGCGAATGTCTACATACTCTTCGTCAATCGGCGTAAATGAAAACAAGACGAAGAAATCAACCTGATCTCTTGAACTGCTGTAAAATCTTTGTAGTAGAAAGCCCAAACCATAGAAAATTGTCTCCACATTATATATTTCTGATTGGTTCAATAATTTGCCAACAAAAGACTTTTTGGTTTTGGTCTTTATAAGATCGCACCGAATTGGACCGTCCACATATACAGATTCAGCCTTGGCGAAAACATTATTAGGATCGTGTATAACCGGAAGGTGACGGAAGTCCACAATTTGCTCACCTAGCTCTTGGATATGCGTCCGTAGCTTGGATTGAGCAACATAGCGGTAAAAAGGCACCCATTCCGTAGAATTGCACTCTGGCAGTTCTGGCATCTCCCAAGTTGGGGGTTCTTTGCGATCGTGGTAGTACACTAGAATCAAGCCATTAATTTCCCGCACGAACCAAGTGTGTATCTGAGCTTTCGGAGGGATCTTACTGGCATAGGGAATATCAATACACTGTCCATCGCCGTTAAAGCACCAGCCGTGAAACGGACATTGAATCGTTTCACCTTGAACTTTACCCCCATAACCCAAGTGCGCTCCTAAATGGGGGCAATGGGCATCGAAGACGTGAGGAGTGCCGTCTTCTGCACGGAATAACACTAGGTCTTTGCCAAAGTAGTGGAGCGGTTTGACTCCTTTTAGAGGCAGTTCGTGGCTGTAGGCAACTTGGAACCAGCCATTGGGGAAAGATGTAAATGGAAAGCGCGATTTCATCTGTTTTCCTCTGCTGATTTTCAACTTTGTCTTAGATGCTGGCCAATTCAGGTTTGAATACCTGGGGCAAATACTGGTGAAATACCTCAACCGCTTTTGCTACCCCATCTTCAGCTTGAATTTGCAGCCCCAGTGCGCGAGCGCGAGCTTTCATCGTCTCGTCACTAATTGCACTCTGGATGGCAGCAGCTAATCGCTCGGCGGAAAGCTCTTTTAGGGGAATGGGAGCAGGCCCGACACCTAAGTGTGCGACTCGATGACCCCAGCTAGGTTGATCTGCAAAGAAAGGCACTAAAATCGACGGAACCCCAGATCGCAATCCGGCTCCTGTGGTACCTGCACCACCGTGATGGACAATAGCAGCAACCTGAGGAAACAACCAGTCGTGAGGAATTGAATCAATTTTAAAGATACTATCCGGCAAGTCAGCATTACTCAGTCCACCCCACCCCGTCAGTAGAATCCCCCTCTGCCCAGACAGCGCCAGTGCTTTTACCACCAAAGATGCTAGTGCTTGCGGATCGTCAGAAAACATACTGCCGAAGCCCACATAAACCGGAGGCGGTCCATTTGCGAGGAAATCAACCAGATCCACAGGAGGCTGCCAATCGCTAGATATGTCTATAAACCAGTAGCCTGTTATATGGTTCAAATCGCTCCAATCCGCCGGTTTGGGAATGACAGACGGGCTGTAATGGCAGAGAATGGGTAATCGATTTCTACTGAGTGCTGCCCCACCAAACCGGGGCAAGGTAGGTAAACCAAGAGTGTGAACGCGCCACTGGTTAATCGCTGGTCGAATAAGTTGCCAGAAAATCTCTTCTACAAGGGTGTAGGTCAGCTGATTATAGATGCCTCCTAGTCTTAGCCCTTGAGGTGAAATAAAAATGGGAAATTCTCGCGTCGGGCTGAGAGGGTGAGCATCGGCAAGATAGCAAGGCACACCTAGCTTTTCAGCAATATGCACGCCTCCAAAATGCCAGACAGAGCAGATAATCGCTTCGGTTCCCTGACAAATACTCCAAGATTCAGCCAGGAAACGCTCTATGAGAGGACGAAAGCGTTTAGTCCACTCTATAGATATGGCAATCGGGTTCTGTCCCGACTTCAAGTGAGCCTGTCCTTGCTCGCGTGCCATAAACTTGTGAGGATCGTAGCATAATGAAGCAAAGTTAAGCCCATAACTGCGAATGAATGACTCAAACATGGCGGGGGCGGCTAGCTGTACAGTGTGACCTGCCTGTTGCAGTCCAAGTCCGAGGGCAACAAAGGGCTGGACATCGCCCCTTGTACCAATCGTCAGAATTGTTATACGCATATTTATATCTCTCAAATCTCTCTAGCAGGCAAATCGGTGTAGAACTGACTGGACCAGCGCCGATACTGAGAGATCGGTCCATCACCATCACAAAATAGTGGATGAGTAGGCATTAACTTATGTTCTAATGTGTTGAGATCCTCCTCAAAAGCCTTTGTCCCCTTAGTAATGCCGATTTTCCTCAGACCGCGAGTTATAGTTTCATTAAAAACCGTCTTCATTTTCACACAGATGCGAGCGTCAACATATTCCTCGTCAATCGGTGTCCAAGTAAAAAGGGTTATGGTTTCAACTTCAGTCACAACTTTGTCGCAGGAACGAAAAACATGATAGCCCAACCCGTAGGACTCTACTTTCCAGAAACCAGCAACTATAAAACCCAATGTCTTCGCAACTGGGAGGAGATGATTGTACTCTGGGCACATCCGGTGAATAAAAACCTGACGATTGACTTCTACCGTGCTGCTTTTAACCGCTTGGAATGTGTCTGGATGCAAAATACCGAAGTGGGCAGTATCTACAACTGTTACTTCACTTAAATCTTGGATTGAAGCACGGGTTTTCCACTGGAATACTCGACTCCAAGGAGTCCATTGCTCAGAGGTGTATTCCGGTAACTCTGGTATCTCCCAAGTAGATGGTTCTCCGACTGCGTGATAGTACACCATAATTAGCCCGTTGACTTCGCGCACCAACCAACTTCGCATTTTAGCTAATGGTGGTATTTTGCGGGCATAGGGAAGCTCGGTGCAGTGTCCGTTGGTATCGAAACACCAGCCGTGAAACGGACACTGGATGTTTCCCCCTTTTACTTTTCCCCCATAACCCAAATGCGCTCCTAAATGCGGGCAGTGGGCATCCAGAAGGTGGGCAGTCCCGTTTTCTGTGCGGAAAAGTATTAAGTCTTGACCGAAATAGCGGAGTGGCATCACCCCTCCATTCGGCAGAGAGTGGCTTTCGGCAACACGAAACCAGCCACTAGGGAAAGATGTAAATGATCGATGTGGTTTCATTTTCAATCTACCCCCCGCCAAACTATAGGGTATGCGAGGGGTTAATGATTATTTAAAAATGCCAGAAATGACTAGCCTAGCTTTGTAAAGAACCAATCCTGCGTCTTCAGATGTTCTTCTTTGGTAATCGAACCATCGCGATCGCCATCAACCTCGTCAAACATCTTTCGAGCTGTGGCTTCATCGAGTCCGTAAATCTTGTTGACTTTTTTATACTCTTCAAAAGAGACAGTTCCGCTACCGTCCACATCCATCACGTCAAAAATAGCAGCAGCTGTTTCTTTGACTAATTTTTCAAAAGTTCCCGACTCACTTACTGCTTTCTCAGCCCAGGTTAACCATTCTTCCTGAGTTACTTCACCATCATCATTTGTGTCAGCAGCTTTCTTCAAACTATTCCATTGGTTCGTGTAGCAGGACTGCACGCGATCGTATTCTGGCGTTCCCGGCTTCCGATTTCCAACAGATGCTACGGCTTGAACTTTTTCTTCAAAGTCATCTTTAGTGACAACGCCACTTCCGTCGCTATCTAGGAGTTTGAACATTCTGTTTAATTCGTCTCTTTGCGCTTGTGTGACCATGTATTACTCCATGTTTAAAGTATCTTCACTAGGAAATTGTTTGAAAAGTATAAAAGTACTGTGCAGAACACAGATTGAATAAGGAAACGTATCTTATTAGATACTCGAAAAACTTTGATTTTTATTTTTACATCTCCTCATCTTGGGCTGTTTCGGCAAAAGTTATATTACCTCTCTTTTGGCAAACGTATTGGATTAGTACAACAAGTACTTTATAAACGAAAATTACCGAAGTAACTTCCGTACTTATACGGAAAATTCGGTTTACACGAGCAAAAAAATTCAATATAAACCGTAATTAGTAGGGATTTTAACGGAAATTATTTGGTAACTAAGCTGCTATAAAACTCCTATTTGATTTTTGAACAAGACCAAGAGATAATACGGCTATAAATTTAAGTATAATAAAAAACAATAATAAGACAGTATTTACTGCTACACTCGCAGTGCAAGTATCGCGGCAATATTCAAGAGAAGGAACTGCACTTGATGCGATCATCTCAATTATGAGAATTTTATACTGTCCATTTATCTGCTTAGAGGTTGTTTGAAAAGTCAAAGCCAGTAAAAAATTATGCAAGTCGTCTGACTATAAGCTGAATCATAGCCTGAATATAAAGGGGTAATCAGCAGCGAGAATACCTTGCAGCAATTACGCTGCATCCTACCCGGCTTGAGAGATTTCCGTGTCTCACCTCACCTACATGGAAAATCGACGTATCCATGACTCTCAAATCGTTTTTATTCGTTCCCTCAGATGAGAATGGCACTAAGAAAAGCCAAAACACTTGTGGTTTAAGCGGTTTGCAATTGCTTTTGTAATTCGTGCCGAGGTTTCGTCATTAAAGGGTAAGCTTCTGGGCGACGTTTACGGACTCGTGTCTCACTTCTGCCAGGGCGATCGCTCACAGCCTTGTGAGCAATAACTTTAAGTAAAGTCCAATAAATTTGAAGACGTTTTGTTGAAGTTGCAGCTAACAATTTGGGAATAAAGTTATTTAAATGATGGCGAGTACCTTGCAGTGATAGGCGTAACGGAGGAGTACCGTAAGTAGTACCTGCTGACCACATCAAACTACGAAGTAAATTGTAGGCAAGCAAATAAACGTAAATTTCTTTGCGTACCATCGAGGGGGTTTTACAGCGCAAAACATCCATCCCCAAAGTAGTTTTAAGATGTCTTAAATCTAGTTCAACGTCCCAGCGTTTCCCATAAATCTCAACAATTTCGAGGGTAGGATAAGTTGTTGTATCTAAAAGAGTGGTGATTAAACTGACTCGCCCTGTGCGAAAGCCAAGAATAACAATGTAGTAGTAAATTTCTCGTACAATTATAGAAGGAGGTAAAGCATCAAATTCATCCTTGCTCAACCCTTTTGGGCATTTTTTAGGTTTATACCAAGTAACAAGCTTGTCACAATCCCCAACAATTTTACCTTTTCGCATGGTTGTTGTTCGATAGTGGTGCTTCCGAAATACAGCATCACAATCAAGTTTTTTAATAGCAATCATATCAGAGTAAGCGCAAAAAGCTCTATCCCCTAAAAGCAGCTCATTGGGTTTGAGAAAACTGTACATTTTTCTCGCTAATTTAATATTATGAGTCTTCAGGACATCAATGCACAAAGCAACAGCACCTCCCGTCAACAAACTGAATATCGCACCAATCTTGGCAATTGGGAAACCACATCCTCCTTTTTGACTACTAGGTTGAGGATAAACTTTGCTGGTTCTCTATGGTGTCTGGCATGGAAACAGTTGAACCGTCTATTACTAAGACATTGCGACCACACCACAAATGTTCTTTTGTCACTTTCTCTTCTAGATTTCGTGCTGAGGAATTGAAAATTTTCTCTAATAATTTCTCTGGGAGCCTTGCTCTCGCGTGTCTTTATCCACTAGTATCCGTTGAGGGAACTTCTACTCTGATTCTGCTAGATGTGCAATTATTTTACTCACAGCATTATGGCAAGTTTTGTCGGTATCGAGAACCTGAGATAGAAATGCCCACAATGTTACAAACGGATCAAATAACCGCTTTTTGTATTTAATCTTTAATTCGGAAATTGCTTGTCTTATTACAGACTCTGGCAATAGTTCTTTGAAAGGTAAACCTAAACTTTGATTAAATTTATCCTTGAGGATTTGTACTCTTAGTGTCACAGTAGTAGTAATTTTGATTTTGGCTTATTCGTCTCAAAAATAGTATTTCACGGACGAGTAAGCTTTTTCTACCTCCAAAAACTTTTGGACAACTGTACATCATTCCTCCATTAGCGATCGCCTGCCTATGCCATTACTGCTCGTCCGGCATTTCAAGCTATAGCTCTTATTCCACATAGCTTAGAGCTTTTCTTAGTGCCATTCCTTCCAGAGTGCGATTGCTGTCTCTTATACTCACATAATCCTCACCTTGTCTGTACCGTCCATCCTAATGGATCAGTTGCTGACAGCTGCTTGGACTTTCGACTTGACCCCAACGCCGAACCAGTAGAACTATGGAAACCAGAAGGAGCCACTTATTACAACGGCGAGTTAATTGTGCAACCACAACAGAGGTGGACACAACAGCAAAAACTGGAGTTACTTGATTGGCATCCGATGTTTACTGGTAGATGTCCACAGTGTAGTAGTGAATTTGACCGGGGCTACACTTCAAGGGTGCATTGGGATTGTAAGTGCGGATGGATGGATGATTCAATTTAGAGCGTTCGCTCTTTCTTACTTCCTTGCGCTTAATGCCTGCTGACTTAATTGCATCACAATATTTTGGGGTAATGGGTCTATGACTGCATCAGTAGGCAGTGATTGGATTGCTAATGGTAAAGCAATTCATCTATGGCGCTACTTTTTCTTTGAACTGCAACAAGCAGAGAATGCAGGCACAATGGTCGCCGGAATTGTCATTGGCTGATTGGTTTTGGGATTACGTCCTGAGCGTTAGTAGCGATGCCTACGGCGGCAAGCTACGCGTCGCTCGAATGACCCAAAACCAATCAGCGTTACCTTATCCCCATTGGCTACAGCTTCGGTGTTTAGCCTGAGCGTAGCCGTTCGCGGTAGCGTCTCCGAAGGAGAAGGGCAGCCTCGTAAAGCCTGCGGCATAGCTACGCTTAGGGCGCAGCCGTAAAGCCTACGGCATAGCTACGCTTAGGGCGCAGCCTCTCGAAGAGAAGCAAGTCGAGATGCTCAGTATAAGTATGCTCAGTACAAGGGGAGCAATTACGTTTTGTAACAGGGATTTAACCCTGACACGAAACAGAGGTGCCTTTAAAAGCAAGGGACTTAAACCCTCAAAGTTAGTTAAACAAGAGTCTTTACTTAGGCGCACGAAAGCCAGCTTTCTCTGCTGTTGCTTCATCTTTAAAGCAGATATCCGGCTTGGTCTGATCATAATTGCGTGATTTGGCAACATGGTATATGTTGCCTCGATTCCTTGTTATTTTACCCTTAACAGGTGCCTGACTCGGACAAGTAGTTTCTCCTTGAGGTTTAACCCCTAGCTTTTCTGCTCCTGTTAAAACAGCCGTTTTATTTGCAGGCGATGGTCGCTTTTTGGCGGTTGATATCGCAGTATTACCAGAAGTTGGAGTTTGCTCAATTGCACTTGGAGTTGACGATGTACTGCTAGCAGATTCTTCAGCCTTTGGAGGAGTTGATGTCGCAGCATTGCCAGAACTTGGAGTTTGCTCAATTGCACTTGGAGTTGGCGATGTACTGCTAGCAGACTCTTCAGGCTTTTTACTACAACTAGCAAGCATTACTATCGCTAATAGTATTAATCCTATGTTCAATAGACGAGGTTTCATTTCAGTGTTCATTAAAATAAGTTTTTTAAAGGTTGATACATTAAGTTGACATGACTGCACAATAAATGGAAATAAATTAGACAATACCTATAATTACAACTGAGGTAATAAACTGTGGCATTGTTTATTCAGAAAATATTTCTGATAACCCATAATATCTGAAATTTTCTAGCAATTAAAGGAAATTTTACTTAGGAATACTTAACTGACTATAAACAGCTAGTGCTGATCATCAAAATCAACTTAGATAGTCAGCTACATAAAAATCTTAAATATAAATGTGCAGTCCGATTTTATCAGGGTTTTATTACATTCTCTTGATAAAGTTATGACAAAGTTATGACAAAAGTGTGACTCGACTGATTGTACTGTGTGCGCCTGTTTTTGCTTTTTCAGGCAGACCAAAGCAGTTTTTTGTTATTGTTTGGATAATGTTTCCTGTCGCTCTCACCGATGCAACTTGTCTGAGTATGCATTCCTGAGCAGAGCGATCACAAACAATCTTCCTGCTACTCCCTGACGACAACCCACCTCTCCACGAGAGCAACGTGATTTTTTGTATATCAAGTTTGAATTCACCTGTTAGTAGAGATGCGATCGCTATTGTATGTTTTGAGAGGGCTTTGCAATGTATCTTTCTAGACTGTAATGGACTAAGGGTCGATCCGAGGTCAGTGTTAAACCAAGGTTTAATATTTTGTGACCGCAAGCAGCGAATTGATTAAGATGATTGAAAAGATAAGATTTATTAGCTTCAGGATTTCTGAATTATGAAACCTAACTTAGAAGATATCTCTGTGAGTTTTCCCCGCCGTCAAATTCTCAAAACTGCTCTCACCTTTGTAACTGGTTTAACTGCCACATCACTGGTATCTTTTTTTATACCCAAATCCACAAAGCCAGCACAAGCAATTGTTGTACAACGACCAAATGAGTTTGAACTTCAGGGCGAAGGTACTTATATTAAATATTCAATCCTGAATGGACTTCCACAGCTTGATTATAAAACTGAAAAGATTTCCCTTCATTTTAGTGGTGGTGAAATTCAGACATTAGCCACTGATATCGGTACACTGATCACGGTAATCATTAGCAAGCCACCAAACCCTGATTTTGGAGGAAATATAGTCAGACTCAGCTTCCTCTTACCTACTGTTAACCTACTTATCGGTAGTAAAGAAACTCCTGTTCAAACTCAAGCGATTCTAACTACTCAAGAAACAACAGGATTTATTAAGAGACCATTGTTTGGACAATTACAGTCATATCAGGGCTTTGTACTGAAAGGAACTGCTACATACCGCTAGATTCAGATATTAATTTCCTCTGAATCAGTTTTGGGACAAATCTCTGCTCATCCTTAACTTTAAACAGATTAACTTCCTTGCCTACTTAGGAAGAGGTTTAATTCTCAGTATTGAGCAGGCTCATGTCCCATTCATTGTGAAATTATCGAAAATATCACCTCATATCTAATTTTGTATTTTAACTAGCAAAAATAAGATAATTTACTTATTAACTGGGTCTAAGAAGGCTGTTCCTGGTTTTCTCAGCTGAAACAAGACCAGTGACGCAGGCTCTGTGGTACTAGTATTTCTCGCACGAACAACAAGATTAATTGGTTCGATAATTGCTTTCCCAGCAGGAACTATAATTGAAGGCTCTCCAGATTTAAAGTCTACTGAATAGGAACCGCTAATTGTATAAGCAAATACAGGTGAGGCATGTGTATGCCAAATACTTACCTCTCCTGGTGCGAGAGTTGCTGTCAGAATTTCGCTTTCTAAGACCGGAACCTTGGGTATGTCAAACGTCTTAACATTCAGAACAATAGTTGGTGCTGGTGTGAAGTGCTTTGTAGGAGTTTGCGCTAATGAGATTTCTCTGATTCCAACTACAAATGCAATCACAAGAAACAATCCAAATATGACTTGCTTAACTCTCATCTTTACTACCTGTATTGAATATTGATAGAGTATCCCATATTTGCTTGAGATAATTTTTTATCAAGGCAGATATTTCCGCTTTATCCCTGATCAAGTTAATATTTCCAACACGACTGCTATGAATCCACTAGCCCACACTAGAAGGGCGATCGCCTTCATCAAATTTTGCGCTCATTGTGATCAGCTTATAACCCAAAAGTTTTGGCTTTTTCCAACTCGTTTGTAACTAATATTTTTGGATTCGATGGGCTATTCTATCTGTTAGCTTCTGTCTAATTGTAGTAAGCTTAAACTAAGATCAATATAGAGTGCTAATGCTTTCAATGAACTCAGGAGGCAACACCTCACTAAACAATAATTCTTGTAACTCGATACCTTCTGTTCGGCTCCAATCCTTAACCAATTCAGCAATTATTGTGATCGTAGCAGTTAGGACAACTCCAGCATCATGCATCCGCTGCCGTGCTAAATCTTCCGAGAGATGGAATGGTGAACCAGAAGCATCCATCACTGCTTGAACATTATAGCCTTCACGGACTGCGCTAATTGCAGGAAAAACTAAGCAAACATCCGTAGTTATTCCAGCCATAATTAAATTAGTACGATTCGTATCTTTGACAGCTTGAACAAAGTTCTTATCGTCCCAAGCATTTACGATACCTGCACGTTTAACTCTCACCTCGTAAGCTTCTCTTAGCAATTCTGCTAGAGTAGTCATTAGCTTTCCTTGAAACCGATCCTCTTGGCTACTTGTCAAAACTACAGGTATCTTAAGCACCTTTGCCACTTTTGCCAGGGCAAGAGTATTTTTTTCTACCTCGCTCAGAGGTAAGTTTTTAATCAGCTTCATTGTGCCAACTTGATGATCAATCAGAAGCATAGCCGAGTTTTCTTGAGTAAAGTCAGAAAATTTCATTGCGCTGTTTTCCTGTATCGTTGTGATTAATGCAAACAGTTCAAATTATTAGGGAAAGCTGTATTAAATAGAGTCAGTAGTAACGATTTTGTCTGAGTAGATAGATTTATTAGTCTGCTACCTTTGACCATTGAGAACCGCTATAGATATCTCTAGACTTCATTATTAAACGAACTTCAGACATTGCACAAGTAGGAACATTTGTGTAAGTAGCATCCATTAAAAACATGGCTCAATCACCTAAAATCCTCAACTCACACCCTTATTTACGGCAGACACTTGAACTGGTTTGTGACAAATGGGTTACAGCAATCATTTACGTTCTATCCCAAGGTACGAAACGCTATGGTGAGTTACATAGAGAAATTGGAGGCGTTTCGCAACGAATGCTAACCCGTACTCTGCGTGATTTGGAGAGGGATGGTCTTGTGAAGCGCAAAGTCTATCCTACTAATCCTCCGACTGTAGAGTATTCCTTGACATCCTTGGGAGAAACGTTAGTTGAGCCACTTCGGCTACTGTGTCAGTGGTCAATAGCTCATTTTCATCAAGTAGAAAAGAACAGAGAAAGTAAAGACAATCATCTAGACAGATAAATTATCATTGTTCAATTCATCAAACACTTTCGGGAAATTTCACTGGGAAGCACTTTATAAGTTATGGCTCAAGGTGGTAAAAGAATTGTTGTTGGATGGTTGTGTCTATAACAAGAGTCCAGCAAGAGTTAATTTCTTTACCGCCTAAGAGACTTTCATCCTCAAACAGATATCTGGAATTGTCACCGTCTTTATTTTCACTTTGGGATTTGCATCTACATCTGTTGCTGCAACTCCCCGTTCAACTTGGGTGGAAAATGAAATTTACCAATACAACCATCCCTTTGCTTCTCAATTACCGCAAGAACTGGCAACGAAGATGCATTTGATGGCAGCTAGCCCCTTCGCCTTCTATCGAGGTAGGACTTACGCATTGTACATAAGTACTAATGAAGCGTTTTGGGTTCATTGTATAATACAGCCGAGAAAAAAATTTAAAAATATAGCTTCAATGAAGACTTTCAAACTTCCTTCTTTATTTCAAGTTGCTGCTTTATTAGGGAGATCCAATAAATAAATCAGCCCAGCCGTATTAAAAATATCTTGGCTCAACCCAAGGATCTAGGCGCTTTCGCCCTTCGGGGCGAAAGCGACGGCTGGGCTGATTTATTACTTGGAAAGGCCTTAGCAGCCAGCCTTAGTTCTGTGAACCTATCCCACTAATGCCAGATTGTGGTAATCTATTTTTGAGTTGATTTGGGT
>NZ_CAXTNP010000068.1:0-29339 GCF_964245575.1 uncultured Nostoc sp. | reverse complement strand
TTTATACTCTTTATTTGTTTTTTACGGGTATCTTCGGTTGGTGCAAGATATGAGTTTACCTCTTGTCTTGTAATCGGGAAAGTAGCATTTTTTTGTAGTATGTTGTATTATAATAATATCCTGTGTGCCCCAACTCGTGGAGCCTACATACTAGTACGAGAGGAAAGGTAACACTGCCAAATGCAGTGGGCGTGTGTGAACGGGGAGTACGAAGAACCTGGGAGGTAGGCTTAAAAGTAGCCATCCTTGAAAGAGTGTGTAACAACTCACCAGCAGAGTCCCTCTAGTAACTGAGAACACGCAATGCTCCACCAACTTGCACGCAGAATTATCTTAATTCGTAATACTTCGGCTTACCTCGGCTTCGCTCGGCACAAGTGCGAGAGTACAAGTTCGTAATTCGTAATTAAGAAAGTCAGATTTTATAGGGTTGCATCTGTAACCTTGTTTAAAAAAATTGGTATTAGTTATGATTAACATATTTAAGCTAATCAACCAAATTGCGATCGCAGAAGCACAGTTATATGCCACTCAATTCCTTGCACCCTGCGTCAAGGATGGACAGGTTCGCACACGGGTAGCTGGGATGGTCTACACCTTCAGTCCAAAGCCTAGTAAATTTGAAGGTTGGGGGATTTTTCAGCCTGTGGATGAGAAGACAGCAACGGTTGTGGAAGAGGCAGACTTGCCCCAAGTTGCAAAATACCTGCAACACTTTCCACAAATACGACTGCGGTTAGCACACCCACTGCAAAAACAAACTTGGTTAGCATATCCCGTGAATGAAGCAGATATGCGTCAACGGTTGAAAGTAGTTAAGCCGATTGCAGTGCATCTAGTAACCGAGGGCGTTACCTTTGAGCAAATCATTGCCCGATGGAATGGACAGTCTTGCTGGTTCGAGGAAGTCGATCGCCGTACCGATCCGGCAATTGTTGAAACTCTGCAATCTGCCGTCAAGCAACTCACTCCTGCTGAGGAATTACAGTTTAAGGGCATCACTCCAGAAATCCGCACAGTGTATGAATTAGCAACTCAGCGAATTGAGGGCTTTACTCAACCCCAACAGGATGAAAAGCGACTAAAAAAGGCATTGCAAACGGGTAGTGGTGAATTAAATCAATTTCACGATCGCGGTGATTATTGGACAGTTGATTGGACAACAGCTGATGGTGTTTGCCACAGTAGTGCGATCGCTAAAACTGATTTGACAGTTGTCAGTTCTGGTATTTGTTTGAGTGGACGCGATCGCGATTTTGACTTGCAATCCTTAGTAGGTGTGATGGAACATCAAGAGTGGTGATACCAATTTTTTATAAGCTTGCACTAAATGATTATCTCACTCTTCCTTGGCGTTCTTGGCGTTCAACTCTTGGAGACGCTGCGCGATGGCGGTTCGTTTTTCAAGATTAAGTGCATCTTCATGGAGAATTGATCTGAGTGTATTAATTACGAATTAAGAATTACGAATTACGAATTATTATGAGTATCTTTTTTCATGAACAGCTTTACCGCAGCAATGCTGTGATGGCAAAGCTAAAAAATTATTCTGTAAGAATTTGTGGGGCTGGAGCATTAGGAGCTAACATTGCGGAAAACTTAGCTCGGTCTGGTTTTGATAAACTTACAGTGATTGATCGCGATCGCATTGAGGAGCGTAACCTTTCAACTCAGCCTTACTACCGTTCTGATGTTGGAGCGTTCAAAGCGAAAATTTTGGCGAACAATTTATATCGAGCAATTGGTACTAAAGTTGATGCCAAAACAAAGGAGTTGACACCAGCAAATACAACTCAACTACTCAAAGACAGCCAGTTAATTGTCGATGTCTTTGACAATAGCGTGGCACGTCAAGCAGTGAAAGATTATGCTGAACAATTAAGCATACCTTGTCTTCATGCTGGGCTATCGGCTGATTATGCAGAAGTGATTTGGAATGACGTTTATCGCGTTCCTTCTGAGGTTAATAATCATGTCTGTAATTATCCCCTGACACGAAACCTAGTAATGTTAACTGTAGCTGTGGCGTGTGAAGCGATCATTTCATTCATTGCCACAGCAGAACAGCGTAACTTCACCATTACCCAAAAGGATTTGACTGTTCAATCTCTGTTTTTGTAGATTGCGTAGACGCTCTTAGCGGCTTGTCGCTAGCAGCCCTTTCAAGATGAATAACAATTTTAGACCAGAAATTCCTCTTTAAGCTCTTTACTCTGTGTTATCTGCGCCTAATAAAATTATAAAAATTACTTTTAAACATTATTAGGCACAGAGAAGCCAGTCCGCCCTTGCGGTTCCCCAACTTGTTCGCTCTTAGCGTTAAGGCAGGGTAGCAACTGGCGCGGCGCAGAGAGAAAAAAAGAGATTTTACTAGTCACCTTGAAAGGGCTAGTCCTAACCTTTTTGCTATGCGATCGCACGGGAAGTGAAATTATGTCTTTTCTAATCCTTCTGGGATTTTGGCCTTTTTCTACCAAACAAACTAGTCATACTTAATCCAGTAACCAACAATCCCAATAGTCCTAGTCCGTTCAAAATCGGGTAGATTCCCTGTAAACCAAATATTTCACCACGATGAATCGAAAGCAGTAGACTACGCCCTACTCCCAGGTTAGCTGACCACTCACCTACCAGCGTAGCTGCAATTCCAGTTAACAATGTTACAGCAAGCGGTAAAGCCAAAATAATCGCCAAAGTCCGGTGGTACTTGCGAAATGAACGCATTATCCAAAATCTCCAGTGGAAACTATAGCATTTTGCTACTTGTTCAAAGCCAGATATAAAGACTGTTTTCCTACTATCTTGTGTCTTTTGCCTCCTGCTTTATGTTAGCTTTACCTCACTTTTTAGAAACACTGGCGATATTTGTATCAAGTGTTTGTAACCCTTTAAGAGCTTTCGCTTTATCTTTTGCTTTCAGCGCACCCTTCACCTGGGTCGCAGCATCTTCAATTACATTATAGGTTTTTGAAGATTTAGTTTTGACACCATCCTCAACCTTAGACCAAGAGGTTTCAAACTTATTAAATTCCTGTTGAGCTTTGTCAAAGTTTCCGCCTTGCACCGCAGTTTTGGTATTTGAAACTACACTGACCAAAGTATTAAAACCTCCCTGTGTAGCAACAGCTGTTTTGGATACTGCTGTCCCCGCAGTGGTTTCAGTAGCAGCAGGAGTCTGGGTAGTAGATTTTTGATCGCTGTTGCATCCCACTAATGTCAGTAAGGCAATTACAGTAACGGGGATGATGTAGATTAAGCGTTTCATAAGACCTCTTGAATAATGATAAATCGCCAAATAGCGACGGTATCAGCTACTATATCAGCTAAAGTTGCTGGAGATGTAGGAAGATTTTATCCAGGTTCTGGTTCGGTTAATTTTTGCTGACACTTGCTGTAAAAAGGCTGTTTTTGCATGTTAATTGCAGGTTTATGCACCATCATTTTTGATTGGTAACAAGGTTAGATTTGTTACCTCGTTTCTGATTAAAAAATCTTGAATGCAGTTAACAAATTCTTTTAACTCTAAAATTAAGTTAGTAGTATTTCTAAGGTCTTGATGGTAAGCCAATTGTTCTAGTTTGTCAGATGCTAGGTACATAGCTGTGGCTCCAATGTTGGCACTAGCACCTTTCAGGTGATGAGCTTCTCGCGCAATTTGCCCAAAGTCATGAGATGCGATCGCTGCTTTAATTATCTCTAAACGAGGTTTAATATCTTCAACGCATACTTGCAATAGATTTAACTCAAATTCTGTGTCATTTCCCGATATCTGATGCAAGTGTTCCCAATCAATTGCTAGATCAGTGGTAACTGTCTGCTCATATACAACTGCCTCTTGTTTTGAAAGGATCACACCTGTCCAATGCTCTAGGGTTGCAGCCAATTTTTCTTTAAACACTGGCTTAGTCAGATAGTCATCCATTCCGGCATTGAGACACATTTCTTGATCTTCTTTCATCGCATTAGCGGTCATTGCAATCACTACAGGACGACGACGCAGAGCAAAAGTATCCTCTTGCCAACGATGAATTTCTTTTGTGGTTTCTAAACCGTCTAGAATTGGCATTTGGCAATCCATTAGAATCAAATCGTAAGGAATTTTTTCTAATAGCTGCAAAACTTCCTTGCCATTAGCAACGACATCGGCTTTGTAGCCCAAACTATCGAGTTGCTTCAAGGCTACTTTCTGATTTACCAAATTATCTTCAGCTAAGAGAATTCTTAACTTGGATTTAGTAGCGGGGTTAGGGGAAGAGGAGGTCAAAATGCCTGAATCTGGACTCTGGATTTCTTTAGTAGTCTTTAGCCAAGAGCCTTTAGCCCCTTGTTGTGATTTTGACCGAGTTTCTAAAATATTTATAATGGCATCAAGGAGTCGTGATGGCTTAATAGGTTTGACCAAATAAGCAGCAAATCCGATTTTGAGCGTCTGCTGCACTTGATCTCGTTGATTAGTAGAGGTGAGCATAATCAAAGGTATTTCAGCAATTGCAGAATTGGCTTTAATTTGTTCTTCTATTGTCATGTCATTTTTTATATCAATCAAGGCGACATCATAAGATTTCCTTTGCTCACAAGCTTTCTGAATAACTTTGAGAGCAGTAGCAATACTGTCAGCTTGATCTATCTGCATTCCCCAATAACTAGCTTGATGGGAGAGAATTTTGTAATTAGTGGTGTTGTTATCCACCAATAACAAGCGGCGATTGTTCAAAAGTCCGCGATCGCATTTTGGCAAAACAGGCTCAACAAGCTTTGTAAAAAGCACCTCAAACCAAAACTTAGATCCTTTCCCCATCTGACTTTCTACCCCAATCACTCCTCCCATTAAAGTCACCAGTTGTTTACAGATGGCTAATCCCAAACCGGTACCACCATACTTGCGAGTGGTCGAAGCATCCACTTGGGTAAATGGCATAAAGAGTTTGCGTTGATCTTCAGGGCTAATGCCAAGACCTGTATCTGTGATGGCAAAATGGATGGTGGCTGTAGTAGAGGTAAGCGTACGCAATTCGGCTTGCACTAATACTTCGCCAGCGCTGGTGAACTTGATAGCGTTGCTGATTAAATTCATGAGAATTTGCCGCAGCCTACCAGTATCTCCTTTGAGCTGGGTGGGGACATTATGCTCAATCAGTACGGCAATTTCTAATCCCTTGTTATGGGCTGAGGGAGCCAATAATTCCACCACTTCTTCTAGACAAGTGGATAGGTCAAAATCTAAAGTTTCGAGAGCCATCTCTCCAGCCTCAAGTTTGGAAAGATCCAAAATTTCGTTGATTAAACTTAAAAGGGCGTCTCCACTACTACGAATTATTTCAATAAAATCTCGCTGTTCTGGGTCTAAGGGAGTATCTAACACCAAACTGGTCATGCCCAATACAGCATTCATCGGAGTGCGAATTTCATGACTGATATTTGCCAAAAAGGCACTTTTAGCCTGAGAAGCTAATTCGGCTTGGCGACGGGCAATTTCAAGTTCTTGTCGCTGACGAGTTTCTGCTGCTAATAGTTGGGCTTGGGCTAAGGCAATACCTACTTGGTCGGCTATTTGCCGCAAAAGATGAGTTTCAAAGCTAGACCAGTGGTGGGAATCGTCACACTGATGAACTATGAGCAAACCACGAAGTTCTTCTTTGACAAGAATGGGCACAACCAAATTGACTTTGACCCCAAAATGTTGGATTAATTCCAGATGGTTTTGTTCGACTTCTGGCAGATCGAAGTTAGCTAGCCCTAAAATTTGTCCTTGACGGTACTGCTGTAGATAGTACTGCTGTAGATATTCGGCTCGAAAGTAGGGGGCGCTGATGTTTTGCTCTTTGATTGTTGGTAAGCCAGAAACTACTGCTTCAATAACGGTGGGTGCAGATTCATCAGGCAAAAGCTGATAGATTAAAACTCGGTCAGTCTGGAGAATTTTTTGTACCTCCTCGACAGTGATTTGGAGAATTTCTTCGATTTGCAAAGACTGGCGAATCTTAAGGGTGATTTCGGTAAATAATTGCGATCGCAAGTTTTGCCGTTGTATTTCTTCTTCAGCCTCTTGACGCTGGATAAATTGCCCCACTTGCTCACCGATAGAATTCATCGTTTTGATCAAATCTTGGTCAGGCGGTTGGATGTGACGGTTGAAGCAGGTAATCACACCAAGGATTTTGTGACCGCTACGAATCGGAAAACCAAAAGCTGCGTGTAGTTGTACTTGAGGGCTGATTTTGAAGCGGGAGAAACTGAGTTCTTTAACGATATCAGCGATCCAAACAGGTTCAGAACTAGCCCAAACCCGGCCAGGTAGGCCAATTCCTGGTGCAAAGGTGGTTTGCTGATTCAGAGCTGCAAACTCTTGCACTTCAAGGGATGCTTTATGCCACATATCGAGAAAACGCAGCACATTTGCTTGCTCATCCACCATCCAAATTTCACCCAAATCCCATGCCAAACTCTCGCAGATCCCTTGCAAGGTTTGGCGAGTAGCTTCGCTAATCGTGGCGGACTCTGCTAAAACGCGAGTTGCAACATATTGTGCAGTTAAATGCTGTTGTGCGCGTTTGCGATCGGTGATGTCAATGCCAGTGCCAACAATGTATTCCACCGATCCTTCATAGTTTTTTAAGAAGGTATTCGACCAGGCAATTAGTCGGCAGCTGCCATCCTTCATTACCCAATAGTTTTCGTTTTCTAACAAGCCTCTACCAGTTAGCAATTGCTCAAAAACTGCTTTGACTGACTCCACCTCTTCAGGAAGTAAGAACAAGTTCCAGAAATACCTACCCCTCACCTCATCGAAGGAGTAACCCGTTGTTTGCTCACAAGCTTGATTGAAGCGAACAATTTGCCCTTTGGAGTTAACAACTACTACTAAGGCGCTGGCTGTATCCAGGACTGCTGAGATAAAGTTGTGTTCTTGGTTTGAGGCTTCTTCTGTTCTTTTGCACTCAATGACCTCACGATAGATGAAGTAGTAGACTACAGCAAGAACGATAAAACTTAGGCATATGGCGATCGCAAGTGTCAGAATTGTGTTATTACTAGTGGCTTTTTTTGCTTGTAACTGCTGTTGGAGTCTTCCCCTTTCCTCGTTTTCCATCTCATTGATCGCCTTGCGGATATCATCCATGAGATTTTGTCGATCGTTTCTCACTAATACTTGTAATGCCGCCTCTAATCCCTTGTTTTGGCGCAAGTCAATAGTCTGTTTTAGTTCAGTAAGTTTAGCCGTTATTAGAAATTCAAGCGTAGCAATTCGCTTTTGTTGATTCGGTTGATCTGCTGTTAAACTCTTCAGTTTGGCAATTTCTTGATCGACGTTAGCAAGTGCTGCTTGATAAGGTTTGAGATAAATTTGTTTTCCAGTGAAGATGTAACTACTTTGTCTAGTCTCAGCATCCTTTATCTGGTACTGTAGTTTTTCTAGACTGTTGATTTTTTGAAAAATGTTTTTTAATATACTGCTATTATTAGTAGATACGCTTAGATTTTGATAAGAAACCACGCCAATCAAAACTAAAATTGCCAACGCTAAACCAAAACCTGCTGCAATCTTTTTGAAAAATTGCTTGCGTACCGTCTGCGCCTGTTTGCCTTTCTTGGTTATAAGTACCAAACTTGCTAAATTTCGGCGTAATTCCAGTTGTTTGATGACTTGACGGCCTAAGGTTCGTAATGCCTCCACTTGTTCTGGTGTAAGTTTTCGTGGTACGTAGTCAATTACACATAGGGTTCCTAGTGCATATCCCTCAGGATTAGTCAGAGGTACACCAGCATAAAACCGAATCTTTGGGTCAGATGTTACCAGTGGGTTGGTGGCGAACCTTTCGTCATCTGTTGCATCAGGCACAATAAAAACATCAGGCTGTAGAATAGCATGGGCACAGAATGCCAAATCTCGATGTGTTTCTAGGGCTTCCATTCCGACTTTTGACTTGAACCACTGACGGTTTGTATCAATTAAGCTAATTAAAGCAATAGGAGTTTGACAAATATACGATGCTAAACGGGTGAGGTCGTCAAAAGCTGCTTCAGATGGTGTGTCGAGAATCTTATACTCCAAAAGCGTCTCGATTCTCTGTGCTTCGTTATCAGGTAATGGTGCTTTCATCCTTATTCTGGGGATTAGGGACTCTTTACTGGGGACTCTTTACTGGAGATTGGGGACTTGTACTCTCGCACTTGTGCCGAGCGAAGCCGAGGTAAGCCGAAGTATTAGGGATTGGGGATTAGGGGGAATTATTAAAAAAGAAGTCTTTATCTTGTTTTTTCCCATTCCTTAGTACCTAGTACCCAGTCTCCAGCGATGCACTGAGCGCAGTCGTTGTGTCCCTAGTCCCCAGCGATGCACTGAGCGCAGTCGTTGTGTCCCCAATCCCCAATTTGTCAACAAACTTACTTTAATTAATGACAACACTTTAGTTAAAAGCGTTAGCGTAATTTCACTGACTTCGACCTTATTAAGAATTTGTTAAATGATTAAGTCCCTACTGTATTTTTTGTGGGCTGGTTTATTGGAAATCGGGGGCGGCTACCTGATTTGGTTGTGGTTGCGCGAAGGTAAGCCGTTCTGGTGGGGCATATTGGGTGGAATTGCTTTAGCTTTCTATGGGATTATTGCAACTCTCCAATCGGCAAATTTTGGCAGAGTGTATGCGGCTTACGGTGGCGTGTTTATCGCAATGGCAATGTTTTGGGGTTGGAAGGTAGACGGGGTAACTCCAGACCGCTATGACTTCATCGGAGCATGTTTAGCTTTATTAAGTGTTTTAATTATCATGTTTGCACCCAGAAGTTAAGTAAAATTTATATATTATTTTTGACCAATAACTTTTATAATATTGCCTTTTAGAGGGATAATAACCTCATCCAAAATTGCAAAGATTTTTTGGCAACTAACCTGTAATAATCAGCCATGTGGATATTTACGCATGTATGCGGGAGATATCAAGAGAAATCATCACATATTGGGCTAAATTCTCTGATAATTTAGAATAATTCTCAATTATCACAAGTATCTTGCTTTGTAACAGTAGGTAACTAAAAATTTGGAATTTTGTAGCGCTTGAATAAAATGCTATTCTTCAAAAAATAAACATGCAATCATTGCATGTCTACACCCTTATTTAAATCTTGGCAACTACGAACAGGATTATATTTTCGTTAACATTTCTAGAAAATTAAGGTTAAGTAACTTTCAACACAAAAATGTATAACTAAAAGTAATCAAATGTAGTTAAGTATACAAATCATTGGTGCTTAGGAAGAAAAAAAGTGTTGAAGAAAATTGTGATGATTGGGGCTATGACCCTACTGTTTTTAGGAGGGCCGCTGATGGGCAATGCTTTTGCCCAAACACCAGCTGCTCCACCTGCTGCTGATACTGGAGATACGGCATTTATGCTGATTTCAGCAGCACTGGTGCTGTTAATGACACCAGGATTGGCGTTTTTTTACGGTGGATTTGTGCGATCGCGCAATATCCTAAACACATTGATGATGAGCTTTGTGTTGATGGCGATCGTGGGAGTTACGTGGATTCTCTGGGGCTATAGTCTTGCCTTCGCGCCAGGTTTCCCATTTATCGGTGGATTGCAATGGTTCGGGTTGAATGGTGTTGGTTTAGAAACTCAAGGCTACTTGCCGCATTTGCCATATGAAAACGCCCTCAAAGCAGCAGACGCCAAATATGCTGATGTCGTCTCATACGCCGGAACGATACCCCACCAGGCATTCATGATCTACCAAGCCATGTTTGCTATTATCACCCCAGCCTTAATTTCTGGGGCGATCGTTGAGCGGATGAGTTTCCGCGCCTATTCGCTGTTTGTGCTGCTGTGGTCAACCTTTGTTTACGCCCCTCTGGCCCACATGGTATGGGCGAAAGGTGGATTTTTAGGTTTGTATGGTGGTTTGGGTGCCCTCGACTTTGCAGGTGGCACAGTAGTTCATATTAGTTCTGGGGTTTCTGCTCTGGTAGCAGCGATCGTCCTTGGGCCTCGGAAAACCCATCCCGATCGTCTTAGTCCGCCGCACAATGTTCCTTTCATTTTGCTGGGTGCTGCCTTGCTGTGGTTTGGCTGGTTCGGTTTTAACGCTGGTAGTGCCCTATCTGTTGCTAGTGGAACTTCTGGTGACTTAACAACAAATTTAGCAACAACAGCCTTTGTTGCCACCAATACGGCGGCGGCGGCGGCAGCTTTAATGTGGCTAATTTTGGAAGCAGTTTTACGGGGTAAACCGACAGCCGTGGGAGCGGCTACAGGAGCCGTTGCTGGTTTAGTTGGCATCACTCCCGCCGCCGGATTTGTCACACCGCTATCAGCGATTTTAATTGGTTTCATTACCGCTTTTGTTTGCTTCTATGCTGTGAGTTTTAAGCACAAGCTAGAAATTGACGATGCTTTAGATACCTATCCGGTGCATGGTGTTGGTGGTACAGTGGGGGCAATTTTAACAGCCATCTTTGCCACAACTCAAGTCAACGGCGGAGGTAAAGACGGGGTGCTACGTGGTAATTTGGGTGAATTGGGAGTTGAACTAGCAGCAATTGCCGTTGCTTATGTGATCGCAGGTGTTGGCACGTGGATTATTCTCAAGGTTATCGATGCTACAGTCGGGCTGCGAGTTAAAGAGGAAGCTGAATTGCAAGGTTTAGATATCAACGAACATGGTGAAGAAGGTTACAACTCCGAGTTTGGCGATCGTCCCACTTACCCACTTACTAGGGAGTAGGGAGTAAAGAGTAGGGAGTAGGGAGTAGGGAGTTATTATTCTTCCCCACTCCCCAGTTTAAGATTGTGTAATTTGCGATCGCTAGCGTTAAAATTTGATTCAAATAATTGGTAAATTTCGCTAGTCGTGTCTACATCTGCAAAAACCTTTCCTATCTGGGCATTTTTCTCGCTGTTAACCAACGGCATCCTAATGTTAGCGGTCATCCTGCTAATTTGGCAACAGCAGAGATTGTCCGCTTTTTTTGGGATAATAACATCCCCAGAGCCAATCAGCCTGAACAACTCACCCGAAATTGCTACACCTGATTTAGGTCGTCGTCACCAACTCTCTTACCAACAGTGGGTAGACATCCTCATGCAAGAAGCCAAGGTAGCCGCAGATCAACGTCCTCCGCATTTAAGCATCTTGGTGGGAGATTCTTTGAGTTTGTGGTTTCCGCCTGAGTTATTACCCGAAGGTAAAAATTGGCTTAATCAAGGAATTTCTGGCGAAACCAGTAATGGACTCTTGAAAAGATTGAAGATATTTGACCGCACTCAGCCAGAGGTGATTTTTGTGATGATTGGCATTAATGACCTAATTCGGGGAATGAGCGACAGGGTGATTTTAGATAATCAGCGTCAAATTATCAATTACCTACGACAGACGCATCCTACGGCGCAAATTGTTGTCCAATCGATTTTGCCACATGGGGCAGAGGAAGCAACCTGGAAAGGACGAGATAAACTATTGGCTGTTGCCAATAGTCGCATTCGTGAGTTGAATCAGCAACTGCAAATTATTTGTAACAAAAAAGGTGTCAAATATCTCGATTTACATCCCCTGTTTACCAACAAACAAGGTAATCTTCGCCGCGAATTTACTACTGATGGCTTACATTTAAGTCCTGAAGGGTATATAGTTTGGCGTTCTGCATTGCAGATTTATGGCGAGATCGAATTAAAACCCCAGCGTTAACGTCCTTCACGGGAAAAGGGTAAAGGACAAAAAGAAGTAATATCTTTGAATACAACTTTGTATAAATCGCGTCTGGGCGCGAGAAAATAAAAAATAGTGGTTTAAGTAAACAAATCTAATGGATACAAAAGCTTTTAAGCGCAGTCTGCAACATTCAGAAAATTACAATCGCAAGGGGTTTGGTCATCAAGCAGAAGTTGCCACCCAGTTGCAGTCTGAGTATCAGAGTAATTTGATTCAAGAAATTCGCGATCGCAATTACACTCTGCAACGAGGTGATGTGACAATCCGACTAGCACAAGCCTTTGGCTTTTGCTGGGGTGTAGAACGCGCTGTGGCAATGGCCTACGAAACCCGCCAGCACTTCCTTACAGAACATATCTGGATTACTAACGAGATTATCCACAACCCTTCTGTAAATCAGCGAATGCAGGAGATGGAAGTAGAATTCATCCCCATTGAAGGAAAGAATAAAGACTTTTCTGTTGTTGGAACTGGTGATGTAGTCATATTACCCGCTTTTGGGGCTAGCGTTCAAGAAATGCAGATACTTCACGATAAAGGCTGCAAAATTGTTGATACAACTTGTCCTTGGGTATCTAAAGTTTGGAATACAGTAGAAAAGCACAAAAAAATCGATTATACATCAATAATTCACGGTAAATATAAGCACGAAGAAACAGTTGCTACTAGTTCTTTTGCTGGCAAGTATTTAATTGTGTTGAATTTGCAAGAAGCAGAATATGTTGCTAGCTATATTATCAATGGTGGGAACCGTGAAGAATTTCTGACAAAATTTGCTAAAGCTTGTTCAGCAGGATTTGACCCCGATCAAGATTTAGCAAGAGTTGGTATTGCCAACCAAACCACGATGCTTAAAGGCGAAACTGAGCAAATTGGCAAGCTTTTTGAGCGGACTATGTTGCACAAGTATGGCCCCACGGAGTTAAATCAGCATTTTCAAAGCTTTAACACCATCTGTGACGCCACCCAAGAACGCCAAGATGCCATGTTGGAGTTAGTAGAAGATAATTTAGATTTGATGGTAGTAATTGGTGGGTTTAATTCATCGAATACTACTCAGTTGCAACAAATTGCTTTTGAGCGGGGAATTCCTTCTTATCATATTGATACTGTTGAACGCCTCAAATCAAGATATTCTATTGAACATCGGCAATTAAATGGGCAGTTAATAACTACAGAAAACTGGTTACCAGAGGGAGAAATTGTCGTGGGAATTACTTCTGGTGCTTCCACGCCAGATAAGGTAGTAGAGGATGTGATTGAGAAAATTTTTGCAATGAAAGCAACAGCAGCGCTGGTTTAACAGCGATCAATTATTGATTTCATCTCTTGGCAAAACACCACACAAATATTAGTTATTAAGTAAGTAAGCAAGTTCGTAGTAAGGACTAAATTCCTTACTACAAACTATCAAAACTAGCTTGACAAAATACTAGTGTTCACTGGTAACTGATAACTACATCGGCTAAAGAATGATATTATTATCCAATCCGCGTCTCATACTCATCATGTGACCCAATCCAGATCCAGTAATAATCCTCGCCGTTCTTTAGTGCTAGTGCGCGATATCCACAACTAATCCTGACTGACCATAAATCATTTCCTACTTTTTTGAAATGCAAAGACGGATGAAATTGATTATTAATCCAAAGACGATACGCCTTTCTAGCTTGCTCTTTAACTTCAGTTTAAAGTGCAGCATAAGAGCGCCAAAAATCAGGGGTTGTTAAGGATTTCATCTAACGGTTTCACCCGATTAGCTTCAATATCTGCTTTTGCACGCTGGACTAACCGATCCAATCGACCCGATTTTGCATCTGCTTCAATTTGCTTGTCCCAAGCATGATTGAGATATTCTTGGAGCCAGTTCGATAGATCCCGTATTTCGCCTTCAGACAGTTGCATAATAGCGGCTTCTATTTCTGGGAGTGAGTTCATCCTGTTATCCTCAATCCAGCACTATGCACTCTATATTACCAAAATTGACGGAATAATTCAGAATTAGAATTAGTGTCAAGTCTTAGTTATGAAGTAATAATTATTAATCATGAATTAGCATGACAGAGAAATGGCTTTCTATCGTCGGCATTGGGGAAGATGGGTTACAGGGGTTAAGCGCGATCGCTCTTTCCCTAATTGCTCAAGCTAAAGTAATTGTGGGAGGCGATCGCCATTTAGCAATGCTCCCTACAAATGAACAACGTGAGAAACTAGTCTGGACATCTCCCATTAGCACTTCAGTTGAGGAAATCATCCAGCGTCGCGGCCAGTTAATTTGCGTACTTGCAAGTGGCGATCCTATGTGTTACGGCATTGGTGTTACCCTGATGCGGCGAATTCCCATTTCAGAAATAACGATTATCCCCGCACCTTCAGCCTTCAGCCTCGCCTGCGCCAGAGTTGGATGGTCTTTAACTGAGGTAGAAACCTTGAGTTTGAATGGTCGTCCATCCTCCCTACTCCAGTCTTACATTTATCCAAAAGCGCGGCTGTTGATTTTGAGTGAAGGAAAAGACACGCCTGCCATTGTTGCTCAAATTTTGACAAATCGCGGCTATGGTGGCAGTAAAATCACCGTGTTGGAGCGTATGGGCGGCACTCATGAAAGAATTGTGGAAGGTACGGCTGCATCCTGGAGTGACATTGAAGTTGCTGCTTTGAATGCGATCGCAGTTCATTGTATTGCTGATGTTGGGGTTATCCCATTACCAAGATTACCAGGACTACCAGATAACGCCTACCATCACGATGGACAGTTAACGAAGCGTGAAGTTAGGGCAATTACCCTAGCAGCTTTGGCTCCCACACCGGGAGAATTATTGTGGGATGTGGGCGCGGGTTGCGGTTCAATTTCTATCGAATGGATGCGAAGCCATGCTCGGTGTCGGGCGATCGCGATCGAACAAAATTCTTCTAGACTACTTTACATTGCTGATAATGCCGCTACTCTCGGTACTCCAAATCTGCAAATCATTGAAGGTAAAGCGCCCCATGCCCTCAAAGATTTGCCTACACCAGATGCGATTTTTATTGGTGGTGGAGTAACAGCAACGGGACTTTTTGATGTTTGCTGGGAAGCACTGCGATCGGGTGGACGTTTGGTGGCAAATGTGGTGACGGTAGAGGGCGAGCAAACTTTATTTCAATGGCATGAACGAGTCGGTGGTGATTTAACTCGTATTGCCATTCAACGGGCGGAACCTATTGGTAAATTTTTGGGCTGGCGAGGAATGGCGGGTGTAACGCAATGGGTAGTTGTGAAGTCTGAAATTAAGTGAGCGTCTTTGTCGAAGTGCGATGCCTACGGCGGGCTACGCCTACGCACTTGTAAAATTTGGGTTTGGGGTGTATTGGGGTGCGATCGCTAATCAAAGATTTTTTGCTGTCACGCACTAAGACTTAACTATTTAAAGTAAATCATCATTCATCAGATATATTGTCAATATCTTCTAACTCTGGTTTATTCCAAAATTCAGAATATCGATTTTTGGTTTCTTGATCCCAAAAGATTAATCTATCTTTATCAAATGTGCCAATTATTTCTTTGTAAACATTGGTAATTTTTTCTGAAAGAGCAATAATCAATATACTTGATGTACGAGTCAAAATTGTGTAAACAATCTCTTCTACTTCATTCTTATCCTCGATACTCGTCCTGACAGACCATAAAACACATTCCTTTTCTAAGCCCTTTATTCTCAGAATTGTGTCAGTCTCAGAATTAATGTTCAGGTTTTTCAGAGCATAACAAAGTTTAGAATCTTTTTCTAAGATAGTAATTTGTTTCAAGCCATAAGCTTCTCTGTAATTTTAAAATATCTCCTTGATTTTTTTGCTGATTGCATCCAGAGTAGTTGCAAATACTACAATTGGTCTAGCTCCAAGTGGAGAATTTTTGTATGGTGTAATTTCATTTGGAGATATATCTTTATTTTGATTTCTATGCTTGTATATGATTCGCTTTGATAGTTCTCTAATACATTCGCTAATTCTATAAGGTAGCCTATATGAACTCTCTAAACGAAAGATTTCTCGTCTTGACATATCAGCTTGTTTAGGAATAGAGGCAGCTAGTCCAAGGCGTACAGCCTGAGCAAAATCTCCAGCAATTACTAAATTATCTGGTTTCTGTAGCAAATGATAAAAAATTTCAAAGTCTGCTTCTGTACAATCTTGAAATTTATCAACAAATATATGTGTAAATCCTCCTTGTTTTTGGTTTGCTCTTAATTGATCTAAAAATTTAAGTCTGATTCTTGTAAATTCATGAATATTATATTTTTCTAAAAGATTGTAATAGCTTTCTAGACAATTCCAAACTATTTCTCTTTTTCTACTGTATTTCACTAAGCGCGGTTTTATACCTTGACCTGTCCTGATACCGCCGAGATAAGTTTCTTTTGTTCTATAGTCAAGTCCGTAAAATATTCTATGAAATTCATCTAAGAGAAAATCTGGTTTAAGTACATCTTCATCTGCTTCCTTCAGATTATTATCAGTATTTTTAACTTTACTGATAATATTAAGCATCATCCTTGTTTGAAACTCTTCATAAGGGTTTTTTCCTAATATTTTTCCTAATCGAGTAGGAAGTACATCAAAGTGCATTAATTGAATATTAGGTTGATTAAGGGGTAAAAACTCAAATTTACTTGTCTCTTGGGGTTCCCCTTGATTACAGCTATCAACTATTCTTTTACACCTATTAGAATCAAGAATTTCTTGTAACCAATCGCCTAGCTGTTCTATCAACTCCTTATTGAATGTAGTTAAAAGTATCCTCAATGAGGGATCATATTCATTTTGTTCTACTAAGTTTTTTATTCTCTCAGTAATTACAATACTTTTACCACTTCCAGCACAACCAGTTATTATAGTTGGTCTATCAGAGTGTCTAGCTGCCTTTTTTTGAGCATCACTCAACTCAATTTCTCTTCGTTGCTTGGTTGGTGGACTATATATATCTATACTTTGAATACTTTGTCTATTATCAAGTATATCAATCAGCGTCATTTGCTGTATAATCTCTCTTTTGAAAACCTTTCCTAGAAAACTATGATCATTCCACTGAGATTGACCAGTTAATCCATGAATATCAAGCTCTCTTCTATATTGCTCTCTACGCTGGCTAACAACACTCATCACACCATCAAACAAATTAGTTTTTAAGTGATTTTCCTCAACTTTGTATCCACAATTTTTAATTTTTGCTGATAGCTCTTCTAAATATTTTCTCTTGCATGGCTGATTTGATGTTAGTAAAATGAGGGTCTTTGGATCATACATCTGAATTAATTCAATAAAATCATTGGCAATAGCCTCTTGATTTTCAGTGCTGTCAAATAAATAACTTGCACATATCCAAGATGTTTTATTATCCGAAGTTTCAGAATTATTCCAAGAATTAATTTTATATTCCCAACTAATATCTGAGCATTCGCTATAGTGACTTAGAAACTGCTCCCAAAGTAGTTGATGATACTGAAGCATAAATGGACTATTATCTATATTGATAATCTTCAATTTCTGAGTGGGAATGTTTAATGATTTCATTCCTGCATAAATCACGCCCACCGCCCACTGTATAGCCCCAGTTCCTGCTCCTAAATCAAAAATTTCAATCTGTTCCTCTGTAGTTTCACAAAAAACTTTTACGAGATAGTTCAGGAAGGTATTTATTCTGCGTCCGTGATACCATAGGGAGTAAACAAAACCCACTGAAGGCCGGTCGTAACATAAATCTTTTCCTTCGGTCAAAGCATACTTTTCTTGATTAGCTTCTTGTATATCAAAAATAAAATTACTGCGACTATTTTTATCTTTTTCTAAATAAGCATCAGCCGTTTGAGCAATAATTTCATCTAGATGATTTTGCTGTTTAGAGATCCAGTTTAAGAGGTCTTGTTGCATATAATTAATTAAACTTCGTAAGAATTGGATAAAACGAGCTTATGAAAAAGCAATCAACTGGAGATGGAGAACAACTTTCGTTGTTTTCTTTGCAAGAATTCAGCATTAATACTGATGGTAATTTAACTGAATCTTCTTTAAGCGAAGCAGAACGTCTAAGTACAAATGACTTACAACCCTCAAATATTGGTGCTGCTAAAGTTGAGTATGTCAACAGTAAGAGTCTACTAAACACTCCAGGTGGCTTTATTGGCTTGTATAAGTTTACTCTAAATCAATATAGTGGGTGTAGCTTTGGCTGTGATTATTGCTACGCACGTTTTTTTGCTCCAACTTTTGATCAGCAAAACACCTGGGGTGATTGGGTCAAAGTTAAAGAAAACGCTGTTGACTTACTGCGCCGTGCGCGTCGTGCAAGATCAGTACAAAGGCGACTTGAGGAAGGTGACACAATCTATATGTCTAGCGTCACCGATCCATATCAGCCTATAGAATATAAAATAGGTTTAACTAGAAAAATTCTTGAAGAACTTGTGGAAGTTCAGCCTCGTATTACTATTCAAACACGCAGCCCAATTGCTTTACGAGACATTGATTTATTTCAGAAGTTCAAACACATCCGCATTAACTTAACTATTACTACTGACTGTGAAGATGTTCGCTCTCGTTATGAGCCTCACTGCCCTGCAATTGAGGTACGTCTTAAAGCTGCTCAAAAACTTGTAGAAGCTGGTGTTTCTATCGGTATCTCAATTAGCCCTATGCTACCAATTAAAGATCCTAAAACGTTTGGTCGGCGCATAGCTGATCTAAATGCTGCGGAGTACGTCACACAGTTTTTTAAACCTACTCGTTCTCGCTTTAGTGCTGGCAGTTCTCCAGAGTCTCTCAGGAAAATGAGGGAAGATAACTGGACGGAGGAAAAGTACAAAGAGGTGAGAAAAACTCTAATTGATATTCTGGGTTCAGAATACCCACTACTTGAGGGTAATGAAGGCTATGCTCCTGTATAGAAATTAAAATTGGAGATTAATTTCTAGGGAAATATTGCTAACTCAGTTTCTGGGTCAAAAAAGTGAATCTTCTCTGGAGTTAGTCTTTAAAGGAAACTAAATTGCTCAAGAATTTGTTCCACCTCATCGGCCAGTTAAGCGTTCCACCCTAGCCAAGATTTTAAAGCAGGCTCGTATAGACTTGGAAAGATTTTTAGATTTGTTGTAGCCAAAGATGGCATAAATAATTACTTCCCATCCTCCAGTATTAATGTAGATTCAGCAGTACGCCCAAATTCTTCTGGTGCATATTGCAAGTGAACTTCTGCACCAGGCCAAGAAAATGTACCAGGAGTAACAGAACGGACTAAGTAATGCAGACTATAAACTCCTGGTTCTAGGTGATCGGCGTAGGCGATAATGCGATCACGGTAGATATTTCTAAACCCAAGTTCCCAGTTATCGGCTTTTGCTTGTAATGCAGCTGTAGTAGTTTGAAAACTTGCATCCACCGCCTCAAAACCTGATGGTAGCGGATCTTTAATCACCACATGATCCACAGGATGATCGGCAATGATTTCTAAACCAATATCAAACACTTGTCCACAGCCTAAAGTCAAGGGTTTATCGAAAGCGTAAATACCTGTTTTTTGTAAAACTTTCTCTTGATTTACTTGACTAATTTCCCGTGTTACCCGTAAACCGTTAAATCTGCCTGGTTGATTTCCCTGCA
Organism: uncultured Nostoc sp.; assembly: GCF_964245575.1. Lineage (GTDB taxonomy): Bacteria > Cyanobacteriota > Cyanobacteriia > Cyanobacteriales > Nostocaceae > Nostoc. Next base: position 9,995 of record NZ_CAXTNP010000068.1, on the reverse strand, counting down.
AGCGATAATTATAAGCAACCAGATAGTGTAAAGTGCCATTACCTGATTTTTGTAACGTTAAATCATTACGCCCACGAGGTAATTGATTCATCGGTACATTTAGCTGTAAACTAGGATTTTTATAGCCTTCAAAGCGATTTTCTCCTAACTTATTACCAGCTAATTGTACTGTGGCAACAAAATTAGGTGGTGTGGGTTGCAGTTGACTATAATCTACCAAGGCTGTTAAGGCTTGGGCATTATTATAGTTAGTTTGCCATCTGCCATCCCGTCGCAATGCCAGAAGACTTTGGAATAACTTATCTATAACTTCGGGTTTACTTTGTTTGGCAATAAACAAGCGTAAAGCTTGCGCTTGCGTCGTGGTAGATGAACTCATCCATCCCCAACTGCTGGGTAAACTCACAACTGCTGTGCGACCAGTTTCATATATACTCTGTTGCAGCTTGTTTACTAATTGTTGAGATTCATCTTGCCATTCTGGGAATTGAGATAAGTATCGCGCTAATTTAATTTGAGTTACTAAATCAAAGTTATTGCGCTGTTCATAAATATCTGCGAGGAAAGTATTGCGTTTTTCACCCAGTTCTGATATAGCAATTAAAGCATTAAGTTGCAGTTGCCTTTTACAGAGTAGCTGTTTGCAAAAATCGTATTCTCCAGGATTCGCTAGAACTTTTTGCAGATAAGTTTTAAGGCGAGACACCATTGCAGAATCAACTAAATTAGGGAACACCTGACTAGCTTTAGCCAAAGATTCACCCGCGTAAGAAGAAACCCAAGGGTCAGATTTTTCTTGTCCGGGGAAAGCAGCAAAACCACCATCTGCTATTTGGAGTTTTTGTAATTTTTCAATGGCTTGATTTGCCTGTTGGCTAGGATCAAATTCTGCAAATGTCTGACCATATTTTTGTTTAAGATTTTGCAGATTAGCAGCAATTATTAATTGACTTGCAGCAGGTTCTGTAAACGGTAAATCATCATCTTCTAAAACCTGCTTTGCTGGTACTTGAATCTCCGGTATCAAAGTACTCGCCAACTGAATATCTAAACCTCCCGCATCAGGGAAGATATTTTTATCAACATTCAGAGGAATATTCACCTGTTTTTCAGTGACACCAGTTTCAACAACTTGTTCTGTAATTTCAATTGGCTTAATTTCCAAAGGAACTTCAAAAGCATCTGCGGCTGTACCATTTAGCTGAGTAGTAAAGCGAACTTTACCAACTCCCACACTATCCGCCACCATTGGAAAGCGATAAGCATGAGTTGCAGATTCAGCTTTGGTTTGCAAAGCAGTAGCTGTGGGGTTTTTCTCAGCAAACTTCACCGTACCGCTAAGTTCGCCATTAATTGAGAGATTTCCAGTATTCCCAGTGTTGTTAGTTACAGATAAACCAGCGAGGATGCGATCGCCTGGACGGGCAAATTGTGGCAAGATGGCATTAGTTAGCAGTGGCTTAGTGGTGATAAACGTCGCGTCCCCATTCCCGAAACGCAGATTTCCATCAGTGGCCACAGCCATCACCCGCCATGTAGTTAAGTCATCCGGGAGTTTAAAGGTTATCTGTGCATTACCATTTGCATCGGTGAGAACAGAACCGTTGTAGTAAGCTAAGGCTTGAAAATCTGTGCGAGTACGAGTATTGGCTGCACCAGTTGAAAAACCACCGCCATAACCCCAACCTTTAGGTTTAGCTACATCTTGTGGTTGTAAAATTACATCTGGTCGATTATCGCTAAAGCGGGTAGAAATCGGCTGTTCTGCATAAACTGTATCCACCAAATCTGGCGAACGATAACCAGAAAGTTGTAACACCGCTTCATTTACCACCATAACTGTAAATTGTCCTTTGGTGGGATTGCCTTGATTATCCTTCAGTTCCAGTTGTACCGTTTCCTCTGCACCAGGTTCTAATGATGCTTGAACTGGCTTAACTTGCAGTTTTAAATACTTATCTTCTAAGTTAACTTTAAAAGGTGTAAAACCAATCTTCACCAAGTTATCTAAACTTCCTGCTTCCACTTGGTTGATGGGTTTACCTTGTCTGACTAAGACAGCTTCAATGGCTGCATTTGGCAGCATTTCTGGCGTGACTTTAAACTGAATTTGTGGTGCGCTTCCCTGAGTTTTGGTAATTTGCTGATAAAGGGGTTTGTCTTTAATTACAGCAAAGTACAATTCTGCATCTGGATAGGGAGATTGAATTAGTACAGTAGCGGTTTCCCCAGGTTTAAACTCTTTTTTATCTAGCTGAATTTCTAAGACATCTTTTTCTTTATAACCCCAAAATACAGGATTTTCTCCAGTTGCCCAAAATTGTAAATCTGTCGCACTTAATTCGCCTTTAGCATCACTAAAATTAACTCTAATCCGGTATGAACCAGATTCCGGCGCTGTCAAATTTACCAATTGCGGATTGCTTGCAGATGTAATTTCTGTTTGTCCTACTGTTTTATATTCAACTTGATTTTTTGGAGTTCGGCTACCTTCCACCAACTGTGTGACGCTGCTGTATTTAATCTGTTGTAATTCCAGGCGTACTCGTTGGCCTGTAATCGCTTTTCCTGTAGGGTCAGTAACAATCACTTCAATGGGAAAAGCCTTACCAGCATCAGCAATGAAATTACTTTTTAACCCGATAAGGCGATTACTTGGTAAGGCTGTAAAAGTTTTGGAATTCGCTACAGATAAATTAGAAACATCTGCAACTTGCACATCTACCTGATAAGTCATCGGATATTGTAAATCATTAGTCACATTCACAGTTTGACTAGTTTTACCATTACCATCTAATTGGGCATTAGTTTGTAAGACATCACTAGATATAGTAGGAGTTTCCTCTGGCCATAACCATTGCCTTCCAAAAGTAAATTCCTCCCAACCTTTAGGAACAAAATTAGTCTGTTGGCGAGTAATAAAGTATTTTGCTTCGCCACCTTCTACAGGCGCACCAAATAAATAATTACTTGTAGCATTAATATTAACTTTCTCCTCAATGAGAGCAAATTCTTTATCTAAGTTGAGTTCGACTTTAAAATTGGGTGGCTTAAACTCAGCTACCCGAAATTCTCCAGAAATTTCTTGCCCATTCTTCCCCTTACCCTGGATTGTATAATAGCCTAAGCGCTGAGTAGTCTTGATGGGCAGTTCTAAAGAAAATGTACCAAATTCATTTGTCGTTTGCTTACCTAAATTAGTCTTTTGCCCATCAGGATTTACCAAAGTTAATTGGTAAACAGCATTTTTATCTTGTTGGATTGCCCCATTTTGTAAAAAGTCAGCAAAACCAGTTAACCAAGCTTTTTCTCCTGGTTGATACAACTGTCTATCTGAGAAAATTACCCCGCGTGATTCAGGTTTACCATTTTGCCAATCTGCATCAATACCATAGCCATAAACGCCGCTATATTCTTCAACTCTAGCAAATGCCCAATCTTGATTTTCCCGGGCAATTACTAATAATTGTGGTGATTTACTATAACTTTCATTCCCAGAATAACATTGCTGTAATCCTTCACGAATAATTGTAAAAGTTCCATTTTCATCAGTTTTACCCGTTGCACAAGGTACAGGTTCGGGACGAGATTTAGCCTGTAACTTTGATTGATAAATTTCCACAGCAGCCGCTTGAACTGGTGAACCATCTGTAAGATGATTGACGCGAATTAAGCCTGACTCAGGAAACCACTGAGTAAATACGCCCAAATTCGTCAATTCAACCAAGCCATAAGTTGTAGGTTCTCGCCACAGTTCTTTTCCATTCTCCTGATATTTATTAGTGCGGGCTTGCACTCCATAAGCTAACATCCCCGTAGCTGCACTGATTTTTTCCCGCAGAGGAACAGCAACGTCAACTGATTGATTTTTCTTACCCGATACCTTAAAGCTTTGCCATTCAGAAGGTTGTGGCAATAAATCATTACTATTATTAAAATAAACTAAATCTGTTGGTTTAACTACTCGATAAGCTGCTTTGTATTTAGATTCGGGAAGATTTGCCGTACTAATATTTAGCTGTAAATCCTTACCTGTGGGGAAAATATTCAAATCTGATGGTACCCAGATATCCCCAGCTAAATCTCCAGTATCATATTTAAGTGTGACAGGTTTACCCAAAGTTTGTCCAAACTTATCTTTGAGGTTTCCGCCGATAGTAATTGTATAAATCTTGGCAGGTTCTAACGCATAAGGATTGATGCCGACAATTTTATCTTCATCGTTTATTTGTATGATTCTCGAAATATCTTTGGGTGGCGGATTGATTTTAATATTTTCTTTAGCTGAATCTGCCACTAAGACGTTATTAAATTCTAGCTGAGGACTGCCTTTAAGAAATCTTCCAAAAGTTCCACCTGCATCTGGCTGTCCGTAAAAGTTAATTTTTTTAAATGCTAAAGGCGAATAAGTTGCTAATTTACTGGCAAATTCTTTTTCTGTAGGGAGATTGCCATAAGCAGGACGTATTCCTGGAGAAAATACTAGGCGATAAGGGGTTGCTTTTTCGATATTGTGCTGGGGGATGAGGTTATAAATCCAACTGCGTGCTGAAGGGTCAAATTTTTCTAAAGGTTCTTCATCTTTTAATGGTTTTTCTTCTTTGTTTAATTCAACTTTAAAACCTGTACCTTTATTTTTACCTTCGGGAATTAACTGTAAATGTTCTTGTACAGAAGCTAAATCCAATTCTACATTTGAAGTAAACTGTAATTTCTGTTGTAAATCAATTGGTTCGATATCAGCCTTCTCAATTGAATTGACACCGGGTAAATTAGTCAGATTGATAGATTCGGTGTTGAAAGTCCAAGGTAAATCTTTGTCTAAGCGATGATTTTTTAAATCGGCTAAACCTGCTTTGAGAGTGACTTGAAATCTTGTCGCTATTGGCAAGGCTTTCTCAGCTTGAAAACCTACCATACGCGGTGTCAAAAAGCGAAATTGACCGGGTAAAGGCGGCCAAAGAGAAAATTTTTCTAATATTTTCTGTTGTTCTGGACTGTCTAGGCTTTCAATTGGGATTAAAGCTTCTTTAAAACGGATGCGGATTTGGTTAAGAGGTTTTGCATCTCCAATGGGACTAATTTGTTCAATCCAGTCTGGTAATTTTGGTAGTGTGAGTGGAGATACTGCTGGGAGTTGTTCTTTATTTGAGTTGATACCAAAAAAATTACACCCTGCCATTCCTAGCATAAATGTAAAGAGAAGAAGATACCGTATTTTTCTCTTCTGGCTCGAAGAATGACTAATTTTTTTTAACGAGCCGCCAAGGACGCCTTCGCGCAGCGTCTCGTTGGCGCAGCCTCTCGTAGAGAAGAGAAGGAAGAAATAAAGAATTTTATGGTGGAAACTGAGTAAAATTCTGATAATCATATTTTTAGTAATTCAAAATAAAAATTCACAAATTATAGCGAATAAAAGTTTGTATTCCCTTATGGAGTTGGCAATGCCAAGACTAATAAGGGAAAGCTGATGACTATTTTTTACTCAAATATTGGATATAACTTATGTTTATTTACATAGATAACCAATACCATGTGATTGTTCCGCAAAATCAATACAATTCTTAACTATGAAGAAGTATTTAAGTTTTGCAAATATTAATTTATATATCCTAAGTTATGACAAATTAATTGTTAAGGATTTGACATATTTCCTGATTTAGATGTAATCGCTACGTCAAAATTAAAGTAAGTTTTCTTGGGCAAGGATTCCCTGATGAAACTAATTTCACGATCGCTACTCAAAATTAAGCACACTAATAAGGTTATCTTAGCTGTGCTGGTAATCTGTCTGGTTGTACGCCTACTACCTTATTTTGCACCCATTCATACCGCAGATATTGCCCAAAATCAGTTGGCAATGCAATTTAGCGATCGCAATGGTTTACCATTAGGAACATTGCTCACCCGTGACCAAGAGCATACATCAGTAGTACCACTAAATCAGGTTTCGCCCCAGTTTACCCATGCCATTTTAGCCGCCGAAGATGGCAGCTTTTACCATCACGGGGCGTTGGATATGAAAGCTATTATCCGCGCCAGCAAAGAAGCCATCTACGCGAAACGAATTGTTTCCGGCGCTTCCACAATTACTATGCAGTTAGCGCGGATGTTAGATCCAGTGCCCCGCAGCTTCTCTGGTAAACTCAGTGAGATTTGGCTATCTTGGCGGTTAGCAGCAGGGATGAATAAAGATGAAATTCTCTCTGCATATATCAATCGGCTACCGATGGCAGGGAATATATATGGTGTGGAAGCAGCCGCGCGGACTTATTTTTCCATCCCAGCTAGTGAGTTGAATCTTGCCCAAGCTAGTTTGTTGGCTGCTATTCCTAATAATCCCACATACTTTAACCCTTATGAGCATTGGGAACGGCTGAAGCAGCGACAAAAATACGTCCTCAATCGTATGGTACAGGATGAGTATATAAGTGGGGCGATCGCAGCCCGAACATCTGCTGAAAAGGTTGTGTTTCAATCTCGCCAACGGGGAATTATCGCCGCACCACACTTTTTGTTTTGGTTAGCCAATCAAATCCTCCCGAGCAAGCCTTACAAAGCGGAGAATCAAGCCCCCCTTTTTAAAGAGGGTTGGGGGGATAAATCCGTTATTCGCACGACTATAAATCGCCCTTTACAGCAGTTTGTCGAAGCACAGGTGCAGCAGGTAATTTCTTCTCTCGCCGTCAACAATGTCCATGATGCAGCTGCGTTAGTAATTGACAACCACACTGGCGAAGTTTTGGCTTATGTCGGTTCCCCTGATTACTTTAATGAAGCCAAACTGGGACGCAATGATGGAGTGCAAGCGCTACGTCAACCAGGATCTACTCTCAAGCCTTTTGTGTATGAATTAGCTTTAGAAAAAAGTTTAATTCGTCCAAATACCATTTTGGCAGATGTACCCGCTCATTATGCCATTCCCGGCGCGAAACTTTATAGCCCCACCGATTACACCGAAAGCTTTCTTGGCCCAGTACGGGTACGAATCGCTTTAGCAAATTCTCTAAATGTACCCGCAGTCAGGGTTTTAGAAAAAGTAGGCGTAGAAACTTTCTTAGAACGTCTGCATCAATTGGGCTTTGAACACCTCAATCAAACTCCAGAACATTACGGTTTAGGGTTAACTCTCGGTAGTGGCGAAGTCAGTTTATGGGAATTAGCTAGAGCTTACGTTACTATGGCACAACTCGGAGAAGCTACGCCGCTAGTAAGCACATTTTCTGATTCCCCAATCCCAAATCCCAAATCTAAAATCCAAAATTCGACGACAATATGGCAATTAATCACCAACATACTTAGTGACAACCATGCTCGTGCAACAGCATTTGGTGTAGACTCAGTGTTAAATTTACCTTTCCCCGTTGCTGTTAAAACTGGCACTTCTTCCAATTTTCGGGATACTTGGACAGTTGGCTTCACCACAGATTACACTGTCGCTACTTGGGTAGGCAATTTCAACGGTGAACCGATGCATCACGTTTCCGGTGTTACCGGGGCTGCGCCCTTGTGGAATCGAATTATGTTACACCTGCACGAACATCAAGAACCAGCAGGTTTTCCACCTCCAGAAGGTTTAGTGCAATTACCTGTTTGTGCAATTTCGGGGTTACGACCAACACCAGATTGTACCTCAGTCGTGCAGGAATATTTCTATCCAGAAGATAAAATTGCCTACGAAGGTGACAATCAATTCAATTTACCACCAGAGTATGATGAGTGGTTGGCAAAACAACAGCAATCGAGTCTTGTTTCTACCAATTTGAGAATTTTATCTCCGCATAATGGCGATTTCTTTTTACTGTATCCAGGTGAAGAAGCGAAGCAAAAACTCGAATTTAAGTTAGCGGGAAATAAATCTGCGCCTGTTGAATGGTGGCTGAATGGGGAAAAGCTAAATACAAACTCAGCTAATTCTTTCTTTTGGAATTTGCGTCCTGGGAAATGGACTTTGGAAGCAAGAAGCAAGGAGATGGCCGACAAGGTAAGTTTTCAGGTGGAATTAGCTAGCATTAAACCTACGCGTCGAGGATTTTCTATTAGTAATTCTCAGGTAAAGGGGAATCGTCCATAATTAAATAGCAAGGGAATGCAGTGCTAAAGGGAATTGATTAAAAAAGGCAGGGATTACCTGCCTAGTTCCGTTAAACAGTTTGATGAGTAAACTATTGCAGATCATATTGACAAAGCCATTGCAAGATTATGTCAAAGGTGTGACTACAAATAATATAGCGGTTCTCAGTTGAGTAAGTACTTAACCTCACCCCCAACCCCCTACCCAGAAGCGAAGAGCTTGCTCTTATGTACCTTATTTGATTAGGAAAAGCTAGCTATATCAGTATTTAACCGAACCTGATATCAATAGGGTTTAGTTAAGCTGCACAGTGTATATATTTGCTTACCGCATCTGCTTAATCGGAATCTCAATCAAAAACTCTGTACCCTTACCAGGTGCAGAAATACACTCGATTTTTCCCTTGTGCTTATCTACTATAATCTGGTAACTAATAGATAATCCTAAGCCTGTGCCTTTACCTATAGGTTTAGTAGTAAAGAAAGGATCAAACAATTTAGCCTTAACTTCCTCTGGTATTCCTGGCCCATTATCTTTAATACTAATAATCACACACTCTTCATTCTTAACTTGAGTCTGGACAATAATAGAGCTAAGGTGTTTTTTAGCCTCTTTTTTTAAACACTCTTCTTCCCATTCATATAAAGCATCAATAGCGTTACTTAAAATATTCATAAATACCTGATTCAGTCCTCCTGCATAACATTCAACAAGAGGCAAATCACCATAATATTTGATTATTGCAATTTCCTGCTGTTTATGCTTTGCTTTGAGACGATACTGTAAAATTAATAGAGTGCTATCAATTCCTTCATGAATATCAACAGGTTTCATTTCTGCTTCATCAAGACGCGAGAAGTTCCGCAAAGTTAGCACAATCTCACGAATGCGGTCAGTACCAACTGCCATTGAAGATAATACTTTCGGCAGATCATCAATAATAAACTCTAAATCTATCTCATCAAGAAAACTATTTAGTTCTGGGTTGTAATTAAAAATTTGTTGCTGATACAGCTTAATTAAACTTAGTAAGTCCTGACTATATTCTCTAACATGCATCAGGTTACCATAAATGAAATTAACTGGATTATTAATTTCATGAGCAACACCAGCAACTAGCTGACCTAATGAGGACATTTTTTCAGTTTGAATAAGTTGTACTTGAGCGTGTTGCAATTCTTGCAGTGTCTGTTGTAGTTGATTATTTTTTTCTTTTAATTTTGCCGTTCTCTCTGCAACTTGCATTTCTAACCTATAATTCGTTTCTTCTAAGGCGGCTTGAGCAATTTTTTTAGCTTTTAAGTATTTTTGTAATAAATGCAATACTAAAAGCCATGCCGGAATCAACATTGCTAAACTTATAATATATTCTAAAATTGCCCAAAATATTCTTTTGTAATAATCATCAGCTTTCTGCTGTAACTGAAGTGAAATATTACGCTTTATTTTAGCAACACCATCAGCATAAATTTGTTTGTAATTTTCATATTCGCGGTTAGAAAGTAGTAGTTGTGCTATCTCTTTTTGATTATTTTTAACTAATTCCAAAGATTGATATTCAATAGCAACTAAGCGCTGATTAGCAGCATCAACTTTTTTAGCATCCTCATTTTCATATACTTTAGGAGCCAGTTGAATAGATTCTTTAATAGCTAGATCAAGTTTAGGTTCAAATTGGCGATACCGTTTTTCCCAAATAATTTTTCCTGTAGCAGCATTCATGCCTGCTGACATCGTTAATACTTCATCAAGATAAGTAATTTCATCGCTTAGTATTTGGAGTTTAAATTCATTTTTAGTAATACTATTAAAGTTGTAATATGCTTGCCAATTGAGGCAGATTTGAGGAATAAACAAAACTAATGTCAGCAGTAAAGTTAAAGTTACGATTTGAGAAGGAACAAATCTCAGTTTATTAGGT
>NZ_CAXTNP010000067.1:0-29898 GCF_964245575.1 uncultured Nostoc sp. | reverse complement strand
AGGAACTTCCGCCTTCACGTTTGAGTGTTTCGCGCACCCTGTAGAAGCGATCGCTTCCTCAGCAGCAGCGAGAAAGATTGTATCTTGAGTGACACCATACAATCATAGTAATGCGTAGGCAATACCAGCTGCACCATGAGAAAATCCGGTCAAAAGTTTTTCGTCTAGGGTAGCCCAAGCTCTGATACCATTACTGCTGGCGCTATGGTGATTTAGTAGATGATGACCGCAGATAACTGCTTGCTCTAGAACTACTGGATCTGGGATGTAAGAATAGAGAGTTAACAATCCTAAAATCGCCCCAGCCGCTCCAGATACAATATCAAATTTGCGATCGCTAGCAATATTTGCTGGTGTAATCAAAGATGCTACTTGTTGATGGTAAAGCATCACTATTAAAGTGAGTAGCAAACAGAGGAATATCTAACTGTGCTAGTGCCTGCTGTTCTGCGGCTATAATTGCCCAAGATTCAGGTTTAATTTCAGATTTAAGTAGCGATCGGCGGAGAACATCAAGAGCAATACTACGATCTACACCATTTTGCAGGAATTTGGGCTGTAAGGTTTGCTTGAGCAGATTACCATACACTTGAGTGGGACGAAATACAAACCGGACTCGCTGATTGGCTAATTTTGTCAAAGGAGTGTTTGCAGCCAAAAGCGTTTCTCTATAATTACTTGACAAGATTGATTTGAAACTGGACTATGTGGGTCGGCTTGGTTCACGAGACAATCGAGAGTGTGTTTATCAATTCATTGCCCCTGATAACGAGCATGATTTGATTTTCAAGGGGTGGTTAAATTGGGATGAAGCATCTGTGTTAGCTAGCGCTCAAAATGTCAGTTCTGATTTGGTGTCAGGCACTAATAAGCACTAATAATAAGTGTTAACCACTGCCGTAATTGACACAACATCCCTTGACACTTCCCAAACGAAAAATAGCGTTATCCAAAGCTCGTTGGGGTTGAAGCTGAAAATGCAGCAAGGACTCGACAGCGTTGGCAAGTTCTACCAACACCTAGTCTCCCAAGTTGGCGAGGCTGTTGGGGTAGCTGATAGGAAGCCTTACACAGAACACATACCTGGGGCATTGGCAGGGTGCGATCGCGACCCAATTCTGTTTCTAAGCTGCCTATTGGTGCAGTCTAACTTGGTTTTGGCGTCAAGCCGCACGCCAAAACCTAAAGGTACTCAGTACAGCGAAAAGATATGACAGTTCGGCATCGACTAGCAGAATTGGTTTCAAGTCTGGAGTCATAAGAGGATGCTCAAGCGCAATCGCCGTTAGACAAACTCCCGTTACTACATACAGTAGCGTAAACAGGGTAAACTGTCTCATCGTTTTCTTTTTGTGTCTAATCACAAAATTATCGCGTCTAGAAAAGGCGACTTTTTAACGCAGCAAAATACGGTGCAGGAGCGATCGCTATTAAGTCGGCGCTTGGGGTATCTGCCTCAAGATATTTTGATGCAATCGAGTTTCTTTCAATATCCTAGCCTTTGTTGTCGCCCCCTCAGGTACTATCAAAAACTGTGATTAGCAGTTTTACTTAATAGTTGCAGAATAAATTTGAGTGGAATTTCTACCCAATCAGAGTGATTATTTAGTTCACAACCTAGTGCATCAATCGCTTGCTCTAGAAGATAGGCAAAAAGCAGCACATTTAATTCTTCTGTTGTCTTTGGCAGGAAAGATTCTTGATTAGCAGTTTCTAGATAAGAATTCAAAAAGCTAGTACTGACCCAGCTATACCAAAACTGTCCCCATTGTTCTATAAGGGGTAAATTTTCAGGCAGGATCATCCCAGATTCTTTTTGATAGCGGAGAGCTTCGTTAACTGCATAGTTGAAAGATAGCAACATTCCTGCTACATCTTGTAGAGGTGATCGCTTTATGCGTCGTTCGCTTAAACTGCGATCTGCTTTGCCTTCAAAATCCGGAATAATAAAGTCTTTTCCTGTGTAAAATACTTGCGATAAATGGTAGTTTCCATGATGACGAGTCCGCAATGCAGTAATTTTTTGCCCGACAACTAACTGAAAGCGTTCTAAGATTTTCTGTTGGCTATTAAGAACTTCTAATGCTAATGGTTGAGTATTGATTGGCAAGTAGTTTGCTCGTTCTTTTAACAACCGAAATACTTGTCCAGTTAAGTTACGTGCATTTTGATATATCGAACGTTGATAAAGTGATGAAAAAGATTCTGGAGCAAAGTCTGAGCTATCTATATTTGTAGCCAGCGCTATATGGAATTCAGCTGTGGATTTACCCAACAACTCAACACTTTGCAGGTAAGAAGTGATAGTTGCAATTGCCAATTCTGGAATCTCAATTCTCTGTAAATCCAATAAGGAACCTGATGGCAGAGGCACTTCGCTAATAGTGGCGTGTTCTGTGGTCACTAAATCAAAGTACTTTTGCAAACTATCAAGGGTGTAGTCCCAGCCACTGCGGATATCTGAAATAAACTCTTGTAATATGCCTATAGTCGTGGGTAGGGCAGTTTTATTGCCTGTTTTATTTGCACGGCGGTACTCTAAAGCACCAGCTAGGAAAATTGAGTGTTGCAAGCGTTTTTTCTGGTATAAGAAACGCCGGATTTCTAAATCTGGGTGCAAACCCTCCTCGACTTTGCGGAAGAGTTTTAACAACAAGCGATCGCCATAAACTATATAAGTATTGGTTTGTTCTTCTTTATTCAGGACAATCGGCTCACGATTGGTTAACTGTTGGCGCAATTCGGAGAATGAATCAGTAGTAGTGCCAAATAATTCTCCGGTTATCCCTTTATAAGAGTGATGATTAGCGATCGCATCATCTAGCAGTGAGGTGAGAAAGTTCTTGTCTGCTAAAGCATCAAATAAAATTCCAACTTCTTGAGTATTGGGTGGAGGAGTGTCTATTTTGCCTTGCACTCCAAGCCGTGCAATTACAGCTTGCGGCATTTCTGCCAAAAGATGTGTTGCTTGCTCACCTTCTGCATAGGCGAGAAATAACAGATAAGTTTCGTGGTTTCCCTGGCTATAATCTAGCTGCAACCAAACAATTTGAGCTATCTGCTGGTTATAGGGTAAAGAAATCGCTTCAATGATTTGTGTTGATTGTACAGTCCGAGTTTTGCCGCCAAACCAGCTACAGGTATAAAGGTAATCCCGCAACGTTGATTCTAGAATGCTTTTTGACTCTCGTTGCCCAATCACATTCTGCCATGAACCATTTACCAACAGATAGCTTAAGTCTGCTTGGGGTTTAAGAGATTGAGTTGAGCTAGGTTTAGGTTGTAAGGTGAACCAGTAAAACCCGTAAGGACTTAAGCTAAGGAAATAGGGCGATTCTGTAATCGGTGGGAATTCAGTGGAACCAAAAATTTCTACTGGTAGTAGCCCATTGAAGGTTGATAAATCTAACGCCACCGTTTGCACATAACGAGATAAATTTGCTACTACCAGGATATGTTCTTCAGAGGCGATCCGGCTAAAGGCAAAAACTTTGCGATTATTAGACTGTAGCAATTCAAAACGCCCTTCACCCAATGCCGGAAAACGTTTGCGAGTTGCAATTAAACGTTTCATCCAATACCACAGAGAATTGCTATTAGTCCGTTGTGCCTCGACGTTGAGTGCTTCGTAGTGATATTCTGAGTCAACAATGACAGGTAGATACAAGCGTTGCGGGTTGGTGCGACTAAAACCGGCGTTGCGGTCAGAACTCCACTGCATAGGTGTGCGAACACCATTGCGATCGCCTAGATAAACGTTATCTCCCATGCCAATTTCATCACCGTAGTAAAGTACGGGGGTTCCTGGTAGAGATAACAGTAAACTATTGAGTAACTCAATTTGGCGGCGGTCATTGCCCAAAAGCGGCGCTAATCTGCGGCGGATGCCTAAATTTACCCGCATCATTGGGTCTTGTGCATAGGCCCCATACATAAAATCCCGGTCTTCATCTGTCACCATTTCTAGAGTCAGTTCGTCATGGTTGCGGAGGAACAATGCCCACTGACAGTTATCAGGAATCGATGGAGTTTGCTGAAGAATATCTACAATCGGGAAATTATCTTCCATCCGCACTGCCATAAACAAACGCGGCATTAGGGGAAAATGAAAGTTCATGTGACACTCATCCCCAGCACCGTAATATTGAGCTGCATCTTCAGGCCATTGGTTCGCCTCAGCTAGTAACATCCGGTTAGGAAATTTCGCGTCGATGTGCGATCGCAACTCCTTCAAATACGCATGGGTTTCAGGTAAGTTTTCGCAGTTCGTTCCTTGCCGTTCGTATAGATAAGGCACAGCATCCATGCGTAGTCCATCTACACCCATCTCCAACCAAAAATCTAGAACATCAAATACTGCCTCGCGCACCAAGGGATTGTCATAATTCAAATCCGGCTGATGGGAATAGAAACGATGCCAGCAATAAGCTTTGGCAACTGAATCCCAAGTCCAGTTAGATGTCTCAAAATCTTGGAAGATAATTCGCGCTTCTTGGTATTTTTCAGGAGTATCACTCCAAACATAAAAATCTCGCTCCTGACTCCCTTTCGGGGCGCGACGTGCCCTTTGAAACCAAGGATGTTGGTCAGAGGTATGGTTAATAATTAACTCAATAATTACACGGATACCGCGCTGATGAGCAGCGCTCAAAAACGCTTTAAAGTCTTCTAACGTGCCATAGATAGGATTGATACTAGTGTAATCGGCAATATCGTAACCATCATCTCTGAGTGGTGAAGGAAAAAAAGGTAACAACCAAATGGCAGTAATACCTAAATCTTGTAAATAGTCTAGTTTTTCTGTCAGCCCTGGAAAATCACCAATACCATCACCATTACTGTCAGCAAATGTGCGAACACCTAGTTCGTAGATAATTGCATTTTTGAACCATAATGAGTCATCTTTCAAGTTGGAGTTTGGCATTATTTTAAAAAGATATGCGATCGCATATCCAATAGAACTATATTTTTACTTGATACAATCGCTGAGATTATCAGCTTATTTATCTTACACGAGTAATGTTTATACTTTCTTACTTAAGTAATGAAACTACCAAACGAGCTATATTTAGTCATAAATAATCATACCAACTGCGTATATACATATATTTTTATTTAAAATTTTCAGGTGCAAAACTGTAACAAAACTTATTACATCCTATATCTTGTAGTTAGGAGTTTAGTAATTTAGCTAGCTGATGTAGGATTGAGCAACATTAGCTAGTAATAATTGCAAACGACTAGGGACTATATATTGGGCATAAGTTATTTATTAATTGCGATATCTCATTGTTAGCGCCAACTATTTAGTTCCAGTATTACGCTCTGGGCAAGGGCATACAAGTATTGATGCTATTGTGCAGCAAATCCAAGCACAGCCAGAGCCTTGACCAGGTACTGAAATCGTTGAGTTTGAATTTATCACCGTGTACTCTTGGTTTCCCCCTGTCTGAACCGAGCCAGCCAATATTCACTAGTTTATCTTTCAAAGTCTTTCGTAGAGGTTGTCCCAGCCCGGAGGGCGCAGGACTTGGCTTCAGTTTTTTTATATCTAAATGCTTATCAAGTCGGCGGTTTCCTTATCGCGCTTCATAACATTTTTGGAGTTGGCAGACCACCAAAGCAAGTAAATTATTCTTCAATTGATGTTTTTTGCTGCGAAAAACTTGCTAGCTCTAATGCTAAAGTCTCTTCTAATACATCTAGAATGGCGTGTGGATCTGTCGGGAACTTCATCATTTGCGCCTCTGGGTTAGAGCGATTTCTGACATTGAGAATATCCTGGCGTAATTCCTCAACTAAGGCAATGAGTTTAGCGATTTTTTACTCAGACAGCAGGTTGAGTTGAAGGCTAAGTTGCGCCCGTTGGTCTGCTAATTTTTCTTGTCGCTCAAGTTTGGTAGTCTTTATTACTTTGTGGATTCCTCCAATTTTTTAACTTAAGTTTTGACTAAGGATCTATACTTTCAGGCATAAGAAAAAGATAAAACTACCTACAGGTAGATTTGAGGCATGATTAGCACACGCCTCTTCGTTGAAGCGATCGCTTTCACCGAAACAATGCCTCAGCTTAGAATAACTCAGTTTAGAGTAAAAAGTAATAATTGCACTCAGCATAAAAGGTCTGAAGCCGCAGCTATTGGCAATGGAAAAACAAAAAAATATTTATTTCGATAGCGCAGTCTTAGCGAGTCATCAAGCGTCACCTCAAGTGCCACAAGAAATAATGCGTCCTTACTTCAATCCCCCCGTTTCGCTTTCTTCAGTAGAGCGAAAAGATTTCTAGAAGGCTTACCATCCGTTCATTTGACCGATGGGATACAATCCGCCAGAATGCCTGTATCATCTGCTTTTTGAGCAATAGGGTTGTAGATCCGTTCTCCTGTCCAGGCAAGCGATCGCTCTTGTCAGTCTTAGAAACGTCGCCTGAAACCCTTATTATTCTGCAATGTGGTATCGCTTAATACTCAAGCACAGACCTTTAACAGTAGCATTTGCAAAAACCTTGATTCAACAGGTAATTGCTGGAATTGAGTGAGAGCGCATTATCTGCTGACAAGGTACAGCGAAGCGATGTTAAAGGTGGGCTGCGCCTTGTCAGCTACTCATCTGTTCACTGTTCAATAGCGAAGAGAATGTAGTGCTTATTGTACATAGTTTAGAGCTTTTCGAGCCTGCCATTTGAGTCAGAATCTTCAAAAATCTTGCCATGCATAGTTTACAATTTTTGTCAAAGGTAAAAGTTCCAACTCAGGCAATCAAACGATGGCGATATGTGAGGCAAGCATCGGTATCTTAATCATTGTGATTGTGTCGTTTGATGTATTTCAGGTGGTGATCGTTCCTCGTCGCTCGCCACGCACGTTTAGGATTTCATCTCTGCTGATCAGATTATTTTGGTTACCGTGGCGAAAACTAAGTTTGCACGCCGGCAAGCGGCAGGAATATTTATTGGGAATATTCGCGCCGTTGTCGTTGATGCTGCTGCTCACGGTTTGGGTGATTGTATTGATTTTTGGATACGGACTGATCCTGTACGCTCTGCAAGACTCCATCCAACCTGCGATTCGAGATTTTGGTAGTGCCCTTTACGTAGCAGGAACCTCGCTGTTCACCCTTGGATTTGGTGATTTTGTCTCCTTCGGGATTGCACGGGTGGTGATGCTGGCGGCAGCAGGATCGGGATTAGCTGTGATGTCGCTTGTGATCGCGTTTTTATTCTCACTCTACAGTTGTTTACAGCATCGGGAAGTTTTTGTCAATCTCGTCGAGGCGCGGGCTGGCAGTCCTCCATCGGGGGTGACGTTGTTGGAAACTTATGCTCGCTTAAAGATTCTTGACCAACTGCCTGGTGACATTGGGGATTGGGAAGTTTGGGCAGCCGAAATTTTGGAGAGCCATCGCGCGTATCCGATTCTCTCGTTTTTTCGCTCGACTCTAGAAGATGATTCCTGGATTAGTACACTCGGTGCAATGCTCGACGCTTGTACGCTGTTGCTTACTACCGTGCAAACTGAGCATAGCGGTCGAGCGTATTTGATGCACCGAATGGGCTGTCGTATTGTTCTGGATCTGCATCAGTTGTTTCAACTTCCTTTAGCAGGCATACTCGAAGTTAATCGCGAACAATTTGAGCAGTCACGGGCAAGTTTAGCACAGGCGGGTTTTGTGCTAAAGGATGCAGAATCTGCTTGGCGAAAGTTTGTGGAGATGCATTCTGCCTACAGCAGCTTACTCAACACGTTAGTTGAATACTTCGCCACCAAACCGCCCTTATGGACTGATCATACTTTCCCCGCACCTCATCCGCTTGCTCGACGATTTCACAAGAAAACGGGTTCGTGATCGCCAAGCTCTACCTCAAGTCACTGATTCGTGGACTTGATAGCTATCTCGAACCTGGAGCGATCGCAGCAGTGTCACAGAGGTATTGATAATGGCATTCAGCAGATGTTTGGCAGTAGTTTATATTTTGCAAACTGCTCAAACGTTGTTGGTGTGAGTGCTTCAGGTGTTCGTACTGTAGCGTAAACCCCGTCAGGATTGCCAAGAGCGCGGAACAGATTTCCTAGCTCTCGTTGTATAGCAACCGCCAGTTCCATCAAGACGTAAGATAAAGTGATCATAGCCCTGTCTCCTGGTTTTCAGAATGGCTCAACCCTATAGTTACGATCTACATGCGAAAGTCATCAAGGCCATTGAAATGGATGGGCTTAAAAAATGTGAAGCCAGTGAGCTATTTAATATCAGCCGCAACACCATCCATCTGTGGCTGAAACGCAAAGCTCAAACGGGTGAGTTTACCCCTCTTCTGTCACTTTCCGAGCAGCCAATCTATGAAAGCTTTATCAGTCAGTCAATACAGGCTTTTCTATTAGAAAAAAATAGGTCTTGTATTTGTTATTAGGAAATAATCGAGCGATGCCTGCGGCGGGCAAAGCCATCGCTTGGTAGATAAAAGCTCTAGAATTCACAAATGGCAAATGTTTTCGGAGAGTGACAGAAGAGGGATTATTTACTAATAAAAACTAAGAGAGATTCCAAAATGACATAGATAATTGGAAAAATTGATGGATGATTATTATTACTATGTAAGTGAGAATTTAATTTACTGAAATTCTTATTTAATAAGGGTTTCGCTAAATCTCACTCTGATTCAGACTCGTCAATATTTAGATGCGTTTGCCCTGCCCCACCTCATTCAGCCACCCTCCCCTTGCCAAGGGGAGGGTTGGGATACTCGCTCATTTTTGCTAATGTGCAGTTCAGTTTCAATCGCCCCTAGAGTTTTAAGAGTAGTAAGGGTCGCTTCAGTTAACCCAGTAACCCCGGCGATCTTCATACCTTCATAAAGTCTTTTACTTCTCAAACTTCTTATACAAACACCAGTCAAGATATTCCAAATCTTCAGCGTCTCATCTTCACCGCTACTGATTAGAGTATGCCCCTCAGGACTAAAAGTAACTGATAAAACTGCTTGAGTTGGTTGCTGTAAAGTTTTGAGGCATTCACCAGTTTTCACATCCCATAACTTCACAGTTTGATCCGTACTACCGCTGCTGAGAATTTTTCCATCTGGATGAAAAGCGAGCGATCGCACCCACCCTGTATGTCCTGGCAAAGTTTTCAGGCATTCACCAGTCTTGACTTCCCATATCTTGATTACGTGATCTCCACTACCACTACTAAGAATTTGTCCATCGGGGCTAAAGGCAATTGACCACACCCAACCTCTATGTCCTGGCAAAGTTTGCAGACATTTACCAGTATTGATTTCCCATATCTTTACTGTATGGTCATGACCACCACTAGCTAAAGTTAGACCATCAGGACTGAACGTCACTGACAAAACTCCGTGGTTTTGTGCATGTAAAGTTTTCAGGCATTGCCCTGTCTGGACATCCCATAATTTCACTGTATGGTCATGACTACCACTAGCCAAGGTACAACCGTCTGCACTAAAAGCAATTGCCCAAATCCAATTCGAGTGTCCTGGCAAAGTTTGTCGACATTTACAAGTCTTAATATCCCATATCTTGATCGTTTTGTCTTCACTGCCACTGGCGACAACACCACCTTCAGGAATCCATGCCACTGACCTGACCTCATTGCTATGTCCGATGAGTGTTGCGAAGCATTCGCCAGTGTTGATGTCCCACAATTTCACCGTTTTATTACTACTACTAGCCAGCATTTGACCATCAGGACTGAGGGCAATTGACCAGATGCGATTACCATATCCCTGCATAGTTTTTAAACATTGACCAGTAGCAACTTCCCACAGTTTCAAAGTTTGGTCATTACTGCCACTTGCCAAGATTTGACCATCAGGACTAAAGATAACTGCTCGGATCATACTATTATGTTCTAGCAAAGTTTTCAGGCACTCACCACTACTGACATTCCACAGCTTCACTGTATGATCCCAACTACCACTTGCCAGGGTTTGCCCATCTCGACAAAATGCAAGTGACATCACCCAATCAGAGTGCCCCTGCAAGGTCGTCAAACATTCACCAGTATTAATATCCCATAACTTTACTGCTCCATCGCCACTACCACTAGCAAGTATCCATCCATTTGGACTGATGGCAACTGACCAAATCCCTTCATCATGTTCTTGCAAAGTTCTTAAGCATTGACCAGTGCTAACATCCCACAGCTTCAGTGTTTTGTCCACGCTACCGCTAACTAACACTTTATTGTCAGGAGTCAAAACGACTGCCCTTACCATATTTTGATGTCCTTGCAAAGTTTTCAAGCACTGACCAGTATTCACATCCCATATTTTTACAGTTTTGTCATCACTGCTACTGACCAATACTTTCGCATCTGAAGTAAACAGGAGTGACCAAATTCCTTGTTCATGTCCCTGCAAGGTATTGAGACATTCACCAGTTGTGACATTCCAAAGCTTGATTGTTTGGTCTTCACTGCCACTGGCAAGGATACTACTGTCATGATTAAAGGCAATTGCTGATACCCAATCAGTATGACCTCTAAAGATTTTTAGCTGTCTCCAATCACTAACTTGGTACAAGCGAATCTCACTATTCATATCCCCAATCGCTAAAAATTTTTGATTGGGGCTAAATGCCAATGACAAAACACCACCGAAAGTTTCCGCAAATACAGATTGAGCTAAATTAGCGTTTTGGAAATTTACATTGTGCAAATTCACATTTCGTATATCTGTTTGTCGAATTGTGAGATGCGAAAAATTATAGTTACTTAGATCTGTCTTGAGATAACAAAGTATATTTAAGACATTTCCAGCAGCATAACTTTGGTCTTGGGTGGATGTCTCACGCAGAGTTGATAAAATTTCTTTAAGTTGGTTTTCCAGGTCTTTTTTACTTCTAAAAATAGTTAGCAGTCCCTCTATAATAGGTTGAAGAATCAGACGAATTTGAATTCTTTTAATATAGTCTTTTGCTGTAGCTTTTATCAAAGCATGATTTTTGAATAAATCAAAATTAAGTTTAGTAATTTCTTCCCATATATGTTGTATTAACTCATCATTTATGTACTCCATAACTACAGGTTGTAAAGTAAAAAGTCCAGAGCTTTTGGCAGCAAGCGTAGGCGTAGCCTTCTCGATTAGAGATCGCCTCAGTAAAGATTCCAGAGCTTCTAATAATTTTTGTGGTTGTAAAAGTGATACAATATCAGCTTGCAACTCTGATAGTGAAACTGGCTCACGATTAATTGCCAGCCAGTACATTATATTTTTTTCTGAATTTGATAACCGCGAGAATTGTTGCTCTAAAAGTTCGCGTATGTTACCGAAAATAGCTGTATTTTGTTTAAAAAATTCAGAAATATTACCATTAAAAACATCTTGAATTGTTGTCGCTACTATTTTTAAGGCTAAGGCGTTACCTGCATAGCGTTCAACTACTGTTCTCAATTCTGACTCAGAACCAGACAACCCCTTGAGAGCAAAGATTTTTTGACCATCCACCACATCTAAACTACTCAGTTGTAATGAGTGAATCGGTAGTGCTTGTCCTTCAAGGAAGGCTACATCTTTTGGTTTTTCCCGTGAAGTTAGTACTAGACAACTAATATGGTTAACTTCTCCTATTAATCTAATCAGTTGAGCATATTCTTCATAGCCTTCTCGATAGTTACCAGCGATCGCCCCACTTTGTAAAAGGGTTTCAGCATTATCAAGGATAATCAGACAGCGCCAAGAACGTAAATAATCAATTAGTTGGGAGATTCTGCCGTCTAAGCTGTTTGGTAAATCAGTTTCTAAAACTTGAGAGTCGGAGAAAAATTGAATTAAGTTAGCCAAAAGCTCCAAAAGTGGTGGAGCATTGTAGAGCGATCGCCAGATCAAGTACTGAAACTGCCCCTGAACTTGTTGGGCTAGTTTAGCAGCCAGAGAGGTTTTCCCAATTCCCCCCATTCCCAACACTGCTACCAATCGGCAACGGTCTTTGATTATCCACTGTTCTAATCTATTCAGTTCTGCCGTGCGTCCATAAAACACAGAAACATCAATCGCTTCTCCCCAGTCTGATCGATTTTGAATTTTGGATTTTGAATTTTGGATTGAATTTTCCAGAGTTACCCCTGCTCTCTCTACCCTCCAATCTCTGCGCCATCGGCGCTCTAGAGCAAAGCGAAAGTTATTTTTACTGACCTTCTCGCCCAGTACTTCGGCAAGCAGTTTCCAAAGCTCAGGACCAGCATGTCGCTTTATATATGCCACCGAATAATTAGCTGCCGAAGCAATTTGCTCGTAGGTCAAATTATCCCAAGAGCCGTTGAGGATAGCAACTTCTACTTTACTAAGCCGTCTTCCCACTTCCACAAAGACTGCTTCATTAGCAACTTCCAGCGCTTCCTCTAAGTTCATAAGCTACTATGTGAGTTTCTATGCAAACTCTACCACAGAAATAAATTCACCGGAACTTTCCCGGAACTTTAGTCTATCGATAATTAATGGCGATCGCTCTAAATTGAGTATAGGAAGCTAGCGAAACTTCTGCTTCATAAAAAAAGTTCAACAAAGAAATCAATAATAATAACTGGTTCTGTAACTCTTGATACTGGAGATAGTACTACGTTATGACTCAGGATCTTTCTGCTGATTGGATTAAGAATTTTCCGACCCTTTTTCAAAAACAAGTAAAACAGGAGTTCGATAATCTTATGAAGCCAAATATTCTGATTATTGGGCGAACAGGAGTCGGTAAAAGTTCATTGATTAATGCAATTTTTTGCATCAGTGATGCAAAAGTTGGTCACAGTCAACCTGTTACCGAATTATACAATTTTTACTCTAACCCGAATAAATCGGTGAACCTTTATGACTTAAAATTTTTTCCAGGTATAGAAACAATCGTCGGTAGTACTATCGATGCAACAATATGCTGCCACACTCACAGCTGCACTTGGCTTTAGCTTTAGCGCCCTCTTACGTAAGATTACTAAATCCATTATTGAAGGCAAAGATGTTACATATACTAAAGAAAAGTCGGAGGATTTCATCAGGAAAAGATTCAAGCAAGAGTTAAAGAAGCTTCAAATAAGCAAAAGAATTGAAAGTTATGAGCCTCTATAGGACGAAAGTTAATTTTAAACTACAGCACATTGCAAGTAAATAAAGTACAAAAATGAGAGCTAAAAGCCAGACTCTAAACCCTTTTTATTTCTGACTTATGACTCCTGATTTTGCTGTAGTTGTTTACTCTCTAATTAACAAGTGATTGTATAATAGGAAAATTTTCTATGGCGACTGATCGAGAATTACTTCAACATCCTCAGAATCTCAGCCAAAATCTTGAATCTTGGTTACACCAGTGTTTGCTCTTGGCAGAATCATGTTCTGTTGCAGAGATAGTTTCCCAATTGCAAACCATCACAGAACGCTTGCGTTTTCCTGGTTTTCGACTGGCTGTTGTTGGTGAATTTAGTCGTGGTAAAAGTACTTTGCTTAATCGACTTTTGGAACGGGAACTGCTACCAACGGGAGCATTGCCAACTACAGCAACTCTAAGTACTATTACCCCTGGCACAGAAGATAGCATGGTAGTTAGTTTTGACAGTAGCCCAGAAGTGCATCGAGCAATAGATGCTGCTTCTTGGAACGACTTGGTAGTAACTGACTCAGACGGCAAAGAGCAGGAAGTATTGGCTGAAGTCCAGCTCACCGTAGTTCATCCTTGGCTAGAAGCACTGGATACTGAATTGATTGATACGCCAGGAATTGAAGAACTCAATACTACTCGTGCAGCTATTGTTTTTGATTTACTTAGTCAGTGCGATGCCACAGTACTGCTAGTTAGTGCCACGCTACCCTTTAGTATGACGGAAGCTGTCTTTCTCGAACAAGAAGTGATTGGTAAGCATATTCCCCGGATTATAGTCGTTGTATCTAAGTTGGATACTATTCAACATGAACAACGAGAAGAAGTAATAGCTGTCACTAGAGAACGGATAGCCCAAATTTCCGCAGATATACCAGTTTTGCCATCTTATCCAGTTGATAAAGATATGAACGATACCGAAGCAATAGAGGCAGTGCGATCGCAAATTACCGCAATGGTCAAAGGTGGTAATCACAAAGCATGGCGCAGTCAGCAGGTAGCAAGACAACTGATTGATATATTGACTCAGTTGATTGATATAGGTTCTGTGGCGATCGCATCTGCCAAAATGAGTGCTGCTGAACACGAACAGGCACTAAGAAAGGCAAAAGCAGCAATCCGAACTACTGAACTTCAATGGGAACAAATTCGCTTAGAGTTGGATCGGCGACGTCTTCAGCACGGACAAACATTAAAGGAAAATATTTTCAGTAGCAAAAGCACACTTATAGAAGTACTGAACCAAGAATTGAGTCAGACAGATAATCCCAAAACTTGGTGGGAGCGTGAGTTACCTTCGCGGCTGCGGCGAGAGTTATTTTCTTTGGGACAGAAATCCGAAGAATTCCTGCTTCAGGAAATTGCTGATGATTTTGACTGGCTAACAGCAGAAGTATCTCGAACTTTTTCTACTCAAATGACTCAGCAACCAAGTCAAAAACAGGAAACTCTAGAGATAAAGCCTAACTTACCACAGTTGGAAACGTCTCCGATTCAGCGTTACCGCTGGTTAACCAGAATTGGCGGTGGTGTTGCCGTAATTGGTAGTTATCTTACAGGAGGAACAGCGGTGGTGGCGATCGCTCTCAGTCTAGGTGTAACCATTCTCAGCGAACAATTCCTCAGTGACCAATTAGAGGAACAGCGACAACAAGTATAGAAGAAATTAGAACTTTCTATAGACAAGGCTTTTAACGAATACTGCGATCGCATATCTGAACGACTACGCAAGATATACCAGCAAATAGCAGAAGATATCCAACGCCAACAACTTACCTGGCAATCAGCCAAAACGGCTGTGATTGAAGTAAGTCTAAGTCATCCAGACTCCGATGAACAACCTTGGCAACAAATGCTTGACAAAGCCTCTGCTTTGAAACAATAAATCCTCGCAGCAGTAGAAACGTCCAACCATTAATTCCTGTTTCCATCTGTTTGAAATTCTGAAATTTTTTGGAGGTTAATTATGATTCAGACTACTACCCACGAACAGTTTGACTTGTTTCAACAACGGCGGAAAGCTTTAGTTGCTCTCATTCAGCGCCAGCTAAATGTATTAGATTCCTTGGATATGAAAGGTTGGGAAGAAACACTGCATAAATTGGAAACTCGTGTTCAGGCAGACAGCTTTAAAGTACTAGTTTTAGGAGAATTCAAGCGCGGTCAAAGCACTTTTATTAATGCCATGCTAGGCGCTGAAGTTTTGCCTGCTTATGCAAAGCCTTGTACCGCTATTATTAATGAGGTAAAATGGGGAGATCCCAAACGTGCTTTACTGCATTACATTAACTCTACAGATAATGGAGTAAAGCCAGCCAAGGAAATTCCCATTGCTCAAATCGAAGAGTATGTGGTAATTAAAGAGAACGTAGGTGAAATCAAAGAAAACCCTTACGAAAAGTTAGAGTTACTCTGGCCTTTAGAAATTTGTAAAGATGGTGTGGAGATTATTGACTCTCCTGGACTAAATGAGCATGAAATTCGCCAGAAAGTCACAATGGATTACTTATCCACTGTTGATGCTGTTCTGTTTGTCCTTTCTTGTGAAGTTCTCGGTTCCCAAAGTGAACTTAATTTCATAGATAATAATTTGATTAGCATGGGACATGAAGATATTTTCTTCATTTGCAATCGAATTAAGCAAATTAGAGACAGAGAAAGAGAAAGTATTAAAGAGCATGCTTTTTCCAAACTAGTTTTTCGTAGCAAGCGTGGTAAAGAAAGTATATTTTTTATTGATGCTCTTGGTGTCCTTGAAGGTCGTCTAGAACCAGATGAGCAACGATTGAATCAATCTGGTGTACCTGAACTAGAGACAGAATTAGCAAATTTCCTTATTAACCAAAAAGGACGACTCAAAATAATCCAACCAGCCAAAGAAGTCAAAGGTGCAATTCGTGAAGCAAGACGAATAATTCCTGAGAGAGAAGAACTCCTACATACTAATGTAAAAACTTTGGAAGAACGATATAAAGTTGCCCAAGAACCATTGAGACTACTAGAATTAGAACGCCAGCAAATAGTCACCCGTGTATCTAACTTGATTGCTGATACAAAGCCATTTATACATCAAAAAGCACGGCAATTTTATCAAGAATTAGTTGATATAAAAATTACAGAATGGATGACACAATATGAAATTCAAGAGTCAGTTAATTTTTGGAAATTAGAATCGATGACTAGACAAATAGAAAAAGTAGTCGAAGAAGTTAAAACCCATCTTACTAACAAGATACAAATAGAATTTGTGACATGGCAATCTTCAGAACTACAACCATTTTTGAATGAACGATTAAACAAGCTCATGCTTGAATTAGACAGAATAGCAGAAGCATTTGTTAGAAATATAGAAAATTTACGCAGTGATTTAATTACTGGCACTTCTACTCTCCAAAATACAATAAGATATGAAGAAGCTAAAGTGTCTTTAGTTGAGCGTGTTCTTGCTACAGCTGGAGGCTTTTTATTTGGAAATGCGATTTCAGGAGTAATGGGAGCAGCTTTTGGTTATAAAGAAATGCTGAAAAGTTTAGTTCCACAAATAGCTTTAATAGCTGTAACTTATGTCTTTGCTATCAATCCACTTACTATGCTTCCGGTTATGATTATTGGTGGTCTTGCCCAAAGCGCTTTGAAAATTCAGTCAACTAATGAAAAAATTAAGAAAGCAGTAACTGACAAATTTATCGACCAAATTCGTACAGACAGTTACCAAAGAGCCGACGAACTCAGTAATTCTGTTGTCGAGCAAATAGGCAAGATTAAGGATGCTATTGATCAAGAACTCGGTCAGGAAATTCAAAATATTCGAGATCAGGTAGATTCTATTCTGTCAGAAAAGCAAAAAGGGCAGGAAAATGTCGAAGATAAATTGCATGATTTGGCATCTATTCGCAAGAATTTAGATGAAATTGATAGTGAATTAGATGAATTAATTACACAAGTAGCGACTATGTAAATTATTCTTCCCTTTCTTCAGTAAAGTCGGAACTTTCCTTAGCTGGGGGACTTAATACTATGGGCGCGGTGACAAAAAATTAAAGCTAGTTTAGGTAAAGTTTTTAAGTTACTGGGCTTGGCACTTTGTGATCGCTACCCTAACGCTCCCCCAGTTTTGAATAATTTTTCCGACTAATGTAGTGCTTAGTGTTGGTGACTGTTATAGGTATACTTTATGAATGAAAATCGTCGTCAAGCTTATCTGAATCTGATTGAAGTGCTGTTAAGCCGTCTTAGCAGTGAAGAACCAGCTATTTTGAAAGCTAACCAAAACTTGATAGATGGTGGGTTAGTACAAACAATGCTAGATTATGCAATAAATCTGGCAATAAAAAACGACATACAGACCTTTGAGCGCTTAATAAAAATTGTTGTTAATCTGTTAATTACTCTGAGAAATGCTAACTTTGAAAGTCAGGAGTTTACCAAGGCAATAAAGTACTATGAGCAGCTTTTGACCATCTGTAAGGAAAGAAGCTATCAGCAAATAGAAATGATGCTGCTGTACTATATACGTTTCTTTTACCGTTATACAGATGACTATGCCAAGGCGATAGAATCAGGTCACCAGCTTTTGGCGATCGCACAAATCTTTGAAAATCGGCTTTTTGAGGCTGAAACTATGTTCCATCTAGGATTTGATTATCAAGGCTTGAGGGATTTAGACAGTGCAAGAAATAATTACGAGCGGGGTTTGGCGATCACTGAACAGATAGATGGCGAAGCTGGTAAGAAACTACTTGTAGATATTCTCAATACTTTAGGACACTCTTATAATCCTCCCTATGACTGGGGCTTAGGCACAGCTATAGATATCTGCACAAAGAGTTCAAGAATCGCTCTTGAGATAGGCTATCGTCACGGAGAGGCAGTTGCTCTAACCTGTATAGGAAAAGCTCATTATTCGGCTGGTGGTGAGTCAAGGAATTTCCCTGAGGCAATTAGGTGTTACGAGCGAGCTAAAATCATCTTCCAAGAAACAGGCGACCTCGAAAAAGAGGTGGATGCTCTGTACCATTTGCAAGATTCTTATAATTTCACGAGCAATTATGCCCAGGCGATAGAGTGCAACAATAAAATTTTGACCATTGCCAAAAATTTAAACAATCGCCTTTTAGAGGCTCACACTCTATTTGATCTAGGAAGAAGCTACGATGCCTTAGGTCAGAGGGAGAAAGAGAAAGCGAAAAATTACTACCAGCAGAGTTTGGCGATCGCCAATTTGATAGATAATCAAACTGCTCACTGGTTGCAGGTACGCAGTCGGCAAGGTTTGGGAGGCTATTACATAGTTAATGGGGACTTAACTCGTGCGGAAACATGTTACCAAGAAAGCTTAATAATTGCCGAGAATATAGGCGAAGAACAGGGACAAGCCAATGCCTTACAAGCTTTAGCTGAGATTTACTATTATCAAGGAAATTTAAATCGGGCGTGGGAGTACAACGAAAGGAGTTTGACGCTTAAAGAGAGACTACAGGATCAGATTGGTAGAGGAAATTCTATTGGCTTTCGGGGAAGTATTTATCTTTTAATCGGTGAATATACCAAAGCACTAGAGTCTTTTGAGCAGAGTTTACAAGTTATGGAGGAGATCCAAGAACTTTCTGGAAAAGCAAGTACTCTCACAGACATAGGACTTACTTATTTGTACTTAAATCAAATTGAAGAAGCAGAAAGTAAACTACGCCAGGGAATTGAGCTTTGGGAGTCTGTACGAGAAAGCTTGGGCGATCATGACGACTTTAGGATATCAATCTTTGAACAGCAAGCTAGAACTTACAATTTACTATTAGATGTCCTTATTGACCAAGAAAAACCCTTACCAGCCTTGGAAATTGCTGAACGCAGTCGAGCTAGGGCGCTTGTGGATTTATTGAGCAGGAAGTTAAACGGGCAGTTAGCTGAAACAACTATTACTTCTCCCACTATCCAGAAAATTCGACAAATCGCTAAAAATCCGACTATCCAGGAAATTCGACAAATCGCTGAAAAGGAAAATTCCACACTGGTTGAATATACAATCATTAAGCGTGGAAACCAAAAATTAGAAAGTATTTTTATTTGGGTTATTGAACCTACTGGTAAGATTACATTTCGCCGCAGCGATTTAGAATCCTTGTCGCAGCAACAAGATATTTCACTTGCACAACTTATTATCAACAGTCGCAAGTCTATCGGTGTCAGAGGTCGTGCTAGCTTAGATATCGTCTATGATGCACCAGAACCAGACGAAACACAACGCCTCCAACAACTCCACAGCCTGTTAATCAAACCCATTGCCGACCTTCTGCCTTCTGACCCCAACACCCACGTTATCTTCATTCCGCATCAAGAACTGTTCTTGATTCCCTTTGCAGCACTACAAGATGACCAAGGCAGATACTTAGTCGAAAAACATACAATTCTAACTGCACCTTCGATTCAAGTGCTGGACTTAACTCAAAAGAAACTAAAAGAAATTGAGAGTCGGAAGTCGCAAGCGGAAAAAACCTCCAATATATTGATTGTTGGCAATCCTGTCATGCCGTGTGTTTCTTTAAATATTGGACAACCAGCCGAACAATTAAAGAGTTTGCCTGGAGCAGAAAAAGAAGCATTGGCAATTGGCGAAGTACTTAATGTCCATCCATTGATTGGCGCTCAAGCTATTGAGTCAACTATTAAATTCAAAATGCCTCAGGCAGATATTATCCATTTAGCAACTCATGGATTGCTCGATTACCGACAACTCCAAAATGAATCAGGGCAAAGCTTACCTGGAGCCTTAGCCTTAGCATCGGATGGCAAAGAAGACGGATTGTTGACTGCGGATGAAATTTTTGACTTAGAAATTAATGCTTCTTTAGTTGTTCTCAGTGCTTGCGATACAGGTCGAGGAGAAATCACCAGTGATGGCATTGTTGGTTTATCCCGTTCCTTTATTAGTGCTGGAACCCCTAGCATTATTGTCTCTCTGTGGGCAATTCCTGATGCTCCTACTGCTGATTTAATGACAGAGTTCTATCACCAACTCAAGCTCAATCCGAATAAAGCCCAAACGCTACGCCAAGCAATGCTCAAAACAATGAAACGCCATCCCCTTCCGAAAGATTGGGCAGCATTTACCTTGATTGGAGAAACCCAAGGTACCGTTTTAAACTAATTAACAGGAAAAAATTATGATACAAAGTGCTAATCTCTCACAATCTAACACTTTCCCCCTCGCTACCCCTGGCTTAAACCAGCAAGACTTTCTCGAACAGGTAAATCCCTACCGTCAACTGCTGAGTCAGAATACCTCTCGCAAACTGGCTTTATTAATTGGTATTAATAACTATCCCCCTGGTATCCGCTCTTTGAATGGTTGTCTCACCGATCTGGAAATGCAACGAGAGCTTCTGATCCACCGCTTTGGCTTCAATCCTCAAGACATTCGGGAAGTAAAAGATCAAAAAGCCACTCGTAACAATATACTCGCTGCCTTCAAGGAACATCTCATCCAACAAGCTAAACCTGGGGATGTGGTAGTTTTTCACTTCTCTGGTCACGGTTCGCGAGTGATTGACCCCAACCCCATTGATAATCGTCGGTTAAACAGTACATTGGTACCATATGATAGCGCTACAGAAAACCATAATATAGTGCGAGATATTATGGGACGGACACTATTTTTACTAATGTCTGCGATCCGCACTGAGTACCTGACAGTTATTTTGGATTGCTGTCACGCTGGAGGAGGTACCAGAGGCAATTTAGTCATTCGCTCTGCTCGTTCAGCTGGCGGTGAGAACTTTAACGCCTGTCCAGAAGAATTTGAGTATCAGCAGCAGTGGCTTACAGAACTCAAACTCTCCCCAGAAGAGTTTCAGCGACGACGAGAACAGGGTATTGCCAACGGAGTAGCGCTGAGTGCTGCCAAAGACGAGCAATTTGCCACAGATGCTCCCTTTGGGGATTTTAGTGCAGGTGCCTTCAGTTATCTGCTCACTCGCTATCTTTGGCAACAAACTCGCAATGACGCTGTTGGTAAAGTCTTTATTAATTTAGCACTGCGTACTCACGATGTTGCTAAATCATCGCAGATTACTCAAGACCCAAACTTGGAAGTTAAGCCGGAAAGTAACAATGAGAAACAACTCCTTTACTTTAACGAGCAGGTCACTCTTGGTGCAGAGGGAGTTATCCGGAATTTGAAGGACGACCAGATAGAATTTTGGTTGGGTGGGGTGGCTTCTCAAACTCTGGAAAGTTTTCAACCTGGGTCGATTTTTAGCTTGATTGATAACCAAGGTCAGGAAATTGGACTCATCGAACAACAATCCTGTGTGGGATTAGTTGGCTACGGCAAAGTCGTCCAAGACACCCCACCTAATGTTGTTCAGCCAGGAGTTTTATTGCGGGAACGAGTGCGTGGAATACCTACTAACTTGACTTTGAAGGTGGGGTTAGACTCGTCTCTAGGTGCAGAAAAAGCCCAAGCAGAAAGAGCAATCGAAACAGTGAGGCGGATAAAAGTCGTGCCAGTAACACAACAGGATGTAGTGCATTACTTGTTGGGGCGCATTACAGAAGACGACTTTCGTTACCTCCAACAGCAACGCATTCCCGATCCACCCCCTGTAGGCGCTATCGGCTTGTTTACGGCAGGGCGAGAACTCGTACCCGATTCTTTCGGTCGTGCCGGAGAATCAGTAGAAGAGTCTATACAGCAGCGACTGCGAACACGCTTCAAGTCTTTATTGGCAGGGCGCATTTTGCAGATGCTGGTTACAGGTGAATCGTCTTCGCTAAAGGTCACTACCATAATCCAATCCGTGCATAATACAGCAACTGCTAACATTGTTTCTAGTCGGGATAATCAAGAATTCCAAAGCAGGCAATTTATCCAGGCTGTACAGTTCCAAGCACGGACAAACATTCAGGTTCAGGTAGAAAATAATGAAACCCGCAATCTCTACATCTGTATTGTATTAATCGACTCAAGTGGAGACTTGATTGTCTTGTTTCCCTGCGACTGGGATGCTCCAGAAGATGCGGCTTTGGTTTCTTCCGGAGAAAGGATTACTGTTCCAAAACCAGAAGACAATTTTAAATTCTACCTGCGCGGTCCTTCGGGCATCTTAGAAGTGCTGGTACTGGCGAGTGTTAAACCAGTCCGTAATGCTTTAAGGGGGTTACACAATATTGCCCGGAGTCGCAATGTTGGTAGAGGTGTTCCTTTGGGACTTTCTGAAGATGAACCAGTAGAGGTAATGGAGAGTTTACTCGGCGACCTTAATGAAATGGCTCGCGCTAGTCTTGACATAATTTCAAAAGAGGTACAAGCAGTAGATATGACTCAGATAGTAGGTATATCAGCTATGATTGAAGTGGTTGAATAGGAGGAAATATTCACATCTTGCGCCAGTTCAAAGTGCAGATCGTCTCGCCTACTCCACAAATTACAGCACATATAGCGATGCTAATCATATTGATTAATTTGTGTCGGAGAGTGCGATCTATTCGTGGATCTTCTATCACGGCAAAATGATCAGCAATTTTAATTTTAGGCTTGAGCTTCATAGAGAGGAGAATAACAATGTAATTCTTCTTTCTGCTTCCGTGAGAATACCACGTTTTTTGACAGGCAGCCGACGGCTGCCAAGCAATGTGGGTTCGTTTTTATAGTAAATTCAGTAGACCAAAAAGTTATGCGATCGCTTTGTGATGGATATCTACATCTCTGATTGTTGCCTAAAAACTGTAATTTTAGATACAGTTATGTAAAAATTGTCAATGAATTTTTACATAAGTAAAATTAATAATTTGGATGCAAAGGTAAGGGTAGCTTTCGCATCAGCACACTATTTTGGCACGGTGATGCCTACAAGCCTCTTTGTAAAAGGAGCTTTTTTCAACAGCAATTACTCTAGGGAATACCAAACCACCCTCCTGTATCTCCTCCTGCCCAACAATCTCCCTGACAAGCAGAGAAGGTTTCGTCTGCCAGTTGCTTAAACGTCTTCTGCTGCACTTATCTCTTGCCCTTCGTAGCCCAGAGGATGAAAAATTCTGCCAATATATTTTCCTTGTAAACGAATTTGTCCAATGACATAAATGCCTTCTCCAACGCTATAAACTCCATAAATAGTATTATGGGAGTAAATGGCAATGTAACCTCCATCCTTACCTTGATAACGATTTACTGTAGGCAATATCTTCTTTTGGTAGCCATGAAACGCATAATTGATAACACCTGCCTCACCTACGTACACTCGAAAATCTTCAGAAAGTATCCTGTTTTCCCAATCGATATTGTTTTCCATGTTATTTTTTTAAACTTAAGTAAAAGTCTTTAAAATTTGAGGACAGGGAGCTGAGTTACACCATGACAATTGTAATTAGCCAAATTGCAATAGTTGTCCGAAGTAATACTTAATTTTTTCAGAATTTTTATGCCATATCATATAGTATTTTTGATTTTTACTTGGTTTAGCAAAATAATTTATCTTTAAGAAGAAAACTATATCCTCAAGGATTGAACATGCAGTATGAATCGTCTGATAAAAATTTCATACGCATGGGAATCCCAAATCCTCAAGGTGCTTCAGGAAAATATTTTGAACAAATTTCTCATACTTGTGTGATGACTGGAATGCAAATCCGCAAGGCTGACATTATTGATGCAGTAACGCCAATTTTTCAACCTCTTGAGGCAGATCGCTCTATTAGATCCGAACTTTATATTGGGAAACAGCAGGGAGGACATGGAGGCGGTGGAGATATTTTCTTACAATTCGGGTATGTTATAGTTGATTTACGCTTTCAGACTGTAAACTACTACGAACATGGAGCTATTATTGCCCTTAGTCTGATTTATTCTGTTAAATATGTTGCTAATCTCTCTGCCGTGCATCGCCAAATTCATAATTAAAATCTATTGGTTCTTTATCAACTGTTTTTAATAACAGTTCAATATATTCAGGTGTGGCTTTTCGGTTATGCTTGTACCCTCGTTTATTATGTAAAGTTTCTAGGTTATTTGGATCTCCATGGATACACCAATATGCAACAGTTCTGGGGGAACAACCTAGAAATCTAGAAATTTATTGTTGTGTCGTGCCATCGTTTTGGAGCAAAATAATTAAAATTCTTTCTCTTACGTGTGGTAACTCACTCTCCTTAAAAGTCTGCTGTAGCTGAGTAACTTGTGACGAAGTTAAAAATTTTTGGCTGGTGGTGGCATAGTTACTTTCAATCGACTCTGCATCGCCAATAGTCTGGATTCTTTTATTTTTGCCAAATTGGGATGCTCCCGGGATAAAGCTGCTAGACAGATAGAACAGATAAATGTTGATGTTTGATTAAACAATAAACCTCAGAAATAAAAGGGATTAGTTCCTGGGAAGATTTGCAGTACTTGTAATGCACGAATTCTATGCCTAATCTTCTTCTTTAAAGTATAGTCGAAACCCCGCCTGCGATTACGCAGGGCAAATACACTTTAAAATATAAAAAAGATGTGCGTAGGTATAGCCCGCCGTAGGCATCGCTAATTATCAGCAAGCTTACACGCTAATTACTCTGCTATCAATGGGTAATGAAAAGTCACGAGACCATTCATTCCAAGAGCCAAAATAATTTCTAGCAGAAATTCCTGCCTCTTCAAGGGCTATTAATGTATTAGCAGCCCTTGAACCCTTAAAACAGTAAATGTACACAATGGACTCTGAAGTAATACCTATTGATTGACAAATTTCTCGGATTTCTTCTGGCGATCGAAACGTGGGGATTTCTGATTCAGAATTCATCAGACGATGCCATTCTAACCATACTGCATTAGGGATTCTACCTTTGCGAGGACAAAAATCAGGATTATAGGGAGAAGAACTCAGCCCAAGCCATTCTGAACTGTCGCGCACATCTAATTTAATAATTGCTGGATTGCCAATTGCTTGCAACATCTCGGTGGTAGTCACCATGATTTCAGCCTTGGGATGCAATCTAAATATGCTGCTTTCACGCTTTGGTACTTCATCGGTAGTAGCTAATTCTGCCTTGAGCCATGCTCTATATCCTCCATGTAAAATAGATATCTGAGCGCAACCCAAATACTTTAGCAAGAAAGCTGCTCGACAAGATTGACCATAACCTTTATTTAAAGCATCTTCATAAACAATTAACTGTTCTACACCAGATATTCCTACCCTGCTCATAATTTCTGCAAAATACTCTTGCAGTTCCTTTAATCCTGCTGGGGAGGAATTTTCTAAAAGATAGGTGAAAAAATCTCTAATATTTATGGATTGAGGAATATGAGAAATAACATAATCTTCTTGATTTCGCGTATCGATAATGACAGTACGTGATGACTTTTCTGCTAAGATTGACGTGAGTTCTTCAGGAGAAATGAGAAGTTTTGTATTCACAACTTCATGCTTCTGTTATTGAACAGTAAGCATTATCGCCCTTGGTAGATTTGCATTTTGGAGTGCAAATTACAGAAGAATGAATATTAAATGTTACGAGATAACTTTTGTGTATGTGTTTTTTGAAAATAAGATTACGAATCCAAAATCCAGAATTATGAATAATTTACTCTCGCCAAATTTAATTTACAATATTTCCATCTTCCCCAACTACCCTTAAATGCGGGTAACTGGGTTGATAATAATTTTTTGAGACATAAGCCTCTCTTTTAAGTAGTGAGTTGTGATTTTTCGAACACTATTTATGAGGGGACAATAAGTTTGTAGTCAAAACTTTAGTCCTGACTTTTTAAGCACTAAAGTCCCTAATTGTTTAATTAGTATGCAAAACAGATAAGCTGAAAAAGGAATCTACCAGCAGTAAAAAGTTAGTGATAGTAAAGTTGCCACGTCATCGTCCACAACGGAGTTTTGCAGATGGCCAGTGTATAATTGTGGAATGTGAGCTAGATAAGTATATCCATTGTGGAAAAAATTTAGTTAATTGCAGAGCCTGGCATAAGCGTAAAACTAACGCATTTGCCACAGTAAGTACAAATATCTGAGGTTCCCAAGGCTGATTTAAATCAGTGATTACATAAGAATTTGTTCCTCTACCCGTCAGTTCCTGGTGCAATGCTATGTAAAAAATAGCGTTGTACAGGAGTAGGTAATTCTGCAACCATGTCTTCAGTAAAACGATTTTCTGTTGGGACTGCTTCGAGCGATCGCCTACCAGATTCCACTATGTCTATCACTTTTATATTTTATCCTACACTGGATATTGCTATATGACTGCTATCTTCATCTTGTAGCGATAGATCATATTTATTATAGAGAACTTTCATGTGTCGGCTAAACTGTTCCTCTACAAAATACCTGCTGGAAAATTCACTTACAAAAGAAACCTGATGAAAGTGATAATCTAGATTCAGCAAGTTGTAAATAAGTCTTAAAAAATAATCATCTATCTAAAAATCAACATAAAATAGTGAAATACCATATTTTCCTTCTAACCTGCGATTTAAAGTTTTAAGTAACCAAGACCATTGAGGTTTGAGGGTCGGGTCGATACGATTTCCAAATACAGGATTAAAAAACTGATTTACTTGAGTTGTTTTCATATTAATGACTTTAGCTAATATATCTGCTGCCTTAAGTGGAGATGAATTAAACCAATAGTTAGCAACTACTAAATCATGTGAATAAGCAATTACAATTTTCGGGTTTTCTTTAATGAACTGCGAACGACAGACAATTCCTCTAATTGATGGAATTCTTAAACTAACTGTCTGAGACAGGAAGAGCTTTCTGACAAAAGCATATTCTCATCTAAAAGTACAATATCAGCTAGATTAATATCATTTATTTTAACTAAGCTATGCTTATTGAGATATTTACTTGCCGTAAAGGAGACAAGCAGCATTTTATGAGTTGTTAATCTAGTAACCCAAGTTGCCAGTTACAAAATCAGATTGGTGAAGTAGTGTCAAAAAGGCAATAAAATCCCTTCCAGGAATAAAAACGGAAGGGAAGATGCTAAACGAAATAATTACTGTCTATTATCATCAATGACTTGCTGTTCGCGTAGCGTCTCGAAGAGAAGGCAGTTGGGCATGAAGATAATTGTCGTCGAGATATGAAAGATGCAGAAATTATAACAACGGCAGTCTGCGCGGCGATGTTTTTTAATGGGAATCATAGCAAGGTTTGTAGCTATCTGAAAGACCATAATTTGATACCCAATATGTTAGAAAAGTCACGATTTAACCGACGAATACACGGTATCTCAATGCTGATTAATGATTTGTTTCATCAAATGGGAATGATTTTCAAAAAAATTAGTGATTGTACCGAATATCTTTTAGACTCATTCCCTGTACCAATTTGTGACAATATCCGCATCTTTAATGTCAAGTTAATCAACTCAGAGGAGTATCGAGCGGAGCCGGAGACGCTCCGCCTCCGGGTTATATAGCATCGAAGAAACGATACTTTTATGGTGTTCGGGTTCAGTTATTAAGGACGAAAAATGGTATTGCAGTGGAATTTGCGTTTATGCCTGGTAGTGCCAGCGATGTGCGTGCGTTAAATGCGTTACCTTTAAATCTGCCGCCTGGTAGTGAAGTTTATGGTGATTCAGCCTACACCGATTATAGTGTTCAGGATGACTTAAAACGAACCAGTCAAATTTCTTTGAAAGTCATGAGGAAAAAGAATTCCAAGCATCAAGACCCACCTTGGAATCAATATATCAAACAACATACTCGGCATTATATCGAAACCGTGTTTAGTGGTATAACTAGTTTTTTCCCAAAATCCATTCATGCGGTTACGTACCAAGGGTTTTTACTTAAGCTACAAGCATTTATTTTTTCTTTTACTCTTCGACAAGCTTTTAAAGAATAAGTAACTTATAGAACTTAAAATCATTTAAGTAAATGAATCCTCAATCAATTCTCAGGTGCGGTGACGCTACGCGTCACCGCCACTTTGTTGTACGCGTAGGCGTAGCCCGCCGCAGGCATCGCATAAATTGAGGGATGACAAGCACACCTCAGTCGATAACCCGCAACTTGGGTTAGATACTAGAAACTGGAACATCCTTCAATAAGTAAGTTTTTTACAATACAGCAGATTACAGAGGTGATTATCTACATAGTAGAATAGGCGTGGCAAGGTGTGCGTAAACGTTTAAAGCGGCTTGTCCCTTTCCATCGCTAGTTAACTCACAAATTAGTTTTATGTTTTAAAGTAGAAAGTAGCTGTGTTTTTGCCATTAGAATCTTTGGAATTGGGACATGAGTGTGGGAATTGTTAGCTGGTTGTACTGCATTAGATATCAGAAATGGGAAAGGTAGCCACCATCAACAGCTAAGACCTGTCCGGTGATGTAAGATCCGGCTGGAGAAGCGAAGAACACAACGGCACCTGTAATTTCTTGTGGAGATCCCCAACGCGCGAGAGAAGTTCTATATTTCAACCATTCCGTGACTGCTGGATCAGCAACTACATCAGCATTACTGTCTGTTGCAAAAAAGCCTGGAGCGACTGCATTGACTGTAATTCCAAAAGCCTCAAGTTCTGCTACAAGTGTACTGGCAATTTCTAGTCCCAAACCTTGTCCTGCTCCAGTTACTAAGGCAACTTTTCCAGTTAATGAGAACTCTGATAACATCACAATTCAAAGATAAACAGGATAAGCTTTTTCAAATCATTTTGCTGGGAATTATAAGGATATCAGCCCAATATCAATAGTTTGAGAACAGTGTTCTAATAATAGAAATGCCCTCACCAAAGGGCAAGGAGCTACACACTCAGAAAAAAGAATGCTGACGATGAAATTTAAATTTTAGTTTGTATTTGCCTTTCGTAGGACTGAGGCTGGTAAAACGCCGGATTCTGCAAGCCAAGCTCAGTCTTACAATCAATCAATCAATCAAAACAGCGAGTGAAACCGTGCAACTCGTGGCAGAAACACTTGAACATCGCTCGCCGGATGTAGCGAAAACGGCACGTCCAGATTTAACTAAGAGGTACGGGGACTATCCCCATCGACTCAATCCTACTGAAATTAACTTTGATAAGGGCGCGGCAGTTGGCGTAGTTGATGAGCAGTATCTAATTCACTATTGTTTTTTCTACCATATCCCCAACCCAAGATGCGACGATATTCACCCATGATGCCACTTTCAATTAAATCATCCTCATCGACTGCAACATTGGTATGAGATTCAGGTGCAACATAGAGTGCATCCGCAGGACAATATGCCTCACACATGAAACAAGTTTGACAGTCTTCCTGTCGGGCGATCGCGGGTGGTTGGTTGGGTACGGAGTCAAAGACATTAGTAGGACATACTTGAACGCACACATTGCAATTGATACAGAGTTTATGGCTGACAAGCTCGATCATTATTCTGCTCCTACTACAACTTTGATAATTAGAGTGTCGTTTGAGTGCTTAGTGTTGGTGGTGTAGCGATGGCGTTCCGCCCACCAGAGGCGATCTCTACGAGAGGCTGCGCCAACGCATCTTGAATCCAATCACGCCTCACCCAAAGTCTTTCTAAGCCGCCAGTGGCTTGGTAATAACGCTGATTTGGATCGGTTTCGGGATAGTCCATGCGAATATGTTCGCTGCGCGTTTCTGTGCGATGTAACGCGCTAAAATATGCCCATCGCGCTACAGCCGTGAGAGTAGCAGCTCGACGAGAAAATTCCACATCGCGCACTGTATCTTGTTTCGGGTTCCCTTGTACCTGCTGCCACAGCGTTTCTAATTTGGCGAGGGAATCCAGAAGTCCCTGCTCAGAACGGAATGGCACTAAGAAAAGCCGAAACCCTTGCGGTTTAAGCAGTTTGCAACT
>NZ_CAXTNP010000066.1:0-31258 GCF_964245575.1 uncultured Nostoc sp. | reverse complement strand
GGTTGAACTGGGGACTGGGGACTGGGGACTGGGGACTGGGGACTGGGCAATACGGTTCGGATAAGCAGGGGAGGCAGGGGAGGAAAGAGGGTTATTGTTCAGTGATTCTTCTCTCAAGAATAGCTTCTCTTCTCCCCCTGCAACACCAGCTTGTGTCAACCAAGAAATTCTTTAACGGAACGGTATTGAGGGACTAGGGACTAGGGAAAAGTTTTCCAATGCCCAATCCCCAGTACCCAATCCGTATTTCAAAATTGCAGAGTATGTCTCTTACCATCATCTTGGAAACGTTGCTCTCCAACCCCAACAAGTTCTACAATCACTTCACGCGATGGAGGTGTCCATTTCCCAACTCTTGCTCCAATTTCCACTACTGTTTGGTTAGTCTCTGTAAATACGCTTATATTTGTTAGCGAAAAATTTTTATCTTGATACTCGTTTGTCTGTCCATCATCTTCAAATAGCTGATACTCGTTATTACCAGGCCAAATGCGTAATCGGATTTCGTCGAGTGGCGCTTGATCAACGTACTGTCTGACAGGTTGCATGGGAACGATCGCACCGCTACGGACATATAGTGGCATTCTTTCCAGTGGTGCATGAGCAAGAATGTGAATCGGGCCTTCATAATGCTCACCACTCCACCAATCATACCAAGTGCCGGCGGGTAAATAGACAGCTCGATGCTCAACTCCAGGGCGGTAAATTGGTGCAGCCATCAGCGACGCACCTAGCAGTACTTGATCGTAGAGGCTATAGGTTTTCGGATCGTTAGGGAAATGGTATAATAATGGTCTTAAAATCGGTGCGCCTGTTGTTACCGCTTCCCAGAAAAGAGTGTAGATGTAGGGAAGTAGTTGGTAGCGTAAATTAATATATTCTCGACAGATATTTTCAACGCGATCGCCAAATACCCAAGGTTCATGACGAGCAGTAGACATTGCCGAGTGACCGCGCATCATTGGGTAAAGCATTCCTACCTGCATCCAGCGAGCGAATAATTCAGCTGTGGCGTTACCAGCAAACCCGCCAATATCGCAACCCACAAACCCCACACCCGAAAGTCCCATATTGCAAAGCATCGGCAGAGACATTTCTAAATGCTCCCACAACGATTGGTTATCTCCCATCCACACAGAAGACCA
This sequence comes from uncultured Nostoc sp., assembly GCF_964245575.1. Classification (GTDB taxonomy): domain Bacteria; phylum Cyanobacteriota; class Cyanobacteriia; order Cyanobacteriales; family Nostocaceae; genus Nostoc. The sequence goes on along the minus strand of NZ_CAXTNP010000066.1, from coordinate 30,113 downwards.
GCGTTGCACACCAGCATAACCCGATCGCGTTAACACAAACGATCGCTCAGAGCCTCGATGCCGTTCCAACCCTTCATAGGAGGCTTTAGCCATCATCAACCCATACAAGTTATGCACTTCCGTATGAGTCACATCAATTCTTAATTTTGAATTTTGAATTTTGAATTTTGAATTTTCTCCCTCTCCCCCCTGCGGTGCATCTAGCGGAAACCAAATTTTCTCACCTTCATCACCGAAGGGGCGATTATTTATAGCAGGTTCATTCATATCATTCCAAATTCCTGCCACACCAACATCGGTTAAGCTTTTGTGTAAATCAGCCCACCAGTTACACACATCAGGACGTAAAAAGTCAGGAAAAACAGCTTTCTCAGGCCAAACGTAGCCGTGGAACAACGTACCATCAACTTTACGCACAAAATAGTCGTTTTCTAATCCTTGGTCAAAAACGTGATAATTGCCTTCTGGTTCATATTTCACACCGGGATCAATGATTGTGACTGTTTTGAAACCATCCTGTGCTAAATCACTGATGAGTTTTGCCGCGTTGGGGAAACGCTGAGGACTCCAAGTAAACACCCGATAGCCCCGCATATAGTCAATATCCAAGTGGATAACATCGCAGGGAATGCGGCGTTGACGAAATTCCTTTGCTAGTTCCCGCACAACGGTTTCTGATTCGTAACTCCAGCGACATTGATGATAACCTAGCGCCCATTTCGGCGGTAATGGCATTCTCCCAGTTAGCTGAGTGTATGTATCCAGGATTTGGGCTGGTTCGGGGCCGTAGATAATGTAATAATCCAATTCACCGCCACGAGTTTCCATCTTCCAAATACCTGGTTGTTCAGCACCGATATCGAACTGACTCCAAAAAGTGGTATTGAAAAAGATGCCATAGCTTACCTGAGGGCGCAAAGCCATAAAAAATGGAATTGCCTGGTACATTTCATCAGTCAGTGCATCATAATCTAAGGAATCCGTTGTCCAGTTGGTTTTTACTTGGCTGAGTTTATCCAGAAAGCCTGTGCGTTCACCAAAGCCATAGAAATGTTCATCGGCTGCAATTTCCTTCCACCCTGCAACTGCGCCCATCCGCCAACCCATTCCCATCTCTGCATCTTGGGCAAAGGGACGGTTATCTTTATCGAAACAGGCGATGCGACACTTTTCTCGCTGGACGCACACACGAATCTCTGCTGTTTCAATTTCTACCGTTGTTTCAGTTTCCTGGACTGTAAAAGGTGTTGTCGTCCATTCTGCATCATCCAGCGTCACTGCCCAAGAACGGCGGGGCATAAATTCCCCAGTTTGTGCAAAACGCACGCGGATTAAATTGGGAGCAAGTACGCTGATGGTGAGGCGTGAGTCGCCACAGTCAAAATTAATAATATTATTGTCCCAGGTTACAGCTTTTACATTGCTAACTGTTGTCCAAGGTTGGTTAGTAGTGGGTAGTTTTCCGAAATATTGCGGCATATCAATTATTCAGCAGGTTAATACTTGTCCGCATTTCATGATTACAGAGATACTTAGTCTCAAACTCTTTCTTTCGCTATAAGTTGGGTGAAAGATTAGTAGATATTTTTACCAGAAGTGGTTTTTGTAATGCACAAGTTTGTGTCGTTACCACACTAAATACAGCATTTGATTAATTTGTAGCGAATTAAATTTAACAATACCCTGCATTGTTAATGCATTGGCTTACAATGGCCAATGCGAGGGCTTGCATTGTTAATGCATCGGCTTACAATGCCAATGCGAGGGCTTGCATTGTTAATGCGTCGGCTTACAATGCTAATGCATCGGCTTGCAATGCTAATGCATCGACTTGCAATGTTAATGCGTTCCCCTGCATTAAAAACGCTACACGATTTTACGCAAAACTGTACTAAGTTCTCTCCTTAAAAACATTTACAGCGTTTTGCAACTCGGTGACATCATACTTCTGCCTGCTTTATAGCGGTTCCCATTCAGATGCGGTACAACATTATATTGCGAGGTGTAGGGGGTGTTCTGTGCTGTGCCCCTACGGGTGTACCTCATGGAAACGAGAACCGCTATAAGCCAAGTTACTCTGTATCCTGCGGCTGCTCGTTTAATGACTTTAATGCATCTAGACTACAACGCAAACGCGGCTTGTCAGGGTCAGTCAAATCTAGCTTGTCCCAAGGTACTGTATAACCACCGTGGATTTTGTGCGCCCCCAGTAGATGCAAAATTCCTAACCCAATTGTCCAAGCGGATAACCGTTCTAACACGGCAGCATAACCGATAAGATATTCCTTAACAATCCATTCTTCGCCTTGTTGTTCGGCGCGTACTTCCTCAATGCGTCCGACGGCTTTACCAGTTGAGTCTAATACTGGTTTACTCAGCAGTAATTCTAGATGAATTTCACGAGTTGTCATTATCCCCCTCCTGGAATTCGGGCGATGATGCGATCGCGCAGCCATTTTTCATAGCCTAAAGCTGGTGTTGCTTCAGCTTCAACATCGACTTCCACATCAATACCAATATCCCGCACTTTTGACCACGGAATCCGAAACGGTTGACTTTGTTTAGCACCCCATTTAGCTGCAATTGCTCCTACCAAACCTGCCAAACGCGGATTTAGCCGTTTGGTAAGGGTTGTTACTCCTACTTCAATATAAGCAAGTCGTGGTGGTTGGCCGTCTTGCAACTCCATCACAATGCCATCAACTTTACCCATTTTGCGTTGATTGCGGTCAACTAATTGATTATCAAGAACATCTCTGATAACATCCATTTCCTACCCTCCAATAATTTCCAGTGGAATAGCAACGATCGCTAGCACAAATGTCAGCGCAATTGTAAAAATGACAACGCTGTTACTAATCCAGCCGTTGCGATACTTGCCGACGTATAATTCATCGTTCATCAAAACCAAAAAAGGTATAATTACAGGCGGCAAAATCACTGCTGTAATTGCCATTGAAAACAAAGTTAATTGCAATGGATCAATACCAAATACCATCAGTAATGAGGCGAGAAAAACAAACACGGTGTAGACTAAACTAAAGCGTGCAGCATCTTTTGGTTTAAGGTTTTCACCCCAATTCCAACCAAAAGCTTGAGCCACAATATAGGCTGTGTCGAGGCTTACCTCCAGTGCTGCACCAAAGCAAGCAATCCCTAAAGATGCCGCAAATAGCACAAAGCCCCAGTAACCAAAGGTTTCTGTCAACATCAGCGCCGCCTGTTCATAGCTATCAACCTGGATACCTTTGGGACCGAGTACCAGTGCTGCTACAATCAACACTCCCAGCGATACGATACTACCAAAGCCCATCCCCAAACCAGCAACAGCGCGATTTACACCGATATACCCTTCATCCCACTTATCTTCTACTGCACCAGATGAGTAGAAATAAAACAAGTACGGGCTAATCAATGCTCCTAGTATGCCAACGGCAAGGTATAAGTAATGTGCGGTGTCTTGTTGTGGCAGAGTTGGCAATAAACCAGTACCAATTTTTGTCAATGATGGATGCAGCTTAAAAGTAGCGACGACAAATGCTAGAGTAATTAATCCGAATAAAGAAACACCGTTTTCAATTAATCCAAATGTCCCTTTCCAAAGTAGCAACCAAATTGCAAAGGCTACGGGTAAAGCAAACCACTGGAAACTAATGCCTGTTACTAATTGCAGGGCGATACAAACACCGCCAATCTCAGCAGCTAAAACCAGAAAATCAACGACAATTTCTGCAACTAGTGGAATGATATAAAAGTTGAACCCAAATCGTTCTCGCACCGCCGCAGCTAATGTATGTTTGCTAACGGCTGCTAAACGTCCAGACATTTCCACCAGAAAGATTACACAAATTGTCCCTAAGACAAACGCCCAGATTAGTTGGAAGTTATAGGTAGATCCAGCTTCCGCAGCAGTAGCGATCGCACCTACATCTAAAAAGCCGCCGATACTGGTAACAATACCAAGGGCGATTTCCAAAATTTTATTCATTGGTTTGCCCTGCTACTTTTCTTAACTTGTTTAGCGATCGCTTTTCTGCGGCTAATTCTCCAAGTTTTTGCTGTACCTCTGAACGATTTTTTTCTGCCACAGCCCTGGACATTTCCTCTGTTTTATTTGCTAACTGTAAAACTTCAGCCAATAGTACTGATTTATCATGTTCACTTACATCTTTAGATAACTTTATTTCGTCTATTTTCTCTTTTTCCTTTCGCAGTTCTTCCGTGGCTCTTTTTAATGTTTGTTCAGCATATTTCTTGGGCACAGCACCGCGTATCCAAGCATCACCAACCATATTTGCTGTTGCTACCCAAGAAGATACACTTTGTGTTTCTTTGTCCATATCTTCTGCGGAAGTTTTACCACTGCAAGAAGCTAACAATGTCAGCATTAATAAACAATTAATTACACATCCTAATTTACCAGGCTCTGGCATTTATAGATTCTCCATAGCCAACAAGAATATATGTTTTTCATCACCTTGGCAACAGTGTACATCTATCCATACATAACTTTTGTTATTGGTGCAAAAGTGCCTCGTGGTTCTATTCCTAAAGCGCTTTATTGGGATACCCTCGACCCCTACCACTACGTAAGATTACAAAGCATTGACCAACAATATGATGTATTAATTGTTGGAGGCGAAGACCACAAAACCGGATAAGCTGACGATGCCGATGCCCGCTATGGCAGACTCCAAACGTGGACGCGAGAACGTTTCCCGATAGCACAGGAGATTTTATTTCGCTGGTCGGGCCAGGTAATGAATTCTGATGATGGTATTGCATACATTGACAATAACCCCTTTGATGAGGAAAACGTTTACATCGTAACTGGTGATACAGGCATAGGAATGACCCACGGCACGATCGCGGGGAACTGTTAACTGACTTGATTTTAGGGCGAAATAATAGCTGGGCAGAGCTTTATGAGCCATCACGTGTAAGAATTGGTGGAATCGGTGATTTTATCTCTGAGAATCTCAACGTAGCTGCCCAGTATTTAGAGTGGGTAACACCAGGCGATGTTGATTCCGTTGAAAAAGTTCCTCCCGGTACAGGTGCAGTGGTGCTACGTGGTTTGACAAAAGTCGCAGCTTACCGAGATGAAAACGGCACACTGCACGAACATTCTGCAATCTGTACTCACCTTAACTGTATCGTCGCCTGGAATTCCTCAGAACAGACCCGGGATTGCCCATGTCACGGTTCGCGGTTTGATACGCAGGGAAAAGTAATCAACGGCCTAGCGATTAATGGGCTGACACCATTGGAAAACAAGTAAAAAGTGGAGACTATAGCTTTAGTCTAACTCGAAATAACTGCTTAAAATTCCATATATTGAGATCAGTGATATCATGTCCGCATAAATAATTATGCTAACCACAGTCATTACATTTCACCCCCAACCCCTTCTTGCTCTTCGGCAGGGGAGACAAAGCATAGCTTTGGCTCTTTGGGGTTCTTCGGGTTTAATAAGCAATCAAGCGGACATTATGTGAGAGGTCAAATATTCATAAATATTTTATTGAGTGGGCAAACATCCCACTTTTTTATTGTCAATCTCGTAAATATACGGGAACTTCTTGTTCTCGGTTATGGTCACTTTATGTCACCTTGAACAGCAAGCAGGTTCCCACTGTAACCGATCAAGCGTGGACGTAGCCCAACCCAGGCATTGCAGCCCTCTATGTCTAATTTAACTTACCTTAACTCTCGGACAAGTCGCCGTTTGTATCTAAAAGTGCGTACACTTACTGTTATTTATTACCAGCTTCTCCTAGATTGTCTTTATATATACAAAAATTATATTCTTCTTAGTCAAATTGACGCAGACTTAAAACACTTTCAAATCCCGACAATGGAAGTTTGCTCATGGAAAAATTTCACGCTAATCAACCAAATATTAGCATAATTCTTTATATATACACTAAAACTTTATGATAGCTACATCAAACGGCATATTAAAGATTTTTGCGACCAAAACCCTATATACTAAATTAGACTTTGATCAATTTGAGAGTTTTGTTAATTTCAACACCAAAAACTATTAATTTTTAGATGAAATACTAGCGTATCTTATAGTCTATAGTTTTTAAGGTTTAGTCAAAACTATATCCAGTATCATCAAAAAACTGCAAACTTCATGTGGTGCAAAAATCAATCGGGGAGTGAAAACATGAATTTACGTAGAGATGCATTGCAAATCCTCAAAGAAACTAGCCGAACTTTTTATATCCCAATTAGTCTTTTACCGCCAGGATTACAAGAAGCAGTAGCATCAGCATATTTGTGTATGCGTGCCATTGATGAAATTGAAGATCATCCTGAACTAGATAACGCTACTAAAGCAAAGCTGTTAAGAACGATTAGCCTGACATTACAGGCAGGGGTTGATGGCTTCGCGGTAGATGCTTTCTTTGCAGGATTTAGTGGGTATGAGAATACCTTAGAAGAAGTCACTCTGAGGATTAGAGAATGGTCGATACTAGCACCAGAGACCATTGCACCTCGAATTTGGGATGCCACTGCTGCAATGGCAGACCGGATGGCTTACTGGGCAGAAAGAAACTGGAAAATTTATACAGAATCTGATTTGGATCGTTATACCTTTGGGGTTGCAGGTGCAGTGGGATTGTTACTATCGGACTTATGGACTTGGTACGATGGAACGCAAACTAACCGTACCCAAGCGATCGGGTTTGGCCGGGGTTTACAAGCAGTTAATATCCTGCGTAATCATACTGATGATTTAGGACGTGGTGTAGACTTTTTCCCAGAGGGTTGGAGTGCAGCAAATATGCAAGAGTATGCGCGGCGCAATCTAGCCCTGGCAGAAGCTTATACCAAAAACCTTCCTACTGGCCCAGCCTTAGATTTTTGCCAAATTCCCTTAACCTTGGCTAATGGCACTCTTGACGCCCTTGCTAGTGGTAAAGAGAAACTCAGCCGCAGTGATGTTTTTGCACTTATCGAACAACTGATTAGTGTGGACATGAAAGCCAGCTGATAGTCTCTTAATGACTAAGGGAGATGATTCTAGATTGCCTCCAAACTTGAACATCCAAAATTCTACAGCAATTTTCTGTAAAGGAGTCAGTGTGGTCTTATATCAGGTTCGGTTAAACACTTAATAATATCTGTAGGTTGGGGAGCCACTGCGCCTTGCGGTTTCCCGACGAGCCTTGCAAGTGGCGTTTGAAGAACGTAGACCCGAATGCGAACAGCATCTGTCTGCGACACGCTGTTCGCGTTCGTATAGAAGGGGCTTCTCGCAGGGGAACCCAACATTTTATCCTTGTTTATGTTGGGTTTATGTTGAGTTACACTGCCGTTCAACCCAACTTAGATTGATAGATTTTACTATAAGTTATCACCCGAACTTGATATTATCCCTTGGTGCTAGCCTTTCCTTTTGGCAGAAGGGGAGACGCCCGAAGTAGGTGTAGGTCGATAGCGCAGTATTAGCGCCGCGCTATCGACCCAAGCCGCCACTTCTACTTCGCTCCAAATAGAGCAACTGTCGTTGGGCACTGCCCTCCAATAGCTTTAAATACCAATTCTCGAAAATAAGACTACAGAAACAATCTAATACTTACGTATTGACAATCAATATAAAATATGCATTTAGTTAAAAACCACATTTTTCGTAAAGACACAGCAATGTTCCCTATCGCATAGTCTATTTACGATCGCAAAATAATTAAAAAAAGCCTGAAACAACTTATTTCGTTAATTTACATCACAATGCATTTGTACGGTGTGTAAGTCTTAAATCATGCAAAAACCCAGATGAAAGCTGACTTTCACAATTTTGAATGACATTAGCGAGTTGATAGACCAGCACGCTAAGTGTAACAAGCTCTAAGAGAGTGTTATAACGAATTGATATATAGTATAAAGTAATTTAAATACTATTTAACCTTCTAAGTAAAATAATTTTCTTATTTGGCAAACAGTTTACGTAATATTAGCTAAACTTTAGAAAATCTTTAAAGCATTTCCAGCAAAAATTACCTGGCAAGAGTTGATTAATATCTAAATAATTGAAAGAGAGTATAACAACTCACCGTGATTATTCGTGCAGCGAGTTGACAGTGCATGAGCTACTGCTTAAATCCTACCTGTCCCAATCCAGAAAATTTGGTATATAGCCAAAGGTGCCGCTCTTGTGGCTCGCAACTACTGTTGCGCGATCGCTATCAGGTGATCAAACCATTAGGTCAGGGTGGCTTTGGAGCAACCTTCTTAGCCAATGATCAAGGCTTACCAGGAGAACCGAGTTGCGTAATCAAACAATTACGCCCATCAGGAAGCGCCCCACACGTTTTACAGATGGCCAGAGAACTCTTTGAACGAGAAGCCAAAACTTTAGGTAAGATTGGCAATCATCCCCAAGTACCAAGATTGTTAGACTATTTTGAAGATCATGAGCAATTCTACTTAGTTCAAGAATACATCAGTGGTGATACTTTACAGCAAGAGGTCAAACTTAACGGCATCTTAAGCGAAACTGGAGTCAAGCAATTTTTGAGCGAGATTCTGCCACTACTGCAATACATCCACGATCAAAAGGTGATCCACCGTGATATCAAGCCAGCCAACTTAATTCGCCGCACTCAAGATGCCAGAATGGTACTCATAGACTTTGGTGCCGTCAAAAACCAAATCAGCCAAGGTGCGGTAAATCAATCAGGACAGACAGCATTAACTGCCTATGCTATTGGTACTCCTGGTTTTGCACCTCCAGAGCAAATGGCTATGCGTCCAGTCTACGCCAGTGATATCTATGCACTGGGGGTGACATGCATTTATTTACTGACTAGCAAAACTCCTAAAGATTTAGATTACAATCCCAACACTGGCGAGATGATGTGGGAGCAACTTGTGCAAGTGAGTGACCACTTGAGCAATGTATTGCGAAAAATGTTAGAGGTGTCTGTACGTAATCGCTATCAGTCAGCGACAGAAGTTCTCAGAGCATTGGAAATAGAACCATACTTAGAAAGTTTAGCAAAGGGTTTACTAATTAAATCAGATACTGGGTCTAAAGAGCGAACACACAACCACCTGGAAAATTCTGCTGTTTTATGTAACAACTCTTCTGCTGCTAGCAGTACAGGAGTGGCACAGGTAGCGGCAGCAATTCGCGCAAGACGAGCCAAGGCAGCAGCAGAAGCAGCTGGATTACACCAGGGTTCTGGGATGGCCAAATCAACGACTTTAGTTAACAGCAACAGTAATAGTTCACAAGTTAAAACTTCTAAAGTTGAGCGTAAGTTAGATACCCAAGGTTTATTAACTGCCTATCAGAAGGGAAGACGAGATTTTGCTCTACACAATTTAAGTTTGCTGAATCTGCAAGGTGCTGACTTATCCCAAACAAATTTCCATTCCACTCAATTGCAAAATACCAATCTCCAGGGAGCTAATCTTCACAATAGTGACTTTGGCAAAGCCAGTCTCACTCGAGCAAATCTCAAGGATGCTAATTTGAGCAAAGCATACCTTAACCATGCTGATTTAGAAGGGGCAGACCTGCGAGGTGCAGACCTCAGCAATGCTTATCTCAGTAATGCCAACCTCCGAGGAGCTAATCTGTGTGGTGCTAATCTCACCAGTGCCAAAATTTCTGATGAGCAGCTAGCACTAGCAAAAACAAATTGGATGACCATCCGCCCCAATGGGAAACGAGGCTTGTTGTAAGTTGAAAGTTGAAATTTGAGAGTTACTCGCTTGCTCTGCCTCCCAGACTAGTTTCTCTTTTTTAAGGAAGCTTAAGAAGGATCAAGTCTTAAATTGAACTGTATTGTTTTATAAAGCTCATCAGGCTTCTATTTTCTCATGAGCTTAGATAAATCAGCCCTTATTCTTATAGATAAAACTCAGATTTATTCAGAATTGACCAAATAGATAATAACAATCCTATTTAATTTATCAGAATTCTAAGAGGATGTTTTAAAAGTCCTTTCGTCGGTAGCAAAACATTATTGATCCCCCCAACCCCCTTAAAAAGGGGGGCTTTAATTCCGGTTCCCCCCTTTTTAAGGGGGTTAGGGGGGATCGATAAGTGCCTAAAATCACAGCCAACTACTTTTCAAACAACCTCTAACCCAACCCGCAGATCCCCGACAACTTTTACGAAGTTGCGGCTCTTGTTTATCACGAATAGTTCAGGATTGTTATAGTTGGGTTGAACGATAATCATCGCTCTTGAAAATTTTAAGAAAGTCCGATTATCTAGTAAAAATACGCAGACAGTTGGCAATTCTTAATCAAATATTCATAATTTGTATCTGTTACAAATAACAAATGATTATTTACAATAAACAATAAAGCATCATCATAATTTTTTTTAGATGTTTCCATTCTTTTTATGGCTAAAAACAACAGGAAATCTCACATTTAAAAGTTGTAAAATCTAACGTTCTTAAGCCACTCAAGTTTTCAGATGGCAGCGGAAAGCTAAAAATTAATTATCCCTGGTTGTAGGCTGAAGCAGAATATTCACAACCGAAATCAGGTAATACAAGGTTTACGTATAATGACTGACTTTGCACAAACGGAAATAGAACGGAGATTAACTTTATATCAGGTATTTCTTAAGTTGTATGAACACCACAGCGACCTTCTAGATGAAATTCTTCAGCTAGAAAACCTATCTCAACCTTCGTTGACGAAAGGGAAGGCATGTTACGTACATGGTGTAGTGGATACTTCTGCTGTTTATTTGATGACTAATTTGTGCGACAATCAGACCCAAAGTTTACGGCAGCCACAGCAAATCTGGACAATAGGTCGTAATCGCAGCTGTGGTATTTGCATTGTTGATAGTTATATGTCTCGTCGCCACGCTGCTATTGAATATATTGATCAGCAAGGCTTTTACTTTATAGACTTTAATAGTACCAATGGCTCATTTGTGAATGGCGATCGCGCTTTTGGGCGGATCAAGCTCAAAGATGGCGATCGCATCCGTTTAGGTAGTATGACTTTTGATTTTTTCATGAATTCTACGTGCCGCGTTTTGCCAACTGTAGCAATGGAGTTATTGATGCAACTTATGCATCGAAAGAGCGATAATCAAGTAGAAATACTTACTTATTCTCGTAACAGACCAAAACCTATGACTGAAAAACCAGATGATAATTCAGAGATTTTCAGAAATTCTGGAGTAGTTGAGAAGTTTGAAGATTGGTATGACAACTTCAGTTCCGAACAGAAATCAGAAATTTTAGACCGCTTTTTTAGCAGACAAATACCATAGAATCCCAGCTAAAAAATTGGAAATTATCGCAGTTTATTTTTAAACCTCACCCCCAGCCCCTCTCCTTGCTAAAGAGAGGGGAGTGTTTGCTTTACTCAAATACGGAGTGAGGTTCAGACTGCTATAACTCATTAATACTTTAGAAAAGGTGGGTTAGCTGTCTATGTAACCCACTACATATTAAAAGTTGCAGATAAATCCGCATTCCTTATTCTTCTGGCTCTAAATCGACTTCTTCCTCTTCATCTTCTTCACTGGTTTTAGCTACGGAGTTAGCAGAAACAACAGCGCCTTTATCTAGCTTTTCCCGCACCAGTCTCTTAATTTCGTCAGCGAATTCGGGCTTTTCTTCTAGATACTTAATGGCGTTGTCTCGTCCTTGGGAGATATTATCACCGTTGTAACTATACCAAGCTCCTTTGCGGACAATAATGCCAGTTTCTTCTGCTAAGTCAACAACACAACCTAAGGTAGAAATACCTTTACCAAAAATAATGTCAAATTCCGCTATTCTAAAAGGCGGCGCCACTTTATTTTTGGCGACTTTGACTTTAACGCGATTACCATATTCATCTGTACCTTTTTTCAAGGTTTGAATTCGGCGAATATCCAAGCGCACCGAAGCGTAAAATTTCAATGCGTTACCGCCAGTAGTAGTTTCTGGGCTACCGTAAGTAACACCGATTTTTTGCCGCAACTGGTTGATGAAAATTACTGTACAACCAGATTTACCAATATTGCCAGTAATTTTACGTAGAGCTTGGCTCATTAACCGCGCTTGCAGACCAACGTGCGCGTCACCCATATCGCCTTCAATTTCAGCGCGAGGAACTAGTGCTGCTACTGAGTCAATGACTACAATATCAACCGCAGCAGAGCGAACCAGCTGATCGACAATTTCCAAAGCTGATTCGCCTGTGTCAGGTTGGGAAATCAGCAAATTGTCAATATCTACACCCAATGCCGCAGCATAGGTAGGATCAAGGGCGTGTTCTGCATCAACAAAGGCAGCAATACCGCCATTTCTTTGCACTTCGGCGAGCGCATGTAGCGCTACTGTGGTTTTACCGGAACTTTCCGGCCCGTAAATTTCAATTACCCGTCCCTTGGGTAAACCACCACCCAATGCTAAATCTAGGGTGAGCGCCCCACTGGAAATCGTCTCCACCCGCATCCGGGTGGCATCGCCCAGGCGCATGATTGCTCCTTTACCAAAGCTGCGCTCAATCTGGTTAAGCACCATAGTCAGCGCTTTTTGCTTGCCTGAAGTATCGGTGTTGATAGCCATTCCTGCCTCTAATGCCTCTAAATATATGGTTTTAAGGAGTGTTGCTCTGGGAGTTTGAGTAGAACAGATATACTATTTTAACCAGAAAATTCTGGAATAGGACTTCTCAAATCAAAAAAAGGGTGTGACAAGATCGTAACTTGATCGCTACCAGATTAGGGTAGTCTTGCACAATGATACCAACTTGCATTCAGAGATAGCTTTTTTTGGCTGGGTAAGCAAGGATTTTAAAGAAAAATTATCTAAATATACAGTGTAAGTAGAACCGTACTTGTGATCTGCGGGGGTGTCTAAATCAGGAGCGATCGCCATGCCAATCAGCATATCATCTACAGCGACTTCATCAAGTCAGACAAAGATGTAGACAGCTTCTAGGGTAGTAGTCAAGGGATTTTCAATGCTTTAAGTGACTTTCAACCGCCAAATGTTTGGCTTGCACTTTGGCGTGCTTGAGAGGAAAGGCGATTTGCTGTTAATTAAAGGTTTGAATATATAAGCCACCAGGTTGGCGTTCTAGGGTCTGAGCCATAGTTGTAATCTTACGCTTTTGTTTTCTGGCTTTAACGTAGGTGTGTTAATTTGGCTGAAATCCTCACTTTTATATTTACCTAATGCTCAGTTGTTAGTTCAGGGGGAAATACGGCTTTTCACTCGACAAATAGTTAAAATAATAGTTTTACGCTCAATTACACTAAGGTGCTAATTTATGCTTCGGCTATAATGCTCAGTCTTACTTGCTGCTCTGATGAGCTTGAATTCTACTCACTAGTTAAAGACTATACAGTACCAATACAGGGTAAAACATCATGGCTAAGGTTAATCTAGATGCTCTGATTCCACGAGAAGATTTTGATGTAGAAGAAAATATTAATCTAGGTAAGAAAAAAGAAACAATTTCTATTGAAGACCTTAAAATAGACTCATTCTTCTTTTCAAATATCAGAAAACCTGATTTTCAAAGAGAAACTAACGAATGGGACAAAAATAGAATTTGTGAATTTATCAAGAGTTTTATTGAGGGCGATTTAATACCAGCAATTATTTTATGGCGAAGTACAGGTGGCTATTTGTTTGTAATTGATGGTAGCCATAGATTGAGTGCTTTATCTGCTTGGGTAAATGATGATTATGGTGATGGAAAAATTTCAAAACTTTTTTATGATGGGGTAATTTCTGATGAACAATTAGAAATTGCTCAAGAAACACGAAAATTAGTAAATAAAACAGTCGGCTCCTATGATGATTTTAGGTTGGCTTCCACACACCCTGATAAAGTTAAACCCGAAGTTGTCAAATATGCTAAAAATTTAGCAGCTGTGGCAATTCAGCTTCAATGGGTTGAAGGTGATGCAACTAAAGCAGAAAGTTCATTCTTCAAGATTAATCAACAAGCTGCACCAATTGATAAAACTGAGTTAAAACTCCTTGAATCTAGGAAAAAGCCTAACAGTATTGCGGCACGTGCAATTATCAGGAGTGGTAAAGGGCATAAATATTGGTCATCTTTTTCAGATGAAACGCAATATCAAATACAAGAAATAGCTAAAGAGATTAATGAGATACTTTTTGCGCCTAAGTTAAAGACTCCGATAAAAACTCTGGACATCCCAGTTGCAGGAAAACTCTATTCATCACAAACATTACCACTAATTTTAGACTTTTTGAATGTGGTTAACAATCTAGATTTTAATAATAAGGGAATTAATGATGACTTAACTGGTGAAGCAACAATACAAATTTTAAAGAATACCAGAAAGATTGTGTATAGATTAAATAGTAATCATTCATCATCTTTGGGGTTACATCCAGTTATATACTTTTACTCAAAAGATGGACGACATAGAACAGTGTCTTTACTCGCTGTAGTTGATTTTGTAATGGAACTTGATAAAAGAAAAAAAATCAATGACTTCATTAAAGTACGAGAACAGTTTGAAGAATGCCTCATAAAATATGATTACTTGATTCAGCAAATTTATTTTAAATACAGGTCTGTTCAAAAAAGCTATAAAGATGTATCAAAACTATTTCAAAAAATTGTAACTAATTTACAAACAGAAACAACAAATGATAATGTTATAAATGAGATTATATCTAGTAATGATTTTCAGTATTTGACTATTCGTACAATAAATCAAGAAAATAATTCATCTGCACAAGACTTCAATACAAATAAAAAAAGTGAAATTTATATAAAAGATGCGTTACAAAATGCACAAAAATGTAAAATTTGTAAGGGTCTTATCCATAGAAACTCAATTTCGATTGATCATATCCAGCGTAGAGAAGATGGCGGATTGGCGAGTGTAGATAACGGACAGATAACGCATCCATACTGTAATACAGGATATAAAAATTAAATGATGAAAACATTTCTACTTAACCAAAATTAAAATGCTTTGCTCATCTAACAGCTATATATCAAACTTGTTGAGGGCATCGACAACAGGACTAGCAGTCATAAACTGCTCGTAAAAAAATATAATTTATGTTCATTGCTGAATTCCTCTCTACATAACTATTCTATTTACATAAACGAGCAGCAATTACTCTTAAGTCAAAATTGAGGTGAGAAGATTTATTTGTTAAAATATAGTCAAAATGTCTAAAATAGTCAAAATTGCTATGCAGACCTATACTCTCACAGATGCTCGTAACAAACACGGTGAGGTTTTTGATAAGGCTGCTACTGAGCCAGTTCTACTAACTAAGCAATCACGGCCTAGCCACGTGATTATTTCAGCAGAGAGCTACCAAAAATTAATTAATCGGCTGGAAGAATTAGAGGATATGGTTTTCGGTCAAGCAGCTGAAGTTGCTCTGAGTCAGTCCAAAATGATTGGTACAGAGGCTTTTACATCTGCATTAGAGCATTTAGCTAGTGGCGAAGCTTGATGGTCTAGCAACTGTTCTTGATTTTCTGAACGGTTTGCAGCCTAAAATAGCAGCACAGATTGCAAAAAAGGTTTTGGCTTTGAATATTGAGCCTTTACCCGCTGATAGTGAGCAGCTATCTGGTTATCAGGGTTTATATCGAGTTGATAGTGGTGAATATCGAATTGTTTACAGGTATTTTCCTGATCAAGATTTAATAGAAGTGATTTTAGTCGGTAAGCGCAATGATGATGATGTCTACAAAAGATTGAAGCGTTTACTGGGTTAACCTGTTTTCATTAAAATGCTAGAATCTCTCCAGCACAAATGCTTTCAGGCATCTTTGATGACTTTCGACCTTTCCGACTCTTTGATTCTCGATACAGCGCTTTCAGTATCTGGTTTAACTGACTATATCCGCTTGCTGTTAGAGCAAGATGAACAATTACGGCAAGTTTGGGTAACTGGCGAAGTTTCCAGTGCTAACCACCATCGCAGTGGTTTATTTTTCACACTGCAAGATACCGATCGCACCGCCGGAATTAAGTGTGTGGTATGGAATAGCCAATTGCCAAAACTCGCTCAGATACCCGTTCCCGGTGAGCAGATAATCATTTTGGGCAGTATTCGCCTGTATCCGCAACGGGGAGAGTATCAGTTATCAGTTTGGCAGACTTTACCTGCTGGTGTCGGTTTACAGGCTCTGCGCTATCAACAACTCAAAAATCGCTTGCTGGCTGAGGGGTTGTTCGACGCGCAAAGAAAGCGATCGCTCCCCACCCACCCCCAAACGATCGCTGTCGTCACTTCACCAACGGCTGCTGCTTGGGGTGATATTCAAAAAACTCTCAGACAAAGGTATCCAGGTTTACAGGTTTTATTTTCCCCAGCTACAGTACAAGGCGAGCAAGCGCCAGAATCTATCGTCAAAGCAATTGAGCGGGTGGAAAGAGATGGTCGCGCCGAAGTGCTAATTTTATCGCGGGGTGGTGGCGCGGTGGAGGAGTTGGCTTGTTTTAATGATGAACGAGTGGTGCGATCGCTTGCTAGTTGTTCTATTCCTGTAATTACTGGTATCGGCCATCAACGAGATGAATCTTTAGCAGATTTAGTTGCAGATGCTTGTGTGCATACACCTACTGCGGCGGCGGAAAGAGTTGTGCCAGCACTTTCAGAGTTGTATACTGAGCATCGGCAGCGAGTTGTGGCTTTACATGAGGCGGTGCATGACTTTGGGGAAAATTCTCTTAATAAACTGCAAGTATTGCGGAATCGTTTGCGACGTTTGCGGTTAGATCGACAAGTGCAGCAGGAGGTGGACAAGTTAGGTTGGAAGCGTCAGCATTTGGTGCAAATTACGACGGGGCGATCGCAGCAAGCAACGCAGCATCTAGAGTTGTTGCGGCAGAAGTTGGCTAGTCTTGACCCGAAAGCGGTGTTACAGCGTGGTTATGCGGTGGTGAGACGGGAAGATGGAGCGATCGCTCGTTCTGCGGCGGAGTTAGCTGTGGGGCAAGAGTTAGTGATTCAGTTGGGGCAGGGTGGGGTTAAAGTGAAGGTTATGGAAGTGAACGAACCGCCAAGACGCCAAGGACGCCAAGAGTTGAATGGTTAAACGTAAGAGTGCTTCTAGTTCTGAAGAAGGTTGGAATTATGAGGCGAAGGTTATTGAAATAGAGGAAATTATCGCTCGCATCGAGGCGGGTGAGTTGGAGTTGGAAGCTGTGTTTGACCAATTCGCGAGTGCTGTTGAGTATTTGCGTCAGTGCGAAAGTTTTTTGCAGCAGCGACAGCAACAGGTAGAGTTGTTGATTGAAACGTTAAGCGATGAGTAGAAGCGAGAGCCTGCTGGTGCGGTTCTTCGGGTTTAATAAGTAATCAAGCGGACATGATATTATAGTAGGCGTAGATGCTTTTTAGCGGCTTGCCCTAGCCATCGCGTTTCAGATATCCAAGCTAATACAATCCACGCAGATACATACACACCTTCAATCAACACCTGTGTTTGCATAGTTTTTTAATAGCACTTCTCGAATAATGGCGGAGCGCTCAAGAGCAGAGTGCGCCTCCTCTTTCAATCTTTGTGCTGCCAATGATAGGTTGCGAGCCTCCATCCTAGAAGCCAGGCAATGTGATAAAGAAGCTTTCTCTTCCAATACCCTCGAAGCGATCCATAGCGCATCCTCTATGGCATCAGACTGCGTGGCTAGCAAACTTTCTGCTGAATAAGCATGACCCGTGCGGCACCGGAAGCGCAACAAATTTCCCTCTTCGAGTTCCCAGAGGGTACCGCCGCAGTCAGGACAAGCGAAGGTTGATGGTTTACCAGGTCGATTGCCTTCGTTTTCTACTGCTTCTAAATTCAAGCATTAATGCAATGATTTCACTAACACAGCAGTGTGGGTATAGCACATTTACTGCCAATACTGAGAATAACGCAGCCAAAGAATTTGCTCACCTAGCTTTGAGAGGATTTATTCTTCATTTGAGCAATAAGACCTTAGATGAATAGCATGAAATACAATTTCGCGTCTTTAAAAGAGTTTTAAAATCACGCAAGATTATTTTCCGCGATTGAAAAAATATTAACTGCAAAAAACCATCTCCACAGAAATAGGTTCTAAGAGTCGTAGCAGTGCTACGTCTCTGTAGACATTGCTCAAATTTAAACATTAGTTGTCAAAATTTGAGCGTTTGCAACAAATACTCTTCCATATATAAGAAACGCTTAAGCATTTGCAGCAAATGTATAATTAGTTGTTGCAAATGCTTAATACTTTGCAACAAATGCTCTTCCATGTATAAGAAACGTTTAAGCATTTGCAGCAAATGTATAATTAGTTGTTGCAAATACTTAATACTTTGCAACAAATACTCTTCCATATATAAGAAAGGTTTAAGTATTTGCAGCAATCATTGTAATGAACTTATAGCGGTTCTCGTTTACGTTATGGTACACCCGTAGGGGCACGGCACTGCCGTGCCCCTACACCTCGTGATGTAATGTTGTACCGCATCTGAAGGGGAACCGCTATATAAATCTCAATACGGTTCGGTTAAGGTGCATAGGCCTTAAAGATCCCCCTTAGTCTCCCGATAAATTGGGGGAAATAGAGCCATTTTGAGCAAGCCTTTTTAAGGGGAGCCAGTGCGCCCTTGCGGCTCTGCCGACTTGAAGCAACTGGCGTGGGTTGGGGGGATCGAGTCTTATCCAAACCGTATTGATATAAATCTATTTATTACCTGAAATATTAACAGTGAAGGCAGTTTTTGCAGGAGGAATACTCCTGTGTATATCTCCCGACTTTTTTGTTAAACAAGACTACATCTATGTTTTCTTTAGATAAGTGCAAAAAGGACATAAACTTTTTGATGGTAAAGCGAAGCATAAGAGGTAGTTATGGCTAAATTTCTTTTTGTAACTGACTTGGATGACACCCTCGTGTATCGCACAGTGGGAGATGACAGCGCTTTAGCACAACTAAATCAACTGCTGAGTCAACATCGCCAAGAGTACGGTACGAAAATTGTTTATTCTACTGGGCGATCGCCTGTACTTTATAAAGAACTCCAAGATCAAAAAAATCTTTTGCAACCCGATGCCCTTGTCCTTTCTGTGGGTACAGAGATTTATCTCAATGGGACTGATACTCCAGACTCAGGTTGGTCAGAAATCCTCTCTCCGGGATGGGAAAGGGAAACTGTATTATCGATTACTAAAAAATACCGGGAGTTAGTTCGGCAACCAGATTCAGAACAGCGTCCCTTTAAAGTGAGTTTTTTTTTAGAACAAGATGCATCTGCGAATGTTCTACCACAACTTGAAGCGGAGTTGCAGAAAAATAAATTAAAT
The DNA here is from genome assembly GCF_964245575.1 of uncultured Nostoc sp. Taxonomy (GTDB): domain Bacteria; phylum Cyanobacteriota; class Cyanobacteriia; order Cyanobacteriales; family Nostocaceae; genus Nostoc. The sequence continues at coordinate 10,835 of NZ_CAXTNP010000066.1, read as the reverse complement.
GTAAAGTTAATCTACAGTAGCGGTATTGACCTTGACATTGTACCCCATAGCAGCGATAAAGGTCAGGCAATGCAGTTTTTACGCCAGAAGTGGAAATTTGCAGCAGAACAAACAGTTGTCTGTGGTGATTCAGGTAATGATATTGCTTTATTTGCTGTAGGCAACGAACGGGGAATCATTGTGGGGAATGCCCGCAAAGAGTTACTCCAATGGCACAATGAGTATCCCGCAGACTATCACTACCTGGCTTCATGTTTTTGTGCAGGTGGAATTATCGAAGGCTTAAATTATTTTGGTCTCTTGTAATGATTAGTTATTTAAAAGGTATAGTCGCTGGTATCCAAACAATTGGCGCTAATCGCGTGATCCTGACTCTGGAAGTGAATGGCTTAGGGTATGATTTGCAAGTTCCCCAACGGTTAGCAAATCAGTTACCAGAGTCGGGAGGAGTAACGCAAATTTTTACCCATTTCCAAATTCGTGAAGAAGTGCCGTTACTTTATGGCTTTGCTTCGCCATCGGAACGCGATTTATTTCGCCACTTACTGACTGTCACCGGTATTGGTGCAGCCTTAGCGATCGCACTCTTAGACACTCTGGAACTACCAGATTTAGTCCAAGCAATTATCGCTGGCAATACACAAATATTAATTCAGGCTCCCGGTGTTGGTAAAAAAATCGCCGAACGCATCTGTTTGGAACTGAAAAGCAAATTAGTCGAGTGGCGCAAATCAGCCGGGTTCTTCGTCGCCACAGGTGGGCCAGCACCGGGAATTCTCGAAGAGGTGCAAATGACCCTCTTCGCTTTGGGATACACAGCCCATGAAGTCAGTCACGCCCTGCATGTGGTCAGCGAAGACATCGGACTACCCAAAGATGCCTATGTTGAAGATTGGATTAAACAAGCGATCGCTCATCTCAGCAGCGAACAAGTTTAATCTTGTGCATTAATTTTGAATTTTGAATTTTGAATTTTGAATTATTATCCCTCTATCCCCAATGACTGACCCTTATGCTTGGCTAGAACAGTCCTTAGCAACAATTCATCGGGCTGACTGGTATCGTTCAGTACAAACAATCCACGGTCGTCCGGGTGCAACGGTGGTTTTAACTGGGCAAGAGGTAATTAATTTTGCCAGCAATGACTATTTGGGATTGGCTGGGGATAAGCGGTTGATGGCAGCTGCAACTGCTGCGATCGCAGAATTTGGCACTGGTAGCACTGGTTCTAGATTACTCAGTGGACACCGGGAATTACACAGAGAGTTGGAGGAGGCGATCGCATCTACCAAACAAACAGAAGATGCCTTGGTATTTAGTTCCGGGTATCTAGCCAATTTGGGTACAATTACCGCCCTGGTTGGCAAACGTGATTTAATTTTATCTGACCAGTACAATCATTCCAGTCTGAAAAATGGAGCGATTCTCAGTGGTGCAGTATTTGTGGAATACCCGCACTGTGATATCGCAGTATTAAAAACTCAGTTGAGTCAACAGCGACAAAACTACCGACGCTGTTTGATTCTTACTGATACTGTCTTCAGCATGGATGGCGATCTATGTCCGTTGCCAGCATTGTTGGAACTCGCTGATGAATTTAACTGTATGCTGCTAGTTGATGAAGCTCATGCCACTGGGGTACTAGGAAAAACTGGCGCTGGGTGTGTCGAACATTTTGGATGTACGGGAAAGCAGTTAATTCAAGTTGGCACTTTGAGTAAAGCTTTAGGTAGTTTAGGCGGGTATGTAGCAGGAAGTAGCGCCCTAATTGACTTTTTGCAAAACCGCGCACCCACTTGGATTTACACAACTGGACTTTCACCTGCTGATACAGCTGCGGCCTTAGCAGCAATCAAGATAGTGCAAAAAGAACCGCAACGCCGTGCCCAATTGTGGCAAAATGTACATTACTTGAAAAATTTGCTGCAACAACAGTTACCTAATTTAAAATTATTGCCTTCGGAATCACCTATACTATGTTTTCAATTGTCCAGTGCGACAGATGCCCTTAAAGCTGGAAAACAGTTAAGAGATGCTGGCATTTTTGCCCCAGCAATTCGTCCCCCCACAGTGCCCACAAGTCGGATCAGAATATCTTTAATGGCAACTCATGAAGCAGCACATATTGAAAAATTGGTAGCAGTGCTGAAGAATATCAATTACAGCGAATTTTATTAGCTCACAGTAGGTTTGGGGATTAATTGAAAATGGTTCTATTGATGCCAAACTAATTATCTGGGCATTGCGTCGCAGCAAAAGTAATAGGACTTACACCAATTCACGAAAATCCTGATATATATATAGATTTATCGTAGGGGCATGGCAAAGACAAGCCCTACTGGCGTATTTGTATCATTATTAAAGTTAAATAGTATTACACACTGTACAAATTCATCGAGATGTGGATTAAATAAAATAGGATGTTTTAGGCTTTTCGTAATTATCCTTGGATCGTAAATAGACCATGCTGTAGGGGTAAAGCGCAATGCTAAACCCCTACGAAAGATGTAGTTTTTTACCTACTTAATATTTTATATTTTTTGTCAGTTCGTAAGCAAAAGTAAGATAAAATGCTTTGAGAATTAAGATATTGTATTAATTTATGAATTTTGTCAAAGTATATACTCTCACAGCGTTATTTTCAGCCTTGACATTTGCCTACGCAACTCGCGCTACTGCTGTTACTGTGCCACCAATTGAGACACAGGTCAAGCAAGTAACACAATGGTTTACTGGTTTGTTCGATAATTCCCAACAAGTGGCAAATAATCCTTCTGTTCCACTGATTACTCTGTCAAGTTGTAATGTGGAATTGACCAATGCCAACCCTGTAACTGGAATCGAGAATATTTATCTTGAGCAAAAAAGTATTAATCGCTTCCGTCTTTATTCTTTTAGCCAAGACAATTCAGCAGTGAATCTTAGTATTCGTGCTTTTGATCCAAACTATTCTGTGACTGGATTATGTAATCGACCAGAGTTAGAACAGACTATTGACTCTAGCAAAGTTTTGCCAACAAGCTGCAATTTAGAACTTTTGTGGGAACCCACTGACTACATTGGGAATAACTCTCCCAATGGCTGTCCAACAAGTTCTGGTGGTAAGGTGATTTCTAGTGTAACTGTCTCCCAAAATGGCATCGACTCTTTAGACAAGATTTTTGGGGCTAATGATAATTTGCTTTTCGCTACGCCGATTGAGTTTCGCCGAGTTGACTCTATTCCTGAACCCTCCTTCACATTAGGAATAGTAGCTCTAGGTGTCTGGGGTACAAGCAAAATATTTTTACGTAAACACAAACAGAAATCGACAGTCAAATAAGAGTCTCTGGTTGATTACGATTAATTTTAATTCACCTACGTCTCAAAGTCAGATTTGGTGTTTGACATGAAACCAGAAGACATATCGGATATTCAAAATCATCTTTATTTTGCTATTTGTTGTAAACTTGGGTCACTGCATTTCTTGAAATTGAGTATTTCTGAGTAGCAAACCGATGTTATGGATATAGAAGATAGATGATAAATTATGGCTTGAAGTACTATATTACCGGATAATTAACCTCTTACAAAAGAAGTTTTCTAAATAAATAAATATCTATCTGTGGATAAATTACTAAAATTTACAAACTAGCTTAGGGTGTATACAGCCTCTGCAATAAGTATTGGTTATTCCAAAACATTTTCATGCCCCATATTCGTGATTCCCAGTTACTGCGTTATGGCATTGTTGTATTAATTGTCGCACTTGCATTAGTGCTGATGTTGATGCTAGACCCCTGGTTAAGCATGAGTGGAACCCCTTTCTTGCTGTTTTTTAGCGCTGTAATGGTGAGTGCTTGGTATGGTGGTTTGAAATCAGGGCTGTTAGCAACTTGCTTGTCTGCGTTACTGAGTGATTACTTCTTTCTCCCCCCAGCTTATGATCTGAGTTTTGACTTATCTAATTTTCTGCGAATTGGGTTGTTTGCATTACAAGGATTGCTCTTTAGTATCTTATGTGAGGTATTAAGGACTGCTAAAAGCCGGGCTGATGAAAATCTCCAAAAGCTGAAAGTTAATGAGGAGCGATTTCGATTAGCGTTGAGTAGTTCAGATATCTTAGTCTTTCAGCACGATCGCAATTTGCGATATCAGTGGATACATAATCCTCAAGGTCTAGACACTGCTGAGGAAATGCTGGGTAAGTCTGACTATGAATTATTTCCAGCCTTAGTAGCAGAGCAATTGACGGCAATTAAGCAGAAGGTACTAGAGACTGGTGTTTCAACCCGTGAAGAGGTTTATCTGACAATTGGTGGAGAAAACCATTACTACGATTTGCTGGTTGAACCGCTAAGAGATATAGACAATAGCATTCAGGGTATTACTTGTGTAGCTGTAAATATTACTGAGCGCAAGCAGGCAGAACTAGAAAAAGCTAGGTTGCACCAGGAACTTCAGCAAGCTATTCAGCAAAAAGACGAATCTCTGGCGTTACTCAATGCTTGGCTTACTAGTTCACCAGTGGGGCTGGCTTTTCTCGATACTGAACTTCGCTACATTCATGCTAATGAAGCCTTGGCAGTTACCAATGGTGTACCGCAAAGTCAACATATTGGTCGCACCTTTAGGGAAGTACTACCGGAATGGGCGGCGCAAATTGAGCCTGTTTTTGAGCAAGTGATGCAAACCAGGCAACCCTTACTCAACCAGGAAATGAGCGGTGAAACCTATCCTCCTGGAGTATATCGTTGCAGTCTTGTCAGCTATTATCCGGTGTGTCTGTCGGATGGGCAGTTATTAGGAGTAGGCATTAGTTCAATTGATATTACTCAACTGAAACAAACTGAGCAAGCACTGCAAGAAAGCGAAGCGAAGTTTCGCAGCGTGGTTGAGTCAAACATGATAGGTATTGGCTTCTGGAGTAGAGACGGCAAGATTACAGAAGCTAACGATGCCTTGCTGAATATGGTGGGTTATACCCGTGAAGAATTACTTGCCGGAACACTTCGTTGGCAAGAGCTAACTCCTACAGAGTACGTGTCACTTGATAAGGAAGCACTGACTCAATTTCAAGACAGTTCCTTTTGCACACCCTATGAAAAAGAATATATCCGTAAAGACGGTTCACGCTTCCCGATTTTGATAGGTGGTAGCCACTTTGAAGGGACTGTAGATCGAGGAGCTTTTTTTGTACTCGATATTACAGAGCGCAAGCAGGCTGAAGAAAGACTCCGCTATATCGCCCAAATTAGTAGTTTACTCTCTACTTCGCTAGATTATGAAGAAACCTTACAACAGATCGCCAAAATCTCAGTTCCCCAGCTTGCTGATTGGTGTAGCATTGATATTTTAAATGAAGATGGTTCCATTCGCCGCCTACCCATTGCCCATGCAGACCCTTCTAAAGCGGAGTTGGCGCGTAAACTTCGGCAGTATGCAATAGATTACAAAAGTGCAAGTGCAATTACTAGAGTACTGCAAACCGGGCAAAGCGAATTAATCTCAGAGGTATCTGACTCGGTATTAGTGGTAAGTACTCAGAATCAGGAACACTTAGAACTTGTTCGGCAATTGGGAATGAAGTCTGTGATGATTGTGCCGTTAATCGCACAAGGGCGAGTACTTGGTAGCATCACCTTTGTAACGACCCAATCAGACCGTCGCTACGATCGCTCTGACCTAACTTTAGCAACAGATATTACTCATCGTGCTGCCTTAGCAATGGAAAATGCCGGACTTTATCGAGATATCCACCAGACTTTAATCCATTACGCCGAATCTCTATCTCTTTTAGATGGACTCTTAGAAGCTGCTCCGGTTGCAGTATGCTTTTTGGATCAGGAACTGCGATATATCCGAATTAATCAAGTTTTCGCTGACATTAACGGTTTGACCGTAGAAGAACATCTAGGACGCAAATTTGGGGAAGTGTTGCCAAAGATGGCGGCTGAGTTGGAGCTACTGTTACAGCACGTGTTGGATACTGGAGAATCCCTGCTGAATGTGGAAATCAGCGGTGAGACAAGGGGACAACCTAGAAGGTACGGCTGCTGGCTGGGCAACTATTACCCGGTAAACAACACAATCGGCGAAACGGTAGGAATTGGAATTATTTTGGCAGAAGTGACAGCAGCAAAGCAAACAGAAGTTGCGTTGCGGGAAAGCGAAGAAAGGTTCCGGGCAATGTTCAACCAGGCAGCTGTAGGCATTACTCTAATAGGATTAGATGGACGATTTATTCAGGTTAATCCTGCTCTGTGCGAAATTACTGGGTATAGCCATGAAGAGTTAATTCAAATGAACTTTCAGGAAATTAGCCACCCTGACGATTTAGAAGTTGATTGGGAAAATGCTCGGCGAGTTTTGGCAAAAGAAATTAGTGGTTATTCCTTAGAGAAGCGCTACATCCGCAAAGATGGTTCTATAGTTTGGGTAAATCTAACTTCATCAGCAGTTTGGGATGCTAACGGACAACCAAAGTATGCATTAGGGATTATTGAAGATATTAGCGAACGCAAACAAGTTGAAGCCACACAAAACTTTTTAGTCGAAGCCAGCACCTTACTAGCTGCCTCATTGGATTATGAAATCACCTTGAAAAGTGTGGCTAATCTAGCAGTTCCTACCCTAGCTGACTGGTGTATTGTAGATGTTTTCCAGGAAGATTGGTCAAGTAAACAAATTGCGATCGCAATTGCCGATCCCACAAAACAAAATACTTTAGACGAAATCCAACGGCGTTATCCACCCAAAACCGAAGCAAAACAGCTTGTGTGGCAGCTAGGGCTAGGAATATCTGTCTTTTATCCGGAATTTTCCGACTCTCATCTTGTACAGATGGCTCAAAATCAGGAACATCTGCAATTGCTGCGAAGCCTGGGTATTCGTTCTCTAATGGTGATTCCAGTTCGTTCCCGTGGGCAATTATTTGGAGCAATCTCTTTTTTTACAGCCGAATCAGATCGGCACTACCAACAAACAGACTTGGCTTTAGCAGAAGATATTGCTCGTCGGGCGGCCACAGCCATTGACAACGCAAGACTATACCAGGAAACTGAAAGGTCTGTCAATCGCACCATACTTTTACAAAGAATAACTGCTGCCTTCTCGGAAGCCTTAACTCCCCAACAGGTAGCCGATGTAGTGGTGAACCAAGGCATTGCCGCCTTGGAAGCTACTGGTGGTTCCGTTGTCTTACTTACTGAGGGAGGTACTACCCTAAAAGTTGTGCAAGCAATTGGCTATCCGCAAACACTTATAAATACTTGGGCAACTTTTCCGATCACAGCATCTAACCAAATAGCAGAAACAGTCAGAACTGGGCAGCCGATTTTTTTAGAAAATTTAGCAGCCATGATTGCTAGATATCCCGACTTAGCAGATGTTGTGACTGTTATAGCGAATAATGCCTGGGCTTCTATTCCCTTGGTAGCAGAAGGTAAAGTAATTGGGGCTTTGGGATTAAGCTTTACTACTGGACAAATCTTTAATGAAGAAGACCGGGGATTTATGTTGACACTAGGACAGCAGTGTGCCCAAGCGATCGCCCGCGCTCAACTTTACGAAGCCGAAAAGACTGCTAGGGCACAAGCTGAGACAGCCAACCGGATTAAGGATGAATTCCTTGCTGTCCTTTCCCATGAACTCAGAACTCCCCTAAATCCGATTTTAGGGTGGGCGAAGTTACTCAGAACCCGCAAGTTTGACGAAGCCACGAGAATCCGGGCATTGGAAACAATAGAGCGTAATGCCAAGTTACAAACCCAACTTATTGGCGATTTACTTGATGTTTCGCGGATTTTACAAGGTAAAGTCAGGTTAAATCTCTATGCAGTGGATTTGAAAGTAGCGATCGCATCTGCACTAGAAACAGTGCGTTTAGCAGCCGAAGCCAAATCAATTGAAATAAAAACGGTGCTAAGTCATGATATCGGCAAAGTTTTGGGCGATGGCGATCGCTTGCAACAAGTGATGTGGAATCTCCTCTCCAATGCCGTTAAATTCACACCCACAGAAGGACGAGTAGAAGTGCGTTTAGAGCAAGTTGGGTTAGATGCCCAAATTCAGGTGATTGATACAGGTAAGGGAATCATCCTGGAATTTTTGCCCTACGTCTTTGATTACTTCCGACAAGCAGATGCCAAAACAACCAGGATATTTGGGGGACTGGGATTAGGACTGGCAATTGTGCGTCATCTAGTAGAACTTCACGGTGGTACAGTTCAGGCAGAGAGTCTGGGAGAAGGACAAGGGGCTACCTTTACAGTCAGACTACCTTTGCTCAAAAATTCGGAGTTGCGAGTTGAAACTGGTGAGGCTTCTCAAGCAGAACTCAGTAGTGACGAGACATTACTTGCTGGAGTCCAAATCTTGCTTGTGGACGATCAAGCTGATGTGCGAGAGTTTTTTAGCTTTGCGCTAGAACAATATGGCGCAACTGTAACAGTAGCTGAATCAGCAAGTGAAGCGCTGGAAATATTAGTGCAATCAAAGCCAGATATCCTGTTAAGCGATATTGGAATGCCTGTAATGGATGGCTATATGCTGCTGCGGGAGGTAAGAAAATTACCGCCAGAACAAGGCGGGCAAATTCCCGCGATCGCATTGACAGCTTATGCTGGAGAAATTAACTACAACCAAGCAATGGCAGCAGGATTTCAAAACCACCTACCTAAACCCGTCGAGCCAGCAGATTTAGCAACAGCGATCGTCAATCTCATTGGGCAGAATCAACCTTGAAGCAGGCAAGAGGGCTTGTTTAAAGAAGAAGAAAAAAAGCAAATCCCAGTATCATTCTCCCCTGCCCCCTGCCTCTTTGCTCAACCAATGGGGTGATTACCAGGATTAACTGCATGAATATATTCACTACCCGATTGCGGTCTTCCTCGTTTATAACAAGCTTCTTCTGGTTTACCCCATCCTAGCTGCAAAATCATTTCCAAAAAGCTAGAATTTTCCCACTTGCACAAACTTGCCCATTCTGTTATTTGAACAATTCTCACTACATCAGATGTAACAATTTTTTGGTACTGTTTATTATTATTGAAACTCAAGTATAAATCCATCCCCATAGAGGCTTCATACCAAAATTCTACGATAGAATTTTTAGCAGTTTTTAATATCTCTAAGTCACTTGTGAGGGCTATTAACTCGCTGTCTACTTCGGGATAGTTCAAGTTTTTACCTTTGACTGTTACCTGCCGCCAAATAATACCTGAAACTTGGTTTTGCCTCTGATATTCATGAATTGCAGCTTTGAAATCTTGATAGGCAGTGAACTGTTGCAGCCCATCAGTCATAAGAAACTGGTCAATTACAGGATTGCCAGAGACTGGTATTTCTAATTTTAGGCGTTTTCCCTTGAGGCAGGCTTGGCGTTCGGCTGCCAAAATTTGAATTAGCTCCTGGGTTGTGTAAACCTTTGACATTAGAATACACTCTAGTTAGTCATTAGTTATTAGTCATTAGTTATTAGTCATTAGTCATTTGTTATGGACTATAGACTATGAATTAACTTTCTAATCTGTTAACACAGATATTTCAATATTATGCTTTGACATCGACGGCAATGTAGTAACAGATATCACTAAAAATTAGGGCAGACCAATTTGGCCTACCCGAGAAGTTACTTAGCTAACTCACTACTAAACTCATTAAAGGCTCGCCGTTTTAGCTGTGCTGTTTCAGTACGTGGTACTAAATCAAAGATTTTACGAAATTCATCGTCTATCTCTTCAAAAGGTACTTGACCTTTTTTATTTAAAACGACTTCACCTGATTTATTAAACACCACGACTTGAGGAACAACCCCAGAATAGTAATATCCTGGTTCTGTAAGGTCGTAGGTCTGTTTCAGTGGGATACTATCTACACTAATCGGCATAATTTCTGCTACCCGACCATAGAATTCCTGTACCCGTGAAATGGAAATGGCATATCTTTTGGAATCGCTGCTGTCATCCAAATAAAAGGCCAAAAAAATGGGTTTATGTTCCGCTAAAGTCTGTGCCAGTGTCTGTCTGGGAGGAACCAATGAACCATTGCCAGCATAAACGACAAAAATGTTGCCATCATATAAATCATTATTAAGACCAGCAGATGCAGGTTGCATACTTATAATGAAAAGACTTACAAGCAATAATAGGCATTTGGACAACCACCTTTGCCAGTCAGTAATTTGTTTATGTAAAAAAAGAAACTTTGTGCTATTCATCAAAAGGAACCTTGCAAGCTACTACTTGTCGTGAGTTTGTGCTGAATTCGGCAAACTGGGCTGGATATGTAATTATGCCCGCGCACTACTTTTTAAGATAACGCCTACTGAGATTATCTTTTGTAAGTGAATGATGGAGATAAAGCCAATTCGCTCGCAATGACGCTCTTACCTCGCTCTAAGCGTACCCCTGCTCTTAAGCAAGCTACGCGTAGCGTCTCTAAGAGTTGTCCATGCCGCACCACTTGCCTACGGCACGCTCCGCGAACGTGGAAGCAAGCTACGCGCAGGGTCTGGTTCGCGCAGCGTCTTTGATAGGAGAAGAGAAGGCTTTACGCTGCGCTAACACAATGGGCTACGCCCCGCTACGCTAACGCAATTACAGCAGTTTTCATGTATTTAAACCACATCTTTTGTAAGGGTTTAGCAATGCTAAACCCCTACCGCGTGGTCTATTTACCTGAAAATAGCTGTAAACTAAGCCACACCACTTGCAGGCGAGGTTTTGAACATGAAGCTTTTTTGATAAACGAGGTTCCAAGGTGGATGAACGGAGTTCTGAGGTGGATGAATCCAGTTCCAAGGTGGATGAATCCAGTTCCAAGGTGGATGAATCCAGTTCCAAGGTGGATGAACT
>NZ_CAXTNP010000065.1:0-31469 GCF_964245575.1 uncultured Nostoc sp. | reverse complement strand
GCAAGCGGACGCTGTTTTCCCATGTGCATTTCCAGATTAACTCACTGGGGATTCACAATACTCAAAGTTCCTAAGTGCCCTTGGCTACCATTGCTACCATCACTGCCATCTCGCCCATCGTTACCGTCGCTACATCTATAAACCTTGTCTGTACACTTGTAATCAGGGCTACCAGGAGTTCCCTTGCAGGTTTTCACTTTCCATCTCCGTCTTTGACAGTTGCAACCCTCAGTACCGTTGCCACCTCTACCGCCGCGCCCGCCTTCTCCACCAGTTGCCCGAATGGAAACGTTCCGTAAGTCTGCCAAATTGCTGTAATACACTGTGAGGAAACCACCATTTCCTCCATCTCCTCCTTTCCCACCGTTACCGCCATTACCACCATCTGGTGCATTTATGTTGTGGCTGACGTTATCAGGTTGGGAACCACAGTCAGGTTGATCACCATGTTCTCCATCTTCCCCGTCTTCACCATCTTTACCGGACAAGTCAAGATTAACGGGTGAAGTATTGACAAAAATATTTTGGTTTTCAGCACTGCCACCATCTCTACCCTCACGTCCATCACTTCCTGTGCGTCCATCTCTGCCATTATTTCTGGCTACTTTATAGTATTCGTCAGAGGCAACGGCTGGACATAAAACTGAACCAGAGGCAGGCAAAAAGCTAGTAAATAAGCAGAATGTCAGCAGTAGTGGCAGCTTACTCCTAAAACCATTGGGCATCTAGTTACACCTAAAACTTTAGTTGAATTATCTACTCTTGACGCTGACTTTCAACAATTTGCTCCCTCTTGTCCAGTAATGTGCTATTGATATCATGTCCGCATAATGAGTTATGCTAACCACAGTCATTACACCCCACTCTCAACCCCTCCCCGATGCTTTGGCGGGGTGGGGTTCTTCGGGTTTAATAAGCAATCAAGCGGACATGATCTGATTTGCGTCAACGTAGGACACACCTAGCTTAATAGCCGATTAAGCTGCTGTTGGGTCGTCATTGACCTTAACAATCAGCTTGCCAAAATTATCACCTCGAAGTAAACCGATGAATGCACCAGGAGCGTTTTCTAAAACATCAGCTACATCTTCTTTATACTTGAGTTTACCAGACTGCAACCATCCAGAAACATCACGCAAAAAATCATTAAACTGATGTTGATAATCACTAACTAAGAAACCTTTGATTAAAGCTCGTTTGATTAGTAGTGGTCTTAAATTAGGCCCTGGTGGAGTAGATGTAGCGTTATACTCCGAAATCAAACCTACTAGTGGAATTCTTGCCCCAAGGTTGATCTGCTGCAACACAGCTTCTAAAATTACACCTGCTGTATTGTCATAGTAAACATCAATGCCATTAGGAGCAGCTTCTTTGAGGGCTGAATCAAGTTCTTGAGTTTTGCGATTAATGCCAATATCAAAACCTAATTCTTTAACTATATAATCCCGCTTATCGTCACTCCCGACAATTCCCACGACTCGCGCACCTTTAATTTTGGCGATTTGACCTGCTACTGCACCCACAGCACCAGAGGCGGCTGAAACCACAACAGTTTCACCTTCTTTGGGTTGACCGATATCAAGCAGAGCAGCATAAGCAGTCAGACCAGGCATACCCAGTACACCTAAACTATAGGATAAAGGTGCTTGAGTAGGATCAAGTTTACGCAGTGTCTCACCCTTAGATACAGCATAAGTTTGCCAACCGTTATTGCTAAGAACAAAATCCCCAACTTGAAATTGAGGATGATTTGATTTAATTACTTGGCTGACTGTCCCACCAACAATAACTGAACCCAACTCTACTGGTGCAGCATAAGACTTACCTCCACTAATACGACCACGCACGTAAGGGTCGAGAGATAGATAAATGGTGCGGCTAAGAATTTCGCCTTCACCTGGTTCGGGAGTTGGTGTTTCTACTAAAGTAAAATCACTCTCTTTGGGTTCGCCAACTGGACGACTTTTAAGGATGATTTGTTTGTTAATTAAATCAGACATAAGTTATTTTCCTCTAAATTAATCTGACTATTCGTAGCCATACAGATGTGTGTGTCCCTTCAGAAAACATTTCTAACTTTAGTGTGACACTTACGAAAAATATTATCAGTTAAGTCAGCTTAATTAAACATCGCTTCAAACTCGTATTCAATAACGTTGAGTTGAATCTGCTAGACTATTTAAATAATTTGCATTCAATATTTGATAATTTAACTTAGTTAATTATTGATTGAAAAATTTGCTATTTCTCCACTCAATTCAGAAAATCCTGTAAATATAATCATCCCATAGTTTACCCTTTAACTCGTGATGCGATCTTAAAATTCCATCTCTATGAAAACCAAGCTTTTCAAATAGTTTAACTGAGGACAAAAGTACTCTTGACAAACTCTGCGATTTCTATCCGATTTCCACCAGGATCGCGGAGGAAAAACCGCACACATCCTGGAAGTGGTCGTTGATCGGGAATAATTTCTACCCCATGTCCTTTTAGATGTGCCTCAAAGGCTTTCAAGTTATCGACTTGGAAACAATAATGTCGTCTAGATGCTTGGTTATTGGCATTTTTCTCTCTACTAACGTGCAGTTCAATGTCTCCCAACTTGTACCACGCTCCTGAATCGTTTTTCATTACCTCAGGTCTGGGAATTTCAGTCAATCCTAAAACTTTGCTGTAGAAAGACAGCATTGCATCCTCCACCTCAAGAGGATAAGTTACCTGAATATGATGAACTGCATCAAGCTTCATAAATTTTTCTCCTAGTTTGGGTTAAATTTGGCAACGCTACAATTACCTATGCGACAAGCTTTCCCATACTGATGCGTTCTTCAACGAGATAGCCAAGTTTCTTATAAAACTCAACTACTTCTGCGTTGGAGACACGAACTTGAAGATTGATTTTGAGGCATCCCATCGCTATCAATACCCTCTCTGCGTGACGCACTAGCTTGCTACCAATACCCTGCCGTTGATACTGAGGACTGACCGCAACTGTGTATAGCCAACCGCGATGCCCGTCATATCCTGCCATTATAGTGCCTACAATTACAGAGTCAATCTCAGTAATGAAAAACAATTCAGGCTGTACAGCAAGCTTCTGACTGATTACCAATTTTGGGCTGCTGTGCGACGGGTTATTAGGAAACACCTCATCCCACAGAGCGCTGACTGATTCAGCATCAGATTCTTGGTATGGTCTTATATTCATCTACATCTCTAAATCAAAGGACTTGCCTTTGCACATTGTTTGTGAAATACTACTCTTTAAACTACGGTAAATCGATATTATTTTAGTTGTATTGTACCAAACTTACCATAAAATATTTCGTCCTCAAAGCAATTACAGGCTAATCCTTAAGATGACAAACACAGAGATTCGCACCGCTCAAGTTAAAGTCCCTAATGGAGATTTGCAAATTGATGCTTATTTAGCTGAACCAGTACAAAAGGGAACCTTCCCAGCCGCGATCGTAATCCAAGAAATTTTTGGGGTTAATATTCACATTCGGGAAGTTGCTGAGAAACTTGCCAAAGAGGGATATGTGGCGATGTCTACGACGGGCTACGCCTACGCCCCGACTTTATTTCAACGCACCGCTCCCGGTTACGAGGGTGGATACACCCCTGAAGATATCCAGCAAGGGAGAGGGTATAAGGAACAGACAACAGCAGAGGAAATATTGAGTGATATTAAGGCTGCGTAGGCGTAGCCCGTCGTAGACATCGCCTACTTAAGAACTTTACCAAATGTGCAAGGAGATGCGTTGACGCGAAGCGGCTTGCCGTTAGGCATCGGCTCCATTGGTTTCTGCTTTGGTGGTCACGTCGTTTATCTAGCTGCCACTTTACCAGATATTAAAGTTACAGCTTCCTTCTATGGTGGCGGTATTGCCAACTCAACTTAGTATCAAGGAAGCGATGCTGACTAGCGAACAATATGCAGCCATCACACCAGAAACTCTCAGTCAGAAATAGCGCCAGGAGATAGGAACATGGAAGTTTTTTGGTATTTACCTACACAGGGAGACGAGCGTTATTTAGGTACTACAATTGGTAGGCGGCCAGCCACTTATCCCTATATGCAGCAAATAGCTCAAGCTGTTGATAAATTGGGCTATGGCGGGATGTTGATTGGTACAGGACAAAAACAGGATACTTGGATTGTAGCTACTTCGTTAATTTCAGTTACGGAACGCTTGCGGTTTCTCGTAGCCTTCCGCCCAGCAATTATGTCGCCTTCTTTAGCTGTTAGAATGGCTGCGACTTTTGACCAGATTTCTAA
Organism: uncultured Nostoc sp.; assembly: GCF_964245575.1. Classification (GTDB taxonomy): domain Bacteria; phylum Cyanobacteriota; class Cyanobacteriia; order Cyanobacteriales; family Nostocaceae; genus Nostoc. Next base: position 27,187 of record NZ_CAXTNP010000065.1, on the reverse strand, counting down.
CGGAAGAATTATTCTAAATGTTGTCACTGGTGGTGATACAAAAGAACTTGCTAAAGATGGGATTTTCTTAAATCACGATCAGCGTTATGAACTCACAGATGAGTTTTTGACAATTTGGCGATCGCTCATGCAAGGTGAAGAAGTAACCTTTAATGGTCGTCATCTGAAAGTTAAAGGCGCTAAACTCCAATTTCCTCCCGTACAAAACCCTTACCCCACCTTATATTTTGGTGGTTCTTCAGATGCTGCGCTCCAAGTTGCTGCCAAACATATTGATGTGTATTTAACTTGGGGTGAACCACCAGATCAAGTTGCCCAAAAGATTACAAAGGTACGCCGATTAGCAGCAGAACAAGGTAGAACAGTCCGCTTTGGAATTCGGATGCACATCATAGTACGTGAAACTACGGAAAAAGCGTGGGATGCAGCTAATGAACTGATTCAGTATGTGGATGATGAAACCATAGCTGCTGCACATCGGCGGTTTGCTCAATCTGAATCAGAGGGACAACGCCGCATGGCTCAACTGCATAAGGGTAATCGCCAAAACTTAGAAATTAGCCCCAACTTATGGGCAGGTGTTGGCTTAGTGCGTGGAGGTGCTGGTACTGCCTTAGTTGGAGATGCAGAGACAGTTGCAGCGCGAATGCTGGAATATGCCGATTTAGGAATTGATACCTTTGTTTTCTCAGGGTATCCCCATCTTGAAGAAGCCTATCGAGTTGCAGAATTGCTGTTTCCTCGCTTACCAGTGCAAACACCAGGCATCGCATTATCACAGCAGATTGCAAGTACATTCAGTGAATTTGTTACTAAAACAGATTTACTCAAACCACAGCCAGTATAAGCAATTCATAATGACGCTCCTGCCTTGCTAACGTAATTCGTAATTAAGAAAGTCAGTTTGAAAAAGTTGGTATAACTAAAGGTCTGTTATGCACAGAGTATGAAGCACGAACCCTGCGCGAAAATCTCGGTTTACCTCGTCCAGTAAATCAGTTTAGCAAAGTTCCTACTCGTGAAGCTGCGATCGCCTAACTTTTTATCAAGCAAGTTTTGCAGCAAAAAGGCTCAAGCATTCCTGCCTGAGCCACAATTAAATTCAATTTATAGATTAGCTTTAAGAGCTTGGATATGGTGGTAAAACCTTGTGATAAAGAATTGTTTTGACGTAGCAGTGCTACGTCTCTACAAGGGTTATGGGTAACGCATATTTAATTTCACCAGATGTCTAATGTCAATATCTTTTTTAGGCTAAAATTTAATCAAGCAAACTCAACATACTCAATAATGGTTCCATCAGGATGCATCGCTCGCATATTGATTCCAGTGGGAACTTTGTTAGCTTCCGCCAGAATCACTGCACCCTGCTGAATAAGTGCTTCTCGAAAATCATTGAGTGAGTCAACAACAAATGTTGCGTGTGTACTCTTGAATGAAGAGAGTGCTTCTGCCGAACCAGCAATTAAAAGAATAGAACCCACACCTGCGAGTTCCAACTCAGCCTCGGAATATTGAAACCACAACCAACATTTTTCTGTAAAGAGGTTTTCATAGAAAGCGATCGCCTCATCCAAGTCCATCGGACTAAGATAGACTCTAGTTAGTACTTTAAGAATTTGCATTGCAAACTGTCTGTTAGGCAGCTAGTGGATTTTATTTTGCTTACTCGGCAACCATAGTTAACTAAGATTGATCAAGAAATAGCCTATCTTCAATTGAAAAAGGTCTTCAACTCTCTGTTCACTTAGCTCTAGATAACGTTGTTCGCTGTCAATCAAAACACATTTCATTTTTACTCCTTTAGCCCCGCATCAGTCATCTGTATAGTTATTACATATATATATACATGATCAAGCATCAGTACCTAAATTCAGGAGTGTGTCATGGAAAATAGTACGATGAGGCTTCCTCATACCATGTTTAATTGATGTCTCCACAAGGAAAAATACAGCATATTTAAAGTTGGCTGTTGTATGCAAGCTAAGTCTATAAGCCATAAATAAAGCGTGTTTTACTTCGGAATTAACCAATTACGACTCCTGAATTATGCTGTATGGCTTATACTCATATAAAGTTTAGCTAATATTGAATTAGTGAAGCATAATGTGCATTTTAAATAATTATGAATTAGGTTAGTGCAGCGTCTTATAGAGAGCGTCATTACGAATTACGAATTATTTAAAACTTTCTGTAATGTGTAGAGATAAAATAGTTATTTGTCACCTTTACCTCATAATGATATGAAATTACTATAAACATTTTGCACTCAATGTCTTATTGGCTATTAATCAAAAGCTAACTATTTTCTGCTTGCAAAAAGCAACTTCCAAAATTCAGAAGTTAGACAGTTAAAGATGTATAAGTTTGCCCCGGCTTGGGAGAATGAGCAAATAGTCTTTGGTGCTGCACGTCCTGGATACACTAACAATAAGGTTCAGGATTGGATAGAATTCATGAAATGTCAAGATATCAAGCGAGTTTGCTGCCTTCTTCATGAGCAACAGCTAGCTTGTTACTCTGAACTTCTAAATACCTACAAACAGGAATTTGGTAATCAACTAGTTTCTTGGGCGCCAGTTGCAGATTTCCATCTATGTGATTTAGAAACCCTCACACAGAAAATACTTCCTTTCTTAATAGAAGCAGATAAACAAAATGAGAAAGTCGTTGTACATTGCTCTGGTGGAATTGGACGTACTGGACATGTGTTAGCAGCATGGCTAGTTAGTGTCCAAGGATTATCAAATAAAGTTGCGATCGCTGCTGTCAAAAAAACAGGTAGAAATCCTTATGAGGCTGGGTTAGCTGCTGTGTTTAGAGGTAGAAATCCCTTAGAAGTTGTAAGAGAACTTGACGTGCTTCTGAATGAATGCCGTCTCGCAGTGCATAAAACATTTTGAGTTTGCTATTCTTCTGTTTAATTAGTCTATTGACGAGGTAAATTCTATGGCAATGGTTCTAGATAAAGTAGTTCCTTTTGGAAGGTCAATGGATGAATATATAAAAATATTCAATTTAAAAAATGTAGATTTAAATAAAAGAATTATTGGGATTGGGGATGGCCCGGCAAGCTTTAATGCAGAAATGACACATCAGGGTAAAAATGTAGTTTCTGTTGATCCACTTTACCAATTTTCCGGTGATGAAATATTGCAAAGATTTAATCAAGTGGTAGATAACATCATTAATCAAGTTAAGGCTACATCCAATGATTGGGTATGGAGCTATCATAAATCTCCAGATGATTTGCGACACAATCGAGTGAAAGTTATTCGAGAATTTCTGTCTGATTATGAAACTGGCAAAAAGACCAACAGATACACAGTCGGTGAATTGCCAAAATTGGCATTTAATAATCAAGAATTTGATATAGCTCTTTGTTCACATTTATTATTTTTATATTCAGACCATCTCGATTACAATTTTCACCTAGATTCTATAGGTGAGATGCTGCGTATTGCTAAAGAAGTCAGAATATTTCCTCTTATAACTTTAATGTGGAAAAATTCACAACATTTAGATGAAATCGTAAAGTATTACACTTCAATGGGTTATAAAATAAATATTGAAAAGGTTGAATACGAACTACAGCCTGGTGGAAATAAAATGTTGAAGATAACCAGAGATGTTAATGTAATTCGTAATTCGTAATGACGCTCTGAATCTCACTGCCAATCGTCGGGTCAAGGTTAACCAAAAACACATCAAATCGATTGACTACCACTCCCACTTTAGATGCTCGCACTCTGTAGTTACGGCATCATCGAGCAGTGCATCGTCGTGTTGCTTCGCCATTGTTGCAAATGCTTCCTCCCACCCCTGACGCGATTGAGAGGCAGCACGGACAATTAGGTGACAGTCTTGAATTTCAATTTCCACCTCTTCACCAATACCACTTTGTTCCAGCAGAAGTTTAGGAATGCGGATAGCTTGAGAGTTCCCAATTTTAACAATACGGGTTCTAATTGCTGTCCTCATGAGGATACTTGTCCTTAAATGTAATGCTAAAATAATCATTTTCTCTAGCTAAAGAACATCGGCTTGGCATTTGTGATAAAGACTCAATTACTTGGAGTAATCCTGCATACCACTGACTTGCTCTTTCAAGAGAAGTAAGTTGAGACAACTGCAAAAATGCGCTGTCTGCTTCTGCTTGAGCAACACTAGAGATATCAATGCAGTATTTCATGAATCGGCTGGCAGATTATACTTGCGACGCTGCTCGTCAGCAAAATCATCAAATGAACGGAATCTACCCGCTTCAAAGTCTTCTAATCCTTGCTGAATACCCTTAATAGCTGCTTCTGAGTCTTGCACCTCCCACTCTAGGACAGCCTCTAGTAATTGCGCTGCAACGAAACTAACATCTTGTCCTTGCTGTGCAGCTTTCTCGCGTAGTCGTAGTTCTAATTCTGGGCTAAGGGAAACAACGATCGCCATAATCGGATATTTTGTGGAAGGTTTATAGATATGATTTTATTTCAGAATATCTGATAAAGCTGCGTAGGCGTAGCCAGCCGTAGGCATCGTGGGCACAACAACTTATGCTGTCACACTGAGCAACGAGTATCTGAAGTATATTGAAAATATCTTTTCAGTTCAAGCATAAATATTTAAGTCTTGATTAAATACAGGGAAGATCGCTCTTTACTATATATATTAATCTATTAAAAAATCGCCTTACTGAAAACTAACTGATATTGCGTTCACTAGCTTTCGTTTGTTCACTCCAACGCAGCATAACACTGCATTGGATAACTAAGTTAAGGCTATTTCCCTTTACCGCCGCCGAATAGTTTGTATATTCCGTATCCAATAGCTGCCGCAGCAGCAACAGGTGCAGTAGCAACTATCGCAGTACCAGCGATCGCACCTCCCCCAACAACACCACCGATACCTGCAAGGGTACTCATAATTGCAGCACCAGAAGCACCAGCACCAGCCACACCAGCAGCAGCCCCAATATTTGTAGCTGTTCTTGCAGCTGCACGAGCTTCACGTTCTTCTTCAGACAAATCCGCTTGGTCTTTGAACAAAGTTTCATTCATTATTTTTGCCCCAGCATAAGCTGGCCCTGCTGCCAATACAGCAGGAGCAGCCGCCATACCACCACCAACCACACCACCAGCCGCAGCTAGACCCGAAGTAATTCCTGCTCCTGAAGTTGCTGCAACAGATAACCCTGTAGCAGCACTGACAGCAGCGCCTACCGCAGCACCACTCTCTGCAACCTTTCGTACTGTCTTGAAATCTTTAATGCCTAAAGTTGTTTCTACAGCAGTTTCTACACCTTTTTCAACGGCTTTATTGGTAATATCTTCAAAATTCATAAATCAATTTCTCCTAATCTAGTATATGATACTTTACTACTAGAGCATAATTATTACCAAATTAGTAACAGTATTAACACTGGTGGCATTTCGCTGCATAGCAAATCAGCAACCAAGAGTTTGCAGCTGCTTAGAATAGTAGTGATAGAGAGGATTATAATTATGAGCGTCGTCATTCCTAATGAAATATTAACCGCAACTCGGATGACTGAAGGCGAAATGAAGCAGGAAATTGCAGTGATGCTCTTTCAAAAAGAAAAGTTAACCCTTGCTCAAGCCAGTCGGTTTGCAGGCATGAATCGTATAGCATTTCAGCATCTACTCGCAAGTCGTCAAATTTCAGTGCATTATGGGGTCGAGGATTTTGAACAAGATATAAAGAACTTGCGGGCGATGGGTAGACTGTGATCGTTGTCAGTGATACTTCGCCCATCAATAACCTCGCCGCTATTAACCATCTTCATTTACTACAACAGCTTTATGGAACAGTCCTAATTCCTGAAGCTGTCTACCGAGAACTGACTGATCCCAACTTTCAGGTTGCAGGTGCAATTGAAGTCCAAACTTTTATCTGGATTCAAACTCGTCCAGTTCAAGATCGTATACTGGTTGAAGCACTCAGCAATGAATTGGATATTGGTGAAGCTGAAGCGATCGCTCTAGCGCTGGAAATGAAAGCAGATCAAGTTTTGATTGATGAACGTCGTGGTCGCATAGTTGCAGCTAGGCTGAATCTTGGTTACACAGGGATTTTAGGAATCTTGGTTGAAGCTAAAAGTCAAAGGCTGATTTCTGCTGTGAAACCTTTGTTAGATGCTCTGATTAACCAAGCAGGATTCTGGATAGCGGAACCTTTATACAAGAGGGTTTTGCAGCTTGTTGATGAAAATTAATTTTTGGTACTCTACAATAGACGCAAATCAATTTCACAGATCAATCTTGGTCTTTCGGCTCCAATGCTGTGTTACACGGCTGGTTACTACCGTTGCTTGAGGCTTCTAACTTTTGACGAATAGCTACCTGAACCTTTTCATTAAAATCAGGGTCGTTGAGAGATGCAATAATTCTGAGTGGACGTTGGTTAATTCTGTTTAAGTACGCCTGAAATGCAACTTCATCTTTACGATGTTTGAGAAAATACTATCTCAACTCGGCATTAGACATTGCATCATAGTTAACGCGGCTTATTAGCAAACTCTCCATTGGGTAGAATTTGAAACTCCAGTTCTTCGCTATAGCCAGCTAATAAATACACATTGCGAGTGCGATTATCAACACAAACAATATGTATCGGCTGCATAACATACGTAAGTTGATAGGTGATGCGGTATAGACTTTCTAGCTAGACAGCAGTAGGCATTCTGAACATTTCTTCACCTATTAGGTATCTTAGCAAGTCTTTGCGCTTAATTTGTCAGTGATACTTTGCCCATTAATAACCTCGCCGCCACTCTACTAAGTTTCTTTTTACTCTGATTCAAATTAATGCCAGAAGTCTATTGACTTCAAACAAATACATTGAGAGACTAATAGTTAGTTTATCTAAATAATTCTGGTGCATCAAACTTGTGACAATACTGACGGGAAAAATAAATCGATCGCAACCTCCTAGCGAACCAAAACCGTTGATTTTGGAAACTCAGGGACTCACACGCCGTTTTGGGAAGTTAACCGCAGTTAATAACCTGAACATATCCGTGGAACAGGGCGAAGTGTTTGGACTGCTCGGGCCCAATGGCGCAGGGAAAAGTACAGTTATTAAAATGTTGACAACCTTACTGCCTATCAGTGCAGGGAAAGCAACCTTAGCTGGCTATGATGTGGCTCGTGAATCTAATCCTGTAAGACGGGCTATCGGCTATGTACCTCAAGCGCTCTCTGCTGATGGTAGCCTCACGGGTTATGAAAATCTCTTAATCTTCGCCAAACTGTATGGAATACCTGCCAAAGGACGCGATCGCCGCATCTATGAGATTCTAGAGTACATGGGTTTGCAAGATGCGGCGAAACGCTTGGTACGTAACTACTCTGGTGGGATGATTCGCAAGCTGGAAATTGGCATATCAGTTCTACATCAACCGCAAATTCTGTTTCTTGATGAGCCGACTGTCGGACTAGATCCCATTGCTCGAACTCAAGTATGGCAGCTTGTACTACAACTCTGTGCTGATTACGGCACAACTATATTTTTAACAACCCACTTTTTAGAAGAAGCAGACAGCTTATGCAACCGAGTGGCGATTATGCAGCAAGGTGAAGTCGTTACTACAGGTTCACCGAGTGACTTAAAAGCTTCTTTAGCTAAAGCGAACGCAACTTTGGATGATGTCTTTATTCACTATACAGGCGACCAGTTAACATCAGGAGTGAACTACCGTGACACAGCAAGAACCAGACGTACTGCTCAACGGTTGGGTTAAAGCACCACCTACTATCGGAGTAAATTTGATCTCTGCAATTAAAGAGCTAGTTACGAAAACCCTGGCGATCGCAGAATTGGAAATACGTAAACTCCGCCACGATCCCACTGATTTAGTAGTTAGATCAGTGCAACCGTCATTATGGTTGCTGATTTTTGGGCAAGTGTTCTCCAAACTTCGGGAAATTCCGACAGGGAACTTACCATATTTAGACTTCATGGCTGCTGGCATTCTCGCTCAAAGCGTTTTGAATGTGGCCATTTTCACCGGTGGAATGACACTAATTTGGGAGCGAGATCTAGGGATTGTACATAAATTCCTTGCTAGTCCAACACCCCGTTTAGCAATGGTCTTGGGCAAAGCTCTAGCATGTGGGGTACGGTGCTTATCACAGGTAGCAGTAATTTATGTATTGTCTTTTGTCTTACGTGTAAAATTAAATCTCCATCCTCTAGCTTTTGGGCAAGTGCTACTGATAGTGATGCTGGGGGGGGCTTGCTTTTGTCTTTTTTCATTAATTATTGGCTGTTTGGCAAAAACCAGAGAGCGGATGACAGGAATTGGACAAATGTTAACCATGCCGTTATTTTTTGCCAGCAATGCTATTTATCCGATCTCAATGATGCCCGACTGGTTAAAATTTATTTCCCACTTAAATCCCTTAACTTATGAGGTTGACGCCTTACGCAGCACAATGCTAGTGGATGGAATCAGCGTCTATGGCTTTGGTTGGGATTTGGCAATTCTCTTATTAACAGTAACAGTCTTGGCGATCATTGGTGGACGACTTTATCCACGCGTAGCAATGTAATCCGTAATGGAACTAGCATCTATGGCTTTGGTCTGGATTGTACAATTCTCTTATTAACACTAATAATCTTAGCCATCATTGGTGGAAAACTTTATCCACGGGTGGCAATGTAATCAGGAGAACAACAAGCCCATGACCTTGGATAAACCTATTAAAGGTGCAATTTCCGAAGAATGTGCCGCTAGAGTAATGGACACAGTTCCATTAGTGATGCGGTTTATCCGAGCGGATATGCGTGCTCACAGCGCTGCTTTTTTATCTATACCTCAGTTGCGATCGCTAGCATTTATTAACCGCAATCCTGGTGCTTCATTATCTGACCTAGCAGAGCATTTAGGTGTCACCTCTGCCACGGCATCAGCAACCATAGAACGCTTGGTACAACGCGACTTCGTGAAACGGATTGCTCATCCTCAAGAGCGGCGGCGGGTGCTACTCAATTTAACTGAAGATGGAAAGCATCATCTCAAGCAATCCCAAGATCAAACTCGCGCTCATATTACCGACTTGCTGAAAGGTCTTACAGAAGAACAAATTTCTAACATTGAAGAAGGCTTAACTCTACTAAAAAATGTCTTCGAGAAAACAGAACTCAAAGCCCCATAACTCTGAAGTTGCACAGCACGATCCCTTTGCAGCCTTTAAGTTTCGAGACTATCGGCTATTTACCATTGGAAGGCTGGTACTGTCCGTGGGGTCGCAAATGCAAACTGTAGCTATCGGCTGGGAACTCTATGAACGGACTAACTCAGCGATAATTCTAGGTGGTGTAGGACTGGCGCAAGTATTGCCAATGATTGCTCTCACCTTGATTACCGGACATGTGGCCGATCGCCGCGATCGCAAACTCATCATGTTACTGTCAGTGATGCTGCTAGCTCTCTGTTCGCTAACTTTGGCAGTGCTTTCTTATACTAAAGGTGCAATTTTTCTAATTTACGCCTGCTTGGTATTAACAGGTGTCGCTAGAGCATTCCTCAGACCAGCGAGTGATGCTCTGATGTGGCAGTTGATACCTGTGAGTGCGTTTACCAATGCAGCAACTTGGAATAGTAGTAGCTTTCAGTTAGCCGCAGTTATCGGCCCAGCCTTCGGAGGATTTGGGATTGCACTGTTGGGAAGTGCTACAGGAGTGTATATAGCAGCAGCGATCGCCGCGTTGCTGTGTTTGATTTTAACAGTACCGATTAAAGAGCAAAAAACTATCCGCACAACTGAGCCAATCTCACTCAAAGCTCTTGCAGCTGGTGCTAAATTTGTCTGGCAGAATCAGTTGATTTTAGCAGCGATTACATTGGATATGTTTGCTGTATTGTTGGGTGGTGCGATCGCGCTCCTGCCGATTTTTGCCAAAGATATTTTACATGTGGGGCCAGTGGAATTAGGATATTTACAAGCAGCCCACTCCATCGGTGCTTTGACTATGGCCATTACCCTGGCGTATTTACCACCGTTACGTAAAGCCGGCCCAGCCTTATTGTGGTCAGTAGTTGGCTTTGGGGTTGTAACAATTATCTTTGGACTTTCTCATTCCTTTTGGCTGTCTATGTTAATGCTGATCCTTGGTGGCGCATTAGATAGTATTAGCGTTGTGATTCGCCATACATTAGTTCAAATCAGAACACCGGATCATTTGCGTGGTCGGGTTGCTGCTATTAATAGCGTATTTATTAGTGCCTCGAATGAATTAGGGGGCTTTGAATCAGGCTTAACTGCTGCTTTATTTGGCCCGGTCATTTCCGTTGTGGGTGGTGGAATTGGCACAATTGTAGTAGTGATTGCTACAGCTATGATTTGGCCGGAAATTCGCAAGTTAGGGGCTTTGCAAGAGTATAAATAGAAGTACTTGTATATTAGACATCAGATAATAAAAATCCCACTTCAGTAAGAGATAACAATCACAATCTTGTAGCTTTTATATCGGTGGGATTTCTGTTTATCGAAAGTTGCACATCGCGTAATCAAAAAGTAAACAAAAAAGAACACTACTGTCACTAAATCGAAAAGTTTTACAAGAGTCTTACCAACCATTTACTCCATTTATTTTAGTTAGAGAAGATCATTTACTGAAATCTATATGGCTATTATTGTTACTCAAACTCAACTTCAAGAGTTGCATCCAGGCGATCGCATCACATATTACACTGTCGATTGGGATATAGAAGATTCTGACTAGCGACAAAATAGACTGGAAACAACTCCTAGCAATGCGTTGCAGGAGTTCTTTTATCCGAAAATTTATTTTTCCAGGATTTTAGAGATTTTTTTACTTGCAGTTATATACAAATGTTCTCAAGTAAGTTATCATTCTCATGATGATTTGATAGTAATTATAATTAATAAGTTTATTCATGCTTTTTCCCTTTTTGATCATGTTCCGAGAGGGCGTTGAAGCTGCGCTTGTCGTGGGTATCATTGCCAGTTATCTCAAGCAAACTGGTCGTACCCATTTGATGAAGTCAGTCTGGATCGGAATTGTACTAGCGACTTTTGTATGTCTAGCAGCGGCGATCTTCTTGCAAATAACCAGTCAAGATTTTCCCCAACAAGAACAGGAATTATTTGCAGCTGTAATTTCCATCGTGGCGGTTGGGGTTCTCACCTGGATGGTTTTCTGGATGCGCCGTGCTGCTCGTTCGATTAAAGGTGAGTTACAGTCCCAAGTTGAAGCTGCCATTCAATCGGGTGATAAGGGAGGCATAGCACTAGTGGGGATGGCATTCTTTGCAGTACTGCGGGAAGGTCTGGAAACAGTAGTGTTTCTGCTGGCCACGTTTCAGCAAAATTTGGGAATTCAAGCTCCTGTGGGGGCATTGTTTGGATATGCAGCCGCAGTAGCCGTCGGTGTAGGCATCTATCAGGGTGGTATCCGCATCAACTTGAGGCGATTTTTTAAATGGACAGGAGCCTTCATTATATTAGTTGCCGCTGGACTCTTAGCCAGTGGGGTGAGAGCCTTTCATGAAGCGGGAGTGTGGAATTTACTGCAAACAGTGGTATTTGATGCTAGTGGGATAGGGATACTTTCCAATAACGGGTTTGTTGGTTCACTTTTGGCAGGATTTTTTGGCTACAACGATGCCCCTACTGTAAGTGAGGTGATCGTTTATTTTGGCTACCTAATTCCTACCATGCTGCTGTTCTTGTTAGGCGGTAACGCTGGACAGAAGACTACCGCAAGTCATTCCTAGCAACTTCAATAATTTTTAGGAAAATACAACAATGAAAAATTTTTTAAAGTACTCAACAATTATCTGTCTGATTGCCTTGACAGTAGCTGCCTGTGAATCTAATAAATCAAGTGATACTTCCGGAAGTAATTCTCCAGAAGCTAAAACTGTAGCTAACGATACCTCTGCTAACAATTCTGCTGAAACTGCTTTGACTGTGACAGATAAAGGTTGCGAACCCAATCAACTGACAGTAGCATCTGGGCAAAACAACTTTGTGGTTACTAATAAAAGCAGCCAACCTCTAGAGTGGGAAATTTTGTCTGGGGTGAAAGTCGTAGAGGAACGAGAAAATATTGCTCCTGGCTTTGTTCAGAAAGTCAAAATCAATCTAGAACCAGGTGAGTATGATATGGGTTGCGGTTTACGCAGCAATCCCAAAGGGAAACTCAGTGTAAAAGCAGGAGTTGGAGATTCTCAAGCCAAGGGGACTGTAGATCAAGGTAAATTAGTCGGTGCGATCGCAGAATACAAAGTCTACGTCACTAAAGAAACTGACCAACTAGTGGCAGACAACAAGACCTTTACGGATGCCGTAAGTGCTGGAGACCTTGCTAAAGCTACGAAACTCTATGCCCCTACTCATGCCCACTGGGAACGTGCAGAACCGATAGCTGAACTTTTCTCCGATCTTGATAAAACGATGGATTCCCGTGCTGATGACTTTGCCAAAAAAGAGGCCGATCCAGAATTCACTGGATACCATCGCATAGAGAAAGCTTTATTCCAGGACAAAACGACAAAAGGGATGAAACCTTTTGCCGAAAAGCTACAGAAAGATGGTCTGGAACTGCAAAAGCGCATTGCCTCCTTGACCATTGAACCGAAAAATATGGTTGGCGGTGCTGCTGGCTTGATTGAAGAAGTGGCTGCTACCAAAATTTCTGGGGAAGAAGACCGCTACAGCCATACTGACTTATGGGACTTCAGCGCTAATGTAGAGGGTTCCCAAAAGATTGTGGAGTTATTGCGCCCAGTTATCCAAAAAGCTAATCCAGATTTGCTGACGCGTGTAGATAGCAATTTCACCAAGGTTAACCAAAAACTTGCTAAATACAAAACCCCAGATGGTGGTTTTGCTACCTACGACAAGGTGAGTGAAGCAGACAAGAAAGACATGAAAACAGCGATCGCTGCTCTTTCTGAAGATTTATCTCAATTGCGCGGCACTCTGGGCGTTAACTAATTTATGCAGGATTCCTAGAGGAGTAAATTATGTCTATCACAAAGCAACCAAGTTTACGCATTACTCCCCGTATCAGCCGTCGTGACTTGTTAATCGGCATGGCAGCAGCAGGTGGAATAGCAGCTTTGACAACTTTGGGTTATCGTACTCTTCTAGGATCGTCTCTTGACCCATCCGAAGAGGTCGTGCCCTTCTTTGGGCTTCACCAAGCAGGTATTCTTACCCCTACTCCTGCTTCTGGTCTAATGGTCGCATTTGATACAAGTGCTGCAAATAAAGCAGATTTAGTGCGGTTGTTCAAAACTTTAACTGAGCGCATCCAGTTTCTCATGGCAGGGGGAACACCCAAGTCGCGCGACCCCAAATTTCCACCCAATGATTCGGGGATTCTTGGGCCTGTAGTGGTTCCCAATAACCTCACCATCACCCTAGCAGTGGGTGACTCGCTGTTCGATAACCGCTTTGGACTCGGCAACTTGAAACCCAAGCGGTTAGATACTATGGCCAATTTTCCTAATGACCAGCTTGACCCAGATTTATGTCATGGGGATATACTGTTGCAATTCTGTGCGAATACTGAGGAATCGAATCTCCACGCTTTACGCGACATCATTAAGAATTTGCCTGACTTGATAACTTTGCGTTGGCAAATAGCGGGATTTCTGCCGCCAAATACCCACAAAAAACAAGGCAAATCTACGGTGCGTAACCTGCTTGGTTTTAAAGATGGGACGGCAAATCTCAATGCTAGTGACGAAAAGTTGATGAACCGGATTGTCTGGGTACAGCCAAACAGTGGTGAACCAGCTTGGACAGTAGGGGGAAGCTATCAAGTGGTGCGGGTGATCCGTAACTTAGTCGAACGCTGGGATCGTACACCACTACAGGAGCAAGAGACAATTATTGGGCGAAACAAGGAAATTGGCGCACCCTTGGGGATGAAGCACGAGAAAGATATTCCCAATTATGATCAAGACCCTAAAGGTAAACAAATTCCTCTAAATGCTCATATCCGCCTTGCTAATCCACGCAAATCAGAGTCGAGTTTGATTCTGCGGCGTGGTTTCAACTATTCACGCGGGTTTGACAAATCTGGACACTTAGATATGGGGTTGTTGTTTGTCTGTTTTCAAGCTGATTTAGAGAAGGGGTTTGTGACGGTGCAAAATCGCTTGAAAGGAGAACCTTTGGAGGAGTATATTCGCCCCATTGGTGGTGGGTATTTTTTCGCTTTACCTGGTGTCAAGGCTGAAGGAAGTTATCTCGGTCAGTCATTACTAGAAGCATCATCTGTATAGATTTATCTTTAATTTTGAATTTTTTGGCGGTGGTTAGCAGCTTGTAATAATAGAGATTCGGCAAAAGCGATCGCATCACTTGCAGATTTACCACCAGCTAACTGTGCTAGTTCTTCCCGGCGAGTACTTAAATTCTCCAAGGTAGTAACTCTGACAACGGTACGCTGCTCGGCGTTGTCATTATTGACTTTTTTACCTTTACCTTGATTGATAGTTTGCTTATCTACGCGGAAATGGCGATCGGCCATTGCTGCAACTAAAGGCTGGTGGGTAACACATAATACTTGGTTGCGTTGACTTAGCTGGTGTAATTTTTCCGCGATCGCTTGGGCGACTCTTCCGGAAACGCCGACATCAATTTCATCAAATACCATTGTCCCAACCACATCAACCTGAGAAAAACAAGCTTTCAGCGCCAGTAAAAAGCGGCTCATTTCCCCGCCAGAGGCAATTTCCATTAAAGGTTGTAGTGGTTCTCCAGGGTTGGGACTAAACATAAAAGTAATTTTATCTGCTCCCATAGTAGTTGGGGGAGCAGGCACTATCTCAACCTGAAACTTTACCTTTTCCATCGCTAGGGGCTTGAGTTCAGCTATCAAACGTGATTCTAAATTAGCAGCCGCTTTACTCCGTAGTTGAGTTAACTGATTACTTGCTTGGGTGAGTTTCTCAAAACACGCCTTTTCTTGCTGTTCTAGGTTTTCGATAGATTGTTCGCTGTCGTTAAGTTGGGCTAATTCCCCTTGGATACGTTGATAATAGGCGATCGCTTCTTTTAGTGTCGGCCCATACTTACGGCAAATTTGCTTTAACTCCCGAATTCGTTCTTCCACCTCTTCCAACCGTTGCGGATCGGCTTCCAAACCATCTCCATAAGCATTAATCTGCCTTCCCACTTCCATTACCGCAGCTTGCGCGTCCCGCACCAATTCCAATAGGGGTTGCAGTTGGGTATCGTATTCCACCATGTCATTTAATGTCGCCTCACTGTCTCCCAATAAATCTGCTGCGGCTGGAGTTTCATTATCGTTTTGATACAAAGCCTGATAAACTTTGTAACTCATTTGTTGCAAATCGACGACATGATTTAGGCGTTCTTGTTCTTGTCCCAACTGTTCCAATTCATTAGGTTCGCTGAGATTGGCTGCTCCCAGTTCTTGCACTTGATAAGTGAGCAAGTCGAGTTGTTGCAACCGTTCCCGTTCTGATGTCCGGCGTTTTTCTAGTGCTAAATGCGCCTGTTGGTAAGCACTGAAATTCGTGGCGACTTTATGACGCTGCTGCATCAGAGAGTCACCCCCATATAAATCCAACCAGTCGCGGACTTGGGCAGATTGTCCCACTTGTACCGTTTGACCTTGGGCGGTGATTTCCACCAAGCGATCGCGCATTCCTCCCATAATCTGCCGATTTACCAACACGCCATTCACCCGCGATCGACTACGGACATTACTAGCAGTAACTGTGATTTCTCGGCTAATGACTACAGAATTTTCATCAAGCAAATCTATTTCTTGTTCGGTTAACCAAGCGGCCAGGGGGGCGTTTGACGTGAAAGTAGCTTCTACCATCGCCCGACTTGACCCCGTGCGAATGACTCGACTAGAGACTTTACCGCCCAAAGCGGCATCAATGGCATCCAAGATAATCGATTTTCCAGCGCCGGTTTCACCTGTTAACACATTTAGTCCCGCGCCAAATTCCAATTCCAGTTGGTCAATGAGGGCAAAGTTTTCAATTCGCAGGCAAAGCAACATCAAGCCAAATTCTCCATGAGGGCAGATGCCAGATACTTCTAACTTACAAGACAATAAGTATGGTCTTTCAGCAACTAGCAAGACCTACTACTATTGAACTAGTATGCCCGTTTAAGTGTAGCAAATCATGGGGGACTGGGGACTGGAGACTGGGGATTGGGGAGGAAAGATTATTATTTCGACTTTTGAACTCGGAACTTTGACCTTTGAACTTCCTATTCCCCAATCCCCAATCCCTAATCCTTCAACATATTGTTACAATACTTAATGTGATCGTTCTGACTGGTGGCTTTCTTCATGATTGTTAAGACACTTCCCCCTAGTTCCCGACCGATTCAGGAGGACAGTCGCAACGGCACAAATAGCCGAGGCGAACTGGACGTTATTGATGTAGTGCCAGAAGATGGTACATCAAGCTTAGTTGTGCGCTCGCCAAGGCTCTTAGCAGCCCAAAAGGTGAGGACAACAGCCCAACCTGAGACGCTTTACGATCCCGTGGGCATCGCGGCGCATTACCAAAACAGAAAAGTGCAAGTTATACGGCGGATTTTCGCTGTGTTGCGGCCAGTCCTATCCTTTGTTCTTGGGTTGTGGTCGGATAGTAAACGGGGAATTGTCGTCAAAAACGACCGCCGCCGAGCCACTCAGCTACGAGTTTTGCTGACCCAATTAGGGCCTGCTTACATCAAAATTGGACAAGCTTTATCCACCAGACCGGATCTGGTTCCTCCCGTATACCTAGAAGAATTAACTAAACTACAAGACCAATTACCGCCTTTTCCCAACGAAATTGCTTACCAGTTTATCAAAGAAGAATTAGGCGCTCCTCCAGAAGAGGTTTACGCTGAACTCTCGGCCCAGCCGATTGCTGCGGCTTCATTGGGGCAAGTGTATAAAGGTAAGCTAAAAACTGGTGAAGAAGTCGCCATTAAAGTTCAACGCCCCGACTTAAGAGAGGGGATCACCATTGACTTGTATATCTTGCGTAAGCTCGCGGCTTGGGTGCAGAAAAAGGTCAAACGGGTAAGAAGTGACTTAGTTGGGATTCTTGATGAATTAGGCGATCGCATCTTTGAAGAAATGGATTACATCCACGAGGGTGAAAATGCCGAGCGATTCTTCCAGTTATACGGTCATATAAAAGACGTATATGTACCGAAAATTTACTGGGAATATACCAATCGTCGCGTCTTGACGATGGAGTGGATTAACGGCACTAAATTAACCCAGACAGAAGAAATTAGCGCCCAAGGTATAGATGCTCGTTATCTAATTGAAGTGGGTGTGCAGTGTTCCTTGCGCCAGCTGCTAGAACATGGATTTTTCCATGCAGATCCCCACCCTGGTAATTTATTAGCGACAACCGATGGCAAATTAGCTTATCTCGACTTTGGGATGATGAGCGAGATTAAGCCACCACAGCGTTATGGTTTGATTGAAGCGATCGTTCACGTCGTCAACCGCGACTTTGAAGGATTAGCAAAAGACTACGTTAAGTTAGATTTTTTATCACCAGAAACAGATTTAACACCAATTATCCCAGCTTTTGCCAGAGTCTTTGCTGATGCCCAAGGAGCCAGCGTTGCCGAACTTAATATTAAAAGCATCACCGATGAATTATCGGCTTTGATGTATGAGTATCCTTTCCGTGTACCGCCTTACTACGCCTTAATAATTCGCTCCCTTGTAACACTCGAAGGTATTGCAATATATATAGATCCCAACTTTAAAGTTCTCAGTGAAGCTTATCCCTACGTTTCTAAACGCCTGTTAACAGATCCAGCACCGCAATTAAGAGCATCATTGCAAGATTTGCTATTTAAAGATGGTAGATTCCGTTGGAACCGCTTAGAAAACTTGTTAAAAAATGCGCGTAATAGTCAAGACTACGACTTTAATTTAGTGCTGAATCAGGGGATAGAATTTCTGGCATCTGAACGCGGTGCTTTTATTCGTGACAAGCTAGTAGATGAATCTGTTAACGGACTCGATGCTTTAGGTAAAAATCTTTTGCATAACTTCACCTATCTGCTGCGGGAACGTGTTGGGTTAACAGCAGTTAATGAAACTCCGGCGGCGACAGTTGAGCAACAACAAACCTTAGAGCATATCAAACGTATATTAGGTATTCTCCAAGAAACACGAGGCTTTGATCCAATGCAACTTGCGCCCCAAATTGCCCAGTTATTGGTAAATTCAGATGTACAGCGTTTGGGTCAACAAATTGCCAACCGCTTCACGCAAAAAGCTGTAGCCAGATTAATTAGGCAATTATTGGCATCGTAGTCAGAGTTATGAGTTAAAAACTTTCTTTAACTCATAAATAATTCATTCTAGCAACTATATAACCCAATACGCTTGGGTTAAGAAAAATAGTAGGTTGGCTTGAGCTTAAGCGTTACCCAACAAACCCTTGATAATGTTGGGTAACCTTGCCTTAAGCCGCTTTGCGTCTACGTTCCTCAAATGCCACTTGCTACCTTTCTCCTAACAAAGAACGCTGTTCGCTCTCCGGGAACGCTAAGAGTGAACAAGCAGTGGCTCCCCAACCTACGCCCGTTTTAGTTTTTAGCCTTAACCCAAGCGTATTGCTATATAACCCAACTCTTCTAGCTTTTCTAAGACCTTAGTTGCACTTTGGGAAATGCTTTCTTGATTAGTTTTGCATTCGACTTCTGGACAAAGTGGTATTTCATAAGGATCATCAATACCAGTGAAATGCTTAATCTCCCCGGATCTGGCTTTTTTATATAAACCTTTTACGTCTCGCTGTTCACAAACTTCTAATGATGCATTGACGTAAACTTCAATGAAATGTGGAATACTTTGGCGCACTTGTTCCCGAATTTCGCGGTATGGTGAAATGGCCGAAACCAATACAATTACATTATTTCTGATAAGAAGATGAGCCACAAAACCAATGCGCCGAATATTCTCTTCTCGATCCTCTTTACTGAAACCCAATCCTTTGCATAGGTTTTGACGTATCGCATCGCCATCCAGAACTTCAACTCTGTATCCCTGTATCCGCAGTTCCTTCTCCACGAATTTACAGATAGTAGTTTTCCCTGCACCACTTAAACCAGTGAACCATACTGTTACGCCATACTCTTCTTGTCTCATCCTACCTCGGTCGTATACTTGAAAAATTAACTTCAAAATGAGATTGTATAATTAATTTGATTATCAGACGGCTGACTACTGCACTATTTATATTCCCTACTATTACCAATTTGTTAGAGTTGATATTACCTCTGACAGGATTAACAATTTTATTATTATTTATAGGATTTCAATCAGATTTTCTCAAATTACATATCTTAGAAAAATCTTGGCAAGAAATTGTAAAAATTATTGTATTTTCCTTTTTTATACCAGGCTTAAATGAAGAGATAGTTTTTCGCGTTTTGTTTTTGCCTCACCCTACTGAAAACCCCTCACTCAAGATACAAATTATCTGGATGATTATCACTTGAGTCGCCTTCATCATCTATCACCCATTTCAGGGAATAACCTGGAATCCTGGTGACCGTGAAGTTTTTATAAATCCAAATTTTTTAATTCTGGCAGCTTTGTTAGGAGTTACCTGTACGATCGCTTACTTAATATCTGGCTCTATTTGGCTTTCAGTTATCATTCACTGGCTGGCTATTGTCATTTGGATAGTTTTATTAGACGGATTTGCTAAGTTTAACCCACATTTTGCACTTCATTTTGTATTTAACTTTCTTGTTGGGGATAACCATTTTTCTCGCGTTTGAGGCTTTCTTCTAAAGCTTGAATTTGTTCACGACGAGCTTCCAATTCTAAGGAACGCCGCGCTAAGTCTTGGTTTTGCAACGTCAGGGATTGTCGCCAATGTTCTGCTCGTTCGGCTTCGTGCTGCAAAAATTCCGGAGTGATGCCTATGGTGAGGTAGCTTTGTACCAAATGGAGTACCCAATTGGTGGCATCTTCTAGTCTTTCAATGTCGCCTGTAGGGGAAAGTTCTACTAAAACAAGCAAGTTTTCACTCATAATCTTTCCCTTTCCTAGCAGAATAGGAGTCTCTTCTGGAATTATTGCCCACAAATTATCAGCTTCTTGACGCGCCAACAAGCGTAACTGGTGCTGGTCTAAAAAATCGTTTTTACGCACCTGGGCTAGATATAGCATGAGGGTCGCTTCGCTCCAATTAAAAATTAAAAATTAAAAATTAAAAAATTTAATAAAATAATAAGTCCTAGAATTGATATTTGGATCTTGTTAATTGGTAATGGGTAATTAGGAATTATTGAGACTCCCATTACCCATTACAGTTATCCTAAGCCACGCAAACGATACCTACGGCAACGCCTTCAGGCGCACGCGCAAAATTTCAGCTTGCTTTTGTGCTTCTGCTAACGCATCACGCGCCCCTTGTACCACGTCAACTCTAGCTCGATCTACGAAACTAGGATTGTTTAATCTGGTACTCAGGGATTCAACTTCTGCTTCAGCTTTACTCAAGCTTTTTTCTAGCTTGGCACGTACAGCTTCAATATCTACCACACCGCTTAGAGGAATTAGCACTTGTATTGTACCAATTACACCTGCGATCGCATTTTCTGGTTCTTGTGGTTGTTCTAATTCTTTCTGCGGGAAAAAGCGTCTCCATAACCTAAGTCTTGCTTGAGCAGTGAGTAAATTTTGGCTAACAAACCACGCTGTGTAACCAAAACCAACTAGTTCAAAGAAAGTTCCGACGATGGGAGTCTCATCAATCGCATACCCCACAGCTAAACCCACTCTACCAAAGACTATCGCCACGATAATTAAGCCAATTGTCTTCAAACCCCTCTGAGGTTTTTTAGCAGCAACACTTTGGTTTTCTTGCTTGTCAGTAATGGTTAAAGTCTCAACCTTCGCCAAATCTTTAATGTAATCTTGTCCAGCAGTGAGAATTTCCCGCTCCTTCTCGCTTTCAGTTTGCAAATTCGCTGTTACTTTTACCCCTGGTTTAATATCCGCTTCAGCACGCAAATTCCGAATTGTGCGGATAGTAGCAATCAGTAATTCAAACTCTTCTTCTAAAGCTTGATCAATCAAGTTTGCATCTATCTGGGGATAGATTTGTAACGGTAAAGTTTGCGGGGAATCTGCTGATTGTTGGGTGAGAGTTTGCCAAATTTCTTCGGTAATATGAGGCATGAAGGGATGAAGCAGTTTCATAATCCCTTCCAATATGTAGCCGAGGGTTTGCTGTGCTACCCGCCGCGATGCTGGATCGGCATCTGCTTGCAATCTGGATTTCACCAGTTCAATATACTGATCGCAGAAATCACCCCAGATGAATTCGTAGAGTCCTTTTGCTGCTTCCCCTAAACCGTAATTATCGATGTAATTGCTGGTTTGTTTGACAACTTGATGATACCGCGAGATAATCCAGCGATCGCTCAATTCGGTAGCGACCGGGTTCCCCAATTGTTGCGGCGTTTGTCCATCCAAATTCATCATCACAAACCGGGCAGCATTCCACAACTTGTTTGCAAAGTTGCGCGATGCCTCCACCGATGCCGATTCATCCTTTTTGCGATCATACTCCAGCCGGATATCTTGACCCGCACCAGCCACTTCTCTAATTAGGGTATACCGCAGGGCATCAGTACCATATTTGTCAATTAATAACAATGGGTCAATGCCATTACCTTTGCTCTTTGACATCTTCTGGCCTTTTTCATCCAGCACCAAGCCGTGGATGTAAACTGTGTGGAAAGGCATTTGCTGCGTAAAATGCCCAGCCATCATTGTCATTCTGGCAACCCAGAAAAAGATGATGTCAAAGCCTGTTACCAAAGTAGTAGTAGGATAGTAAGTTGCTAAATCCTGAGTTTGTTCCGGCCAGCCCAAAGTCGAAAACGGCCAGAGTCCAGAAGAAAACCAAGTATCTAGCACATCTGGATCTTGTTCTAATTTGACATTTTCGCCAAATTGTGCCTTACCTTTCTCCCAAGCTTCAGTTTCCGATTTCGCCACCACAAACGGCGTGTTATCAGTAATTTGCCCATCCGTTTCACTGACAGCGTACCAAGCAGGAATTTGGTGTCCCCACCATAATTGGCGAGATATGCACCAATCAGTGAGTTTTACTAACCAATCACGATAGACCTTTGTCCAGCGTTGGGGGACAAACTCTGGAGAAGTTTGCTGGTCGAGAAATTCGAGAGTTTTGTCAGCTAGGGGGCGAATTTTGACAAACCATTGAGTCGAGAGGAGGGGTTCAATGGGAACTTTACCGCGATCGCTGTAGGGAACGGTATGTTTATAATCTTCTATCTTCACCAAAAAGCCATCTGCTTCTAGGCGAGAAACCACATTTTTTCTAGCAACAAAGCGGTCTTGTCCTTGAAACTCCCCGGCGTTGGCGTTGAGAGTGCCGTCTTTGTTCATAATATTAATCAACGGCAGATTATGACGCTTACCCATGTCAAAATCGTTCGGGTCATGGGCGGGAGTTATTTTCACGCAACCCGTGCCGAAAGTGGGATCAACATATTCATCGCCAATAATCGGAATTTCTCGTTGTAGAATTGGCAGAGTTAGAGTTTTGCCGATGAGATGTTTGTAGCGATCGTCATTGGGATTAACTGCTACAGCCGTATCACCCAGCATCGTTTCTGGTCGTGTTGTCGCCACCTCTACAAAACCGGAACCATCGGTGAGGGGATAGCGGAAGTGCCAGAGATTTCCATTCACCTCTTGATTTTCTACTTCCACGTCAGACACAGCCGACTGAGAAGCTGGACACCAGTTAACTAAATATTCACCACGATAAATTAAGCCTTCCTCGTAGAGGCGAGTAAACGCCTCGACAACAGCTTTAGATAAACCCTCATCCAGGGTAAACCTTTCCCGTGACCAGTCCACCGAGACACCCAAACGTCGTAGCTGATTAAGAATTGTTCCCTCTGACTCCGCCTTCCATTGCCAAGCGCGTTCTAAAAATTTCTCGCGCCCCAACTCGTAGCGAGTCTTACCCTCTGTCTTGAGTTGCTTTTCCAGCATACTATGCACAGCAATGCTGGCGTGGTCAGTTCCGGGTAGCCATAGGGTATTGCGCCCCTGCATCCGGTGGTAGCGCACAAGGGTATCAATTAAGGCACTTTCAAAAGCATGACCCATGTGTAAGCTGCCGGTGACATTCGGCGGGGGAATGACAATGCAGTAGGGTTCGCCGCCTTTGTTGGGGTCAGCTTTGTAAACTTGGTTGTCTTCCCAGAATTTTTGCCACTTGGCTTCGGTGGAAAAGGGGTCGTAGAGACTGGGGAGATTGGGAATGGTTGCGGTCATGCGGGAAAACTAGGTATGGAAGGACTCTAATAAATTTTGCCACAGGGTTGGAGAGAGGGTTTATATGGAAACGAACCGCAAAGGACGCAAAGTACACAAAGGAAGAGGAGGAAGGTAAGATGAGGCAACCAAGTGCTCAGTTAGAAAACCTAGCTTATAGAGTGATTGGGGCGGCTATTGAGGTACATCAGGTATTAGGAGCGGGGTTTTTAGAGGAGGTTTATCACAAGGCGCTGAGAGAAGAATTTCTGATTCGCGGAATACCTTATGAGTTTGAGCATCCAGTAAAAGTACACTACAAAGGTCGTTCAGTAGGCGAAGGAAAATTAGATTTTTTGGTTGGAGAGTCTCTAATTGTTGAATTGAAAGCTGTCCAAAACTTAACCCCCATTCACGAAGCCCAAGTCCTCTCCTACCTTAAAATGACTCATTACCCTCTAGCCCTTCTCATCAACTTTAACGTCCCTCTCCTCAAAGACGGCATCAAACGCATCATACTTTCTTCTTAATCTTCTTTGCGCTCTTTGCGTCCTTCGCGGTTCGTTCCCCAAATCCATGAAACACCAAACAACCTCCCCTTGGACATTCATCCCCACCCTATATTTCACCTCTGGCATACCTTACGTCATCATCAACACAGTTTCCGTAATCTTTTACAAAAAACTGGGAATAGATAACGCTCAAATTGCCCTGTGGACAAGCTTTCTCTATCTACCTTGGGTGATCAAAATGTTTTGGGGCCCAATTGTAGATATTTACTCTACCAAACGTAAATGGATAATTTACACCCAATTTGCCATGTTCTGCTGCTTGGGTTTGATAGCTATCTCCTTACAACTGCCAAATTTCTTTTTCATCTCCCTGGCAACATTAACAATAGGAGCATTTATTTCTGCAACTTATGACATTGCCACAGATGGCTTCTACCTCCTCGCCTTATCTCCAGAACAACAAGCCTTCTTTGTTGGCATTCGCTCACTGTTTTATCGAATGGCTGTTATCTTCGGTTCGGGAATATTAGTAGTCTTAGCAGGTCAGCTTGAAGTATCTCTCAATAACATTCCTTTAAGTTGGACTCTAGCTATCGGCTTCTCAGCTTTAATTTTAGCAATCCTGTTTATTTCTCATCGCCTATTTTTACCCTTACCTCAATCAGATAACAAACAACAGCTACAGGCTACAGAAAAAATACCTTTTTGGTCAATCATTAGCTCATATTTTGCTCAAGATAAAATTATAAGTATTTTAGCATTTATCTGACTTTACAGACTTGGTGAAGCAATGCTTGTCAAGATAGCCTCTTTATTTTTATTGGACAAACCAGAAGTAGGTGGTTTAGGGCTATCAACATCAGATGTTGGATTAGTCTACGGTACATTTGGGGTAATATCCCTAATCTGTGGAGGAATTTTAGGAGGCTTGCTAATTTCTAGATATGGATTAAAAAAATGTTTGTTTTCTATGGCTTTAGCATTAAATTTACCTGATATATTTTATGTATATATGGCTTACACTAAACCCTCACTAACATTAGTGTATCCCTTGGTTTCCTTAGAGCAATTTGGATATGGGTTTGGATTTACAGCTTTTAGTGTTTATTTAATGTATATTTGCCAAGGCGAATATAAAACTTCTCATTTTGCTATTTCCACTGGCATCATGGCTTTAGGAATGATGCTACCAGGTTTAATTAGTGGTTATCTGCAAAAAGCTTTTGGTTATCCATTATTTTTATCTTGGTTTGTTTGCTGACCATTCCTGGGATGATTGCTTTATTTTTTATACCTTTAAAAGAAGAACCAAAGCATCAGAATAATTAACATTATTACCGAATTATGAGTTATGTTTTGGGAATAGATGGCGGCGGTAGCAAGACTGTTTGCATACTAATGGATGATTCATGTCAAGTACTAGGTCGTGGTGAAGCAGGCCCATCTAATTATCAGAGTATAGGTATTGAAGTCACTCTACAATCTATTCAATCAGCAATTTACAATGCAGTTGAGGCAGCAATAATTACAAATACTGTGAATATTGACGCGATATGTTTGGGTTTAGCAGGTGTAGGTCGTGCAGCAGATATCGAAGTAGTAAAAGGTTTGGTTAAAGAGTTACAGAATAACAAATTACCTATTAATTGGGCATTACACTCAGCAAATATTATAATTTGTAACGATGCTTTAATTGCTTTAGTTGGTGGAATTGGTCAGCCTGTAGGAATTGTGGTTGCAGCAGGTACTGGTTCGATAGTTTTTGGTCGAAATCATCAGGGAGATACCAAGCGAGTCGGCGGCTGGGGATATATTTTAGGAGATGAAGGTAGCGCTTATAAAATTGCGATCGCAGGCATGAACGCAGCATTAAAATCTTATGATGGACGAGAGATGCCAACGATTTTGCTAGAAGGTTTCAAACAACATCTTAATTTGGAAAGTATAGAAGATTTAATAGAAGTAGTATATCGGCGAGAATGGGGAGTTAAACAGATAGCTGCTTTAGCACCAATTGTAGATTTTGCAGCAGCGTCAGGTGATATAGTAGCGAATATCATAATTGATGATGCTGTAAAAGAGTTAGTAAAAGCTACATCTACAATAATTGATGCAATTTTTACTGCCGACTCAGTTTTAGAAGTAGTCACAACGGGAAGTGTATGGCGCGGTAGATGCAAGATCCATGAAAGATTTGCAGCGTCTCTTGTTAAGAAGTTTCCTAATGTAAACGTGATTTTTCCGAGGTATGAACCTGCTTATGGTGCTGGTTTGTTAGCGTTGCAGACAACTCAAATTTGACGCGAAGAAAGCAATAATAGGAGTTTTCAGTCTGCAAATATGCGCCCTAAGAAAGTCACTATTTCAGACCAAGCTGCGGTGGTAGCACTAGAATCATAACGATAACCGTCGTCGCGCATGAATGTATGTTCTGCTTCATACAAGAAAACTTGGTGAGGTATGTTAGCATTTTCAATTGCTTTTATTATGGTTTGGCGATCGCTCTCTGGTATATGAGGGTCAAGAGTACCAAATACCATTAGCATCTCGCCTTTAATTTCACTTACTCTCTGAATTGTATCAGCTACCTCTTTACCCAGTTTACCACTGGGAATACCAGTAGGGTAACAGCAAACGGCAGCCCGAATTTCGCTTTGAAATGCTGCGCGGAAGGCTAAATGTCCACCAATACAAAAGCCGAGAGTGCCTATTTGATTTGGAGAAACCGCACTCTCTGTTTTCAGAAATTCAATCACAGCAAGGCAATCGGCATCATAATCAGCTACCGAAGTTCGACGCGCATCATCATTACCGCGCATCCTTCCCAAATCGTCTGGCTCAATTACTAAACCAACTGGCTCAATTCGGTGAAAAATTTCTGGCGCTGCTACTACATAGCCGTATCCTGCTAAGTAGTTAGCTAGACGAATCATTGGCTCACCTAACTGATAAATATCACTGTAGAAGACAATACCAGGGTATTTTCCTGCTGTTTTGGGAGCCGCAACATAAACACGCATTAAGCTGCCACCTACTCTTAACTCAACGTTGCGCTTAGTGATTTGCACTTTTTTACCTCCGTGTTCCTTTTGCTGTCATTAAAGCAGCCTCCTGCCGCCAGGCATTCATCCGCATCTACAAAATACCTGAAGTTTTTCCAGCATCAGGATAGGCTACTAACAGTTCAGTTAAGCATTTTTTCTTCTCTCTGTGTCCTCTGCGCCTCTGCGGTAGCCTGCGGCAAGCCGCTCCGCGTCTACGTTAAAAAAAACTGACTTTGACAAAGAGTTTTAGCCTTAACCCAAGCGTATTGCGTTATGGAGACGCCAAAACAACAAATGAGTACGCCAAAA
>NZ_CAXTNP010000064.1:25814-31505 GCF_964245575.1 uncultured Nostoc sp. | reverse complement strand
CCCCAATCCCCAATCCCCAAATTCGTGCTATCTTGAGCTTGCCAGCAAAAATTGTTGCAATAGTAACAGAAGTAATTTGGCGGTCAGAAAGTTAAGCTTTTTCGGCAAAGCCATCTGGTAAAATTTGTAAGGTTTCTAAAAGCTGTGAGCAATGGGATCGACTCGCGTAAGGATCGCAATTGACGCAATGGGAGGGGATCACGCACCCGGTGAAATCGTTGCTGGCGCATTGCGAGCAAGGGAAGAATTGGGTGTAGATGTATTACTGGTTGGTGATCCTCAACAAATAGAAGCTGCCTTGCCGCCAAAAACGAATTTAAGGCAGGTGGAGATCGTTCCAGCTGAGGAAGCGATCGCTATGGATGAGGAGCCTTTAAATGCAGTTAGACGCAAACGCAAGGCTTCTATCAATGTGGCGATGGATTTAGTCAAGCAGCAAAAAGCAGATGCCGTATTTTCTGCCGGCCACTCTGGGGCAGCTATGGCATCTGCTTTGCTGCGCTTAGGACGATTGCCGGGAATTGACCGCCCAGCCATAGGGACTGTTTTTCCCACGATTATTGCTGGTAAGCCAGTGTTGGTACTTGATGTCGGCGCGAATGTAGATTGCCGTCCGAAGTTTTTAGAGCAGTTTGCCGTCATGGGATCGGCTTACAGTCAATATGTCTTGGGTACAACCGAACCTAAGGTGGGTTTGTTGAATATCGGTGAAGAAGAGTCTAAGGGCAATGATGCAGCAGTCCGCGCCCACCAAATGCTCCGCGAAAATTCTCAAATTAATTTTATTGGCAATGCCGAAGGACGTGATGTGCTTTCCGGTCACTTTGATGTGATTGTCTGTGATGGCTTTGTAGGCAATGTATTATTAAAATTTGCCGAAGCAGTCGGAGAAGTGATTCTGCAAATTCTGCGGGAAGAATTACCCCAAGGATTACACGGCCAAATCGGTTCAGCACTCTTAAAACCAAACCTGAAGCGGATTAAGCAGCGCATGGATCACGCAGAACATGGCGGCGCTTTGCTGCTAGGCGTCGCGGGAGTCTGTTTTATCGGTCACGGTAGCTCACAAGCTCCTTCAATTTTTAATGCAATTCGCATGGCAAAAGAAGCTGTTGACAACCAGGTGCTACAACGAATTCAGTCCCAATATATCCTAGAGCGCGAAAGCGGTTAGTCATTAGTCACTTGTACTGAGCGTAGTCGAAGTATTGGTCATTAGTCATTAGTCATTAGTCATTGGTCATTAGTCATTTGTAATTGGACTTTGGACAACTGGCACAGGACAAATGATAAAGGACAAATGACAAAGGACAAAAGACAAAAGACAAAAGACAAAGGACAAAAAGCTGATAGCTTGGGAGATTAGGAGTGCAAAACTTAGGTATAGCAATTACCGGAAGTGGCTCGGCGGTACCAGCAACTTCCCTACACAACGACACATTGACTGAACTAGTTGAAACATCAGATGAGTGGATTGCCACTAGAACAGGAATTCGTCAACGACGATTAGCGCTGCCATCTGAGTCCTTGAGTGTACTCGCTACTGCTGCCAGCCGTAATGCGATCGCAGCTTCGGGAATTAAACCAGAAGACCTAGACCTGATTCTGCTGGCGACTTCCACCCCTGATGATTTATTTGGTAGTGCTTGTCAAGTACAGGGGCAATTGGGAGCCACCAACGCAGTAGCCTTTGACTTGACCGCAGCCTGCTCTGGCTTTGTGTTTGGTTTAGTTACAGCAGCTCAATATATTAGAACAGGTGTTTATAAAAACGTACTGTTGATTGGGGCAGATATCCTCTCTCGCTGGGTAGATTGGGAAGATCGGCGCACTTGTGTATTATTCGGTGATGGAGCAGGGGCGGTAGTATTACAGGCTAACAAAAGCGATCGCTTATTAGGATTTGCCCTTAAAAGTGATGGCACTCAAAACCATCACCTCAACCTTGCATATACAGGTACTTCCCAAGAACTGCTTCCAAATGTAAATATCACTAAAGGCGGTTACCAACCGATTACTATGAACGGCAAAGAAGTCTACCGCTTTGCTGTGCAAAAAGTGCCCGAAATCATTGATAAAGCCTTATTTCAAGCCAACCTCAGTGTTGATCAAATAGATTGGCTGCTATTGCATCAAGCCAATCAGCGAATTATTGATGCCGTTGCCCAACGCCTGAATGTCCCAGAACATAAAGTTATAAGTAATCTCGCCCAGTACGGCAATACCTCTGCTGCTTCCATCCCCTTAGCTTTAGATGAAGCAGTGCGGGAAGGTAAAATTAAACCCAATGACATCGTTGCTGCATCCGGCTTTGGTGCCGGTCTTACCTGGGGTGCGGCAATTTTCCAATGGGGAAGGTGAATATTTTGTCAATAGTCATTAATCATTTGTCCTTTGTTAATGACCAATGACCAATGACTAATGACTAATGACCAATGACTCTTGACAAATGACAAATGACAAAAACTGCATGGGTGTTTCCCGGACAAGGTTCCCAAGCGCTGAGAATGGGAATGGATTTATTAGATATACCATCGGCTAAAGATAAGCTTGCCAAAGCTGAGGAGATTTTGGGCTGGTCTGTAACCGAAATCTGTCAAAACCAAGAAGAAAAGTTATCACAGACGCTATACACTCAGCCAAGTCTTTATGTGATAGAAAGCATTCTTGCTGATCTTCTTCGAGAACGAGGACACCAGCCAGATTTAGTGGCTGGTCACAGTTTGGGAGAATATTCTGCCCTTTACGTAGCGGGTGTCTTTGAATGGTCGGCTGGTTTATATCTAGTAAAGCGCCGTGCAGAACTTATGGATAATGCCGTCGGTGGTATGATGGCGGCTTTGATGAACTTTGACCGCGAACAGTTAGAAAAAGTCATTGCTCAAACGCCTGATGTGGTAATAGCAAATGATAATAGTTCGGCTCAGGTGGTAATTTCAGGCACGACTGAGGCTGTACAAGCGGTAATGACTCAAGTTAAAGCAAAGCGTGCTATTCCCTTAAAAGTTTCTGGAGCATTTCATTCACATTTTATAGCACCAGCAGCTGCAAAATTGCAAGACATTCTAGAATCTGTAGAATTTCAGCCAGCTACTGTGCCAGTGTTGTCCAATGTAGAACCAATTGCGTGTATTGATGCTGAGATTTTAAAGCAACGTTTGAATAAACAAATGACTGGTTCTGTAAGATGGCGAGAAATTTCTCTGCAATTACCAGCCAACGGCATTCAGCAAGTAATAGAAATTGGGCCTGGTAAAGTGTTAACTGGTTTAATTAAACGTAGTAGCCCTGACTTAATATTAAAAAATATCCAGAGTGCTGCTGATTTGCCTAATTAATTCTTTATTTATGAAAAATTTCAGTAGTCTTGTAGTAGCGTGTCAAGCCTAAATTTGTGCAATAAATTTTGTAGGTTAGGTCGTTCGCGTCAGCGTCGCGCAGCGAAGAATGATACCCAACACCCCGATGAATGTTGGGTTTCGCGTTGCTCAACCTAACTTACGTTTAATGCATCATTTTAGGCTTGACACGCTACTGCGTGTATTTCAAAAATCAAATACTAGTTCTATATCGGTAGGGTTACGACAAATTCTGCACCCTTTCCTACTGTGGAATTACAATCAAGTTTACCTTGATGTAGTTCAGTCACAATTTGATAGCTGATAGATAAACCCAATCTAGATCCTTTCCCCACATCTTTGTTGTGAAAAAGTGGTCAAATAACCTTGTTAGAGTTGTTTCTGGAACTCCAAGACCATTATCTGTGATGGAAATCATGATTTGCTTTTCAGAAACCAAGCGAGTATGAATCCAAATTGTGTTGAGATGTGAAGCAATTTCTGTAGACGTGCGCTGCTGATTTGCATCTTCTAACGCATCAGAGGTTATCCTGTGCAAGTTGAAAGATGCTACTTTCTCGCTCTCCCTGTGCGCTGATGTACTTTTCTAGCTGCGTTTGGGTTTGGATTTCCAAACGGGACATGATATGGATATAGCTCACCCCAGCAGACACGAGTACCACCCCCATTACTCGCAGTGCCATATTATAATTAGTGTTTTCTGGGTAAGTGAGGTGGAGCGATTCTTAACGACATGGACAGATTTCAAAGGCCACTGTTTGTTAAGGATTTGTCTAAATTGGGTAAGTATGCAGTAGCAGAGATAAGTATTTAGGCTAAAGATTTCCAGAAAGTTCGTGTCGATATGCAGATGTAGGTATATGCTACATCGGTAAGTAAATCACAAATTCAGTACCTTCGCCTGGTCTAGAATCTACCTTGATCGCTCCTCCATGTTTTTCTGTGACAATTTGACGAGCGATCGCTAATCCTAATCCCGTCCCTTTACCCACACCTTTTGTAGTAAATAAGTGGTCAAATATCTTTTGTTTGACTGATTGAGTCATCCCCTGACCATTATCAGCAATGGTTCATTATCCCGATACGCACCCAAAACTAATAAATGTCCAGCCTGTTCCATCGACAATTGTAGTAATTTCAGCGATGCCGAATCTGCCCATTGCAAATCATCTAAAAACATCACTAATGGATGTTCTCTACTAGTAAAGACTTGGGTAAACTTTTGAAACAATAAATTAAATCTATTTTGTGCCGCACTTCCTGATAATTCTGGAGCAGGTGATTGTTGACCAATAATTCTTGATAATTCGGGAATTACTTCAATAATTACTTGTCCGTTCTCACCTACAGCCTCTAATATCTTACTTTTCCATTGTTGAAATTCTGCATCGCTTAGAGTTAACAATTGCCCCATAAAATTGCGAAACGATTGTACAAATGCCGAGAAGGGAATATTTCGTTGAAATTGGTCAAATTTGCCTTTAATAAAATAACCGTGTTGACGCAAAATCGGTTTATGAACTTCGTTAATTACAACAGTTTTACCAATACCGGAAAAACCCATAACCAGCATCATTTCTGTTGCACCTAGGCTGACTCTTTCAAATGCTTGGAGTAAAATTTCTACTTCGGTTTCTCGTCCATAAAGTTTGTCGAAGATCAAAAAGCGATCGCACACATCCCGTTGTGTAATTGGGAAACTTTTAATTTCACCAGTTTCTTGGAATTAGGATAAACAATTTTCTAAATCAAATCTCAATCCTAATGCAGTCTGATAGCGGTATTCAGCATTTTTCGCCATCAATTTCATCACGATGTTACAGAGAACTTGAGGAATAGGAAAAGAAATCTCACCCCAACCCTCTCCTTCGCCAAGAGAGGGTGCCGAAGGCGAATGAGGTTTATTCATATTTGGTGGAAGTTGTGCTAAATGACAATGTACCAATTCCATCGGGTCGTTTGATTGAAACGGTAATTCTCCCGTCAATAATTCGTAAAAAGTCACACCTAATGAATAGAAGTCAGTCCGGTAATCAATCCCTCGATTCATTCTTCCTGTTTGTTCAGGAGAAATATAACCTAGTGTCCCTTCCAACACATTGGGATTCATTAATGTTTGAGTTTACCGTGGTAGTAGGGATGCAATACTAAAGTCAATTAATTTAACTTGTTTGGTTTCGGGATTAATTAGAATATTGGCGGGTTTAATATCTTTATGAATAATATGATCGCGGTATAGTATATCTAAGGCGTTGCACAGTGCGATCGCTATCTGTAAAAAACCCGTAATATTTCGTAGGTTTTCCCCTGTTCCCCATTCTTTTAGAGAAAT
>NZ_CAXTNP010000064.1:0-25714 GCF_964245575.1 uncultured Nostoc sp. | reverse complement strand
GTTCTGGAACCATTGTAGAGTTATTCACTGATGTGATATCTGGGAATACTGACTGTAGTGTTATTCATACTGCTATAGCAAGGGACTGGGAACTGCGGACACAACGACTGCGCCCAGTGCATCGCTCGTTTACTGGGTGAAAAGTCTTTTTGCATTTAAGTTTTATCATCTGTTAATGTCCTAATCACCAAGGCTTTTGCTATAAATCCTAATATTTTCTGGACTTAGTATTCCCAGATGGGTGAAGCAATTCATCTCCACAGCTTTTTTGCGTTTGCTCTGGGCCTTGCGATCGCGTATGCTAAATTCAGTCTGATTTGAATTATCTTCTGTGGACAGAAACCGCGAACCGTTTATCAGTCTGGCACTTTACCACGCCTTTAAATGGTCGGTCGTCAGCCCCATGCTTCACACTTACTTTCGGGGCCAGATTTATGGTACGGAGAATGTCCTCCAATCAGGGCCGTTGCTGGTAGTGAGTAATCACGCTAGTTATTTTGACCCACCAATTGTCTCCAACTGTGTACGTCGTCCAGTGGCGTACATGGCTAAGGAAGAGTTATTTAAAATCCCAGTTTTGGCACAAGCGATTAAATTGTACGGTGCTTACCCGGTGAGTCGGGGAAATGCCGATCGCAATGCCATCCGTTCCGCCCTAGAATATCTCAATAACGGTTGGGCTGTCGGTGTTTTCTTGCAAGGTACTCGCACCCCAGATGGTCGAATTACAGACCCCAAGAGGGGCGGACTGCTGCTAGCGGCGAAAGCAAAAGCCCCAATATTACCCGTGAGTGTCTGGGGTACTGAAGAGATTTTACAAAAAGGATCGTCCCTACCTCGCGCAGTTCCCATCACCGTGAGAATTGGTAACTTGATTGATGCTCCCAGTTCCACTAATAAAGAAGAATTAGAAGCTTTAACACAAAAGTGTACCAAAGTAATTAACCAGATGCATGATTTAGGAAGATGAATTAAGAGAAACTACAGAATATATGCTTTAGGGAGGTAGGGATCGCTATTAGGTTCCTTTAATCTTAAAATCAATTCCCTCTAGCAATCATCTAAAATACTTCCAACAAATACATCATCCATCTTACAGGGTGGGCAACCTTCTTACGCTACACAACTAGCTTTTTTACGTATTAATTAGGACTAGCCCTTTCAAGGTGGCCAACGAAGATACGTTGTTTCAGTGCTACCATCTTGAATCCTCCGCTCAGATTTTGGGCTTTTTGAAGGTTGAAATAACCAATTCTCGTTCTAAATTTCACCACCTTGAAAGGGCTAATTAATTAGGACTTACACATTGACAGGAAAGACCAAATATGAATGATTTGAAAAACCACATCAGTCGTAGGGGTAAAGCGCATTGCTAAACCCCTACAGCGCGGGTCTATTTACCATCAAAGAATGATTTAATTAAAAACCTGAAACGAGATATTTCCGTTGATACACAACATAATTCTTTTGTACAGTGCGTAAGTCCTATTAATTTATGAATTACGAATTATTATGAGTGGTTTTGAAGCCAAGAATTTTTGGGATCGATTAAATAATCTGGCGTTAGTCCGCTTTTTGCTTTTGGTTGCTTCTGGCTGGGCAATTGTACAACTTTTAGCTTATTTTGAATCGGTCATTGTTATTTTTACATTTGCGGCAATTTTAGCTTTTTTGCTCAGTTATCCTGTAAAAGGGCTGCGGCGTTTTTTGCCCCACGGTATAGCTGTTGGTGTCGTTTTCTTGCTCAGTATTGTGATTATAGGCAGTCTGATAATTACTGTGAGCTTAACTCTTTTATCTCAAGGACAACAATTAATTGATGGTATCACTACATTTGTAAATTCTTTAGTGCCTTTATTAGAGGGAGTAGAAGGCTTCTTACGAAACCGTGATTTACAGATAGATTTAAGTTTTATTGAAGAACAATTGCGGAATCAGGCTGTATCAGCTCTTGTTAATAGTTTAGCCATTTTACAAGGGTTTATGACGAACTTTGTAACTTTTATATTGATTGCAGTTGTGGCTTTTTTCATGCTATTGGATGGAGAAAACCTGTGGAATTTTATTCTGAAAATAGTACCAAAACAGCGCCGTCAGAGATTTACAAATATAATTAGAAAGTCTTTTTTAGGATTTTTTAGGGGTCAATTGCTATTAAGCGCATTTTTAACAATTTCAACATTCCTAGTATTTTTACTATTAAAAGTACCTTTTGCTTTAATATTGTCAATAATAATCGGGATTGTTGATATAATTCCTGGCATAGGTGCAACATTAGCAGTAAGCACAGTAACTCTATTTGTGTTATCTCAAGGTGTATGGTTAGCAGTAAAAGTATTAATAGCTTGTATTGTCCTCCAGCAGATACAAGACAATTTGATTGCGCCTCGAATTATGCAGGGCGCGCTGAATCTTAATCCTGTAGTGATATTTTTTGCTTTACTAGTAGGGGCTACAGTAGCAGGATTATTAGGTGTTTTTATATCTATTCCCATCGCTGGAGTAATTGTGTCTTTATTTGAAATTGATGAAATGAAATCAGAAGTTTAGTTATTGGTCATTTGTCAGGAACTAGCAACTAGGGAATAATGTAAAAATAGCCATTTACAAATAAACATTGAGAAGTAATGTCGGATTTAAGAGCGCAATTAACAGAAGTTTTGGATGAGGCAGAGTGGGAGTGGCTAATTCCTCATGTACAACGAGATGCAGTAATTTTGGTGGCACTTGAGCTAAACTTGGTGGATGTTGGAGTAGCGATCGCCAGTGATAACATACCATCAGTAGAACAGTGGATTGATAAACAATTGATTGCCAAACCCACGATAGTACAGGTGGGAGAATGGAATAGCGATCGCACTAAACGATTTAATACTCTCATTGTTCAGCCTTACGTTCTAGCGCAAGAAATAGTTGCTGCTTAATCAGTTTTTGTGGCATTTTCGATCAGAGTCGGAGTCAAGAAAAATGTTGATGTAGTATAAAGTACATCAATTTATAAGAAGTAGAGGACGAATATACCTTTCGACTATTGACTAAAGCAAAATTTTCTCCTTTAAGATTTATGCATCTAGCAGCTAGAATTGTTACGATAATTTCAGATTAGATGTTGAAACCTTGATCCAATCTGAAACCTTAGAACTATTAGAATGGCATCGCCTGTGCCAGCACCTTGCCACCTTTGCGGCAACTAAGCTGGGGGCGACAGCTGCGCGTCATCTGAAAATACCCGATTCTCAGATCCAAAGCGAAGAGTTGTTAGAGCAAACCAAAGAAGTTTACCAACTGGAAACTCGCCTGACCACGGGACTGTCATTTGAGGGAATTCAAGATATTGGCAATTCCTTAGAACGGGCAGAACGCAGTGGAGTTTTGGCAGGAGATGAACTGTTAGCGATCGCTACCACCCTAGCTGGTGCCAGAAATTTGCGCCGTGTCATTGACAATCAGGAAGATTTGCCGATATTGACTGATTTGGTTGCCGATTTGCGGACTTATCCAGAATTAGAGCAAGAAATTCACCGATGTATTGATGAACGGGCCCAGGTAACTGACCGTGCAAGTCAAAAACTGGGAGAAATTCGCACAGATTTGCGGAGATTACGCAGCCAAATTACTCAAAAGCTGCAAAATATCTTACAAGCAAAATCTGGCGCAGTTCAAGAACAGCTAATTACGCAACGGGGCGATCGCTTTGTCATCCCTGTAAAAGCACCCCAAAAAGATGCCATCCCCGGTATTGTTCACGATACCTCTACTAGCGGTGCCACCCTATACGTGGAACCGAATTCAGTAGTACCCTTGGGCAACCAATTGCGGCAGATAATTAGAAAAGAGCAAGCGGAAGAAGAAGGGGTTCGCCGTGCTTTGACAGAACTTGTAGCCGCAGTCAAACCAGATTTAGAGAGATTGTTAGCGATCGCTACCATTTTGGATCTGGCAACCGCTAGATCACGATATAGTTACTGGCTAGGAGCAAATCCCCCGCGATTTATCCAGCGTGAAGACCGGGAAATCATTACCTTGCGGAATTTGCGACATCCACTGTTAGTGTGGCAGCAACAGCACGAACAAGGGCAACCAGTAGTTCCTGTAGATTTGCTGATCAGTCCGCAAATTCGGGTAGTGACAATTACCGGGCCAAATACTGGCGGTAAAACTGTAACCTTAAAAACCTTGGCGTTAGCAGCATTGATGGCCAAAGTGGGTTTATTTGTCCCCGCCCGCGAACCAGTAGAAATACCTTGGTTTGATCAAGTGTTGGCAGATATTGGCGATGAACAATCTTTACAGCAAAGTTTATCCACATTTTCTGGGCACATCCGCCGAATTAGTCGGATTTTAGAAGCATTGGAGACTGGGGACTGGGGACTAGGGACTGGGGATAAGGAAATACCCAATACCCAATACCCAGTACCCAATCCCCAATCACTCGTATTACTCGATGAAGTCGGCGCAGGAACCGATCCAGTTGAGGGTAGTGCTTTAGCGATCGCCTTGTTGCAATATTTAGCCAACCACGCCCAGCTAACGATCGCCACTACTCACTTTGGGGAATTAAAAGCCCTGAAATACGAAGACGATCGGTTTGAAAATGCCTCTGTAGAATTTGACGAAAGTACTCTCTCACCCACTTACCGTCTGCTGTGGGGCATCCCCGGACGTTCTAACGCCTTAACTATTGCTCTACGCTTGGGATTAAAACCAGAAGTTATACAACAGGCGAAAACCCAAGTTGGAGAGGCCACAGATGAAGTTAACCAGGTGATTGCTGGCTTAGAAGCGCAACGCCGCCGTCAGGAAACTAAAGCTGCGGAAGCCCAAAGTTTGTTGCAGCAAGCGGAACGTTTATACAAACAAGTATCCGCAAAAGCCGCAAGTTTGGAGGAAAGGGAAAGCAGTTTGCGGGCTTCACAGGAAATAGCAGTCCAACAAGCGATCGCTCAAGCAAAAGGTGAAATTGCCCAAGTGATCCGCCGTTTGCAAAAAGGTACTCCCACAGCCCAAGAAGCCCAACAAGCAACCAATGCTTTAAATCAAATTGGCCAACAATATCAGCCAGCAACGCCAGCAAAACCAAAACTTGGGTTTATGCCCAAAGTAGGCGATCGCGTCCGCATTCCAAAATTGGGACAGATCGCGGATGTGATCACCGCCCCCGATGAAGATGGCGATTTAAGCGTTCGGTTTGGGCTAATGAAGATGACTGTGAAGTTGCAAGACGTAGAATCTCTAGATGGTCAAAAAGCCGAACCAATCGTCAAACCCAAACCAGCCCCAGCAGCAGTAACCCCGCCACCGCAAAATGTCCCAGAAATTCGCACCTCGCAAAACACCATTGATTTGCGCGGTAAGCGAGTGGCTGATGCCGAATACATTTTAGATAAAGCCATTTCGGAAGCTACAGGCCCAGTCTGGATTATTCACGGGTACGGCACTGGGAAACTGCGACAAGGAGTTCACGCCTTTTTGCAACACCATCCCAGAGTGAACAACTACGAACCAGCAGAACAAGCAGATGGCGGCACCGGTGTTACCGTTGCTCACATAAAATAAAGAGCAGGAAATTTGCTATGTTACTTGAACTCAATCAACTAATTGTTAGAGCCGGTCATCAGTTGTTGATTAAAGATGTCTCCTGGTCGGCATATAAACGCATTTTAGCGGAATTGGGAGACAATCGCAGTTCTCGCATAGGTTACAGTCGAGGGGTGCTGGAAATAATCGCTCCATTACCAGAGCATGAAGTAGCTAAAGTTATTATTGGAGACTTGGTAAAAGTTTTATTAGAGACTCTACGCGTTGGCGGTTCGATAAATTAAGCTTTTTAGCACTTTTTGCGTAAGTCCTATTACTTTTTGGATGTACTATCAGGTTGATTAAGAGCAAAACAAAATTAGAAAGTTTGCTACCTATGTTGGTCTAACTTAATTAATTGGTTTTTAACAAATGCTTGTTTTTTATTCAAGATTAAAGCTATACCTACAGCCAGCAAAATTCCACCCGCACCCTGATGTTCGGGAACAGAAGTAGAGGGTGCGGTAAATCCATACTTGGCTAAAATTCCTTGTCCTTTTTGTGACAGTATATATTCAGCTAATTTTTCACCATCAGGATCGGCATTTTTCAGTGTAGTCAATCCATAATTAGCTTTCGTTGCTAAATAGTCGGGTAACTCTACTATTTGCAGATTGTCACCACCTTCTATTGCTTGGGCAGTCTGACCACTCGTGTAATAAGATAAAAATATATCTGCCTGCTTTGTTTCTTCTAGAAAGTAGACTAAATTATTTTTGCCATTAGGAACTATAGGAGCATTAGGATTACCACCTACTAATTGCAAAGCTTTATTCTTCAGAATTTGAGAACTACCAGGTTTAACCCGATCGGCCTTGTCAAATATCTGCCATGCATAATCACCAGATGGATCTGCTATAGGGGTTGAGGTTCCTACCTTGATTTCGGGTTTTAGCAAAAAATCCAACAAATTATCTGATGTGATACCAAGTCCTGATCTGACAACAGCAGTCATGCGGTTGCTAGTGAAGTTCACTACAGGTTCACTTAAACCTTCTTCAAACAATGTCTGAGGGTTCTCAATATCTGCACTAGCAAAAACATCTGCGGATTTTCCGGTTTCGGAGAATTCTTGTTCTATAAATTCTCGTGTTAAACCAGACGGGCCAAATCGCGTTTCTACTGGAATTCCATATTTCTCGTTAAAAGATTCACCTACTTCTGTGAGGCTATCGCGCAAACTACCAGCACCGTATAGCTTAACCGCCAATGCCTGAGTTGGTATAATGACACCGACAGCACAAGCTATCAGTGAAAAGGCAAAAAAATGCTTTTTCATATTTGTTATATTACGTTACTATTCTTACCAGTGAATTATCTGTAACCCATACTGAATAATGGGTTTTGGTAAATGTCTAAACTATTACCTTTGCCCATTAAGTTTACAAATGAGTTCTGATATGTGCGTGGTTCGCGGTTAGAGCTATAGTACCAACTAAGTTGGAATAAATCAATTGCCCAAAATCTTCAAACGCTGACTTTATTAAATTTTTAAGTTTGTCATCAGTTGCATAGAGACATCAATCGTCCTGATGTTGCCTAACCTGTCCTGAAATAACAGGCTACACACAAGCGAAACTGGTGTGGGATCATGGAAAGCAGCAAGAAGCGCCTTTAGCAAACAGACAAAAAATTTGTATAGTAATTATGTATACATAAAGACCAAGTAATAAACATCAAAAAATTTCAAAATTTAAAACCGCAAATAAATTAGGAGGTATTCTACATAATTACTTAGCGATAATTAGCGGTTAGCATTCAAAACAATAGTTTATTTATACTCTTGTACGGAGCTAGCAGCGAAAGTCGGGTAAACCTTAACTAGAATTGATACTTTTCTACTTTGTCAAAAATAAATTTTCATCTAGAGTAGGACAAAGATACCTGCTGTTTACCACATAAAAAAGCTAGATGAAGCCTCTGGCTCAGAGCTATAGGAAACCAAGCTTGATTCTTAAGAGTCTGGTTTCAAAATGGGTAACAGCAACATCCCCTATCAGCTTGATCACCTATGCTAAAAGTTATGCACTCGGCCACCAACTCAGCCACTCCGAATTCCCAGTGGGAGGATTTAATCAAGCTTCCAGCCCCAAACACAGTTCAATGGGACAATATCAAAACCCAATTAGACTTGGTGCTGTTGGCGCTAGAAACCTTAACTGGCATCGGTTCAGAGGCTATGCTTTCGGCGGCAACCGATCTGAATTTAGAGTCAAGAGTGCCAGACCGCGTAGCTTTATGGCGACTGCGCCAATCAAATCCCCTACGCAAAGGTCAAGGAGGGCGAAAAAAGCTAGATGTCGAAGAAGCGCGATCGCTAGTTCTGATCATCTGCTACCTAGCCAAACAGCACCAGGAATTGATTCGCCGCGCTGTCGGTCTGTTGGAACAAATGGCAGAAAATAACCGGGAACCTCACCAGGCTGCTTTACTAGGAGATTATATTGATGCTTTTTGCAACACCTACCAAGAGCGGATGGAAGAGGACGAGAAAATCTCAACTGATTTACTTACCAACCTGGCCCTAAAACTGCTTGTAGATTTACTTTTTTACAGTGCTCCTGGTGGGCATCGCCGTCTCTGGCTAGCACTTATAGACCGTTCTACAAAATTTTAGATTTTAGATTTGAAATTCCTCAACCAAATTTGCTCATGAAAGTTTGCTAGATAAGGATTCCCTTTTGATGATCGTTAGTTCTTGGGCGCACTATCAGCACTGCTTCTTCTTTGCACATCAGTTTGCATAACTGAAGGAACCTAACAAAATTCTGAGTGTTGAATCCGCCTTTCCAACTTTTCTTTGCAAGCAACTGGCTCAATTTTTTGCAAAATCCCAAATAGTCTTCTTCGCAGTTCCTGTCATGCCTCTATCAAATTCTGTTATTCGTTGCTACACACCGCCTACTTGCACGCTAGAAGTATTCGCGCAAAGCTCACCTCTGTCGCGTTGGATGGGGAAAACTGTCCTCAAGCACCTAAGCTTTGAGCTTCGTTTTGATGATCCCCGACTATCAGAAGTAGACAGAGTTCCAATTCGGGGCGATCGCGATCAACTTGAAGCTTTATGTGATGCAGTCACAAGCTACGTACAGCAATTCCTCCAACAGTCTCCAGAAAGCTTTTGCGTCAGTTTCTCAGATACCCAAGAGTCAAGCACAGCATTAGGTGAGCCAGAATTAAAGTCCTCTACAAAAACATTAAATTCCTTTAGTACCCAGATTCCTGGGGCAAATATCCGCTTAGAACCAAGCAGCCATTTAACTCACAACTTATTTCTCGGTTCTCTCGCCAACCAATCATCCGGCCCCGTAATTCAACTCAGTCTGCTGCAACTATTCGATTTGGCCAGTGCTTTAGATGAGTACTCAACTGATGTCATGGCACTCCCAACTCTCAACAGCCCTTCGACTCTGAGGTTCCCTGCTTGGGCACCTGTTGCCGCAGTATTAGTATTAGGTGTAGGTTTTTTACCAGTTACTTGGCAATATGCTAACAACCTTAGGGAAAAGCAACAGCAGACAGCTAAAACAGCAGATCCAGCAGCAGTAAAGACTGCAATAGATACTTCACCCTCACTAAACTTTCCCACGCCTCAACCTGGGCTAACCGCTCCATCAGATAATTTGCTAGGTTCCACCCCTCCACTTTCCACATCCACTTTACCCCAAGCACCTCTAATAGCCCCTAGTTCTAGTTTCTCTACACCGCCACCTCTAAATGCACTGACAATACCTCAGGGCAAGACTTCAACCCTTTCCACTAATGGAGCGATGCCTCCGGCGAGCTTCCCTAACGTACAATCTAGCAAAATCCCAGGTCAGGAAATTGCTATATTACCAAATCTTGCACAGAACCCTACAGCGTCAAATACCCAACCTAGTACTCTCCC
The DNA here is from genome assembly GCF_964245575.1 of uncultured Nostoc sp. Taxonomy (GTDB): domain Bacteria; phylum Cyanobacteriota; class Cyanobacteriia; order Cyanobacteriales; family Nostocaceae; genus Nostoc. Next base: position 16,248 of record NZ_CAXTNP010000064.1, on the reverse strand, counting down.
TAAGCTGCGGGATTTGCCACCCAGGCTATCTTCTAACACAAGCAGCTTACCAACTAATATCTCACCAGTCGTCCCTCCGTCTCTTGACACCATACCTAATAGTGGTAATAGTCCTACCCAACCCTCCCCACTAACCTCACAACAGCTAGAGGAAAGAATCAACTCCTTACAGCCACCTTCTCCTGGAGAGAAACCTGCTTCACAACTTTCCTCCTCTAGAACTGCAAATAATAATCCCTTTATCGATCAATTAGGGAACGAACGCCAAAGCCCCAAATCTACAGAAGTGGCTACTGGCACATTATTTGATACACCTCAAGTAGCAGAAGCTAGAGAATACTTAACAAAGCGTTGGCAACCACCCACTGGACTAGGACAAACATTAGAGTACAGTTTGATAGTCAGTGTTGACGGCACAATTGAACGAATTATTCCTCTCAATAAGTCAGCAAGAGACTTTGTTGATAGCGCTGGGATGCCTGAAGTTGGGAAACCTTTTGTTTCCGCCAATAAACGCGGACAAAATGTCAAAATTCGAGTTGTTCTCACTCCTGATGGCAAGGTACAGACTTTTCCAGATGAATAAGCAAATTAATCTGTTTAAGGTGAGATATTGCATTAAGTAGAGCGGCATAAATAATTAAAGGTTCGTAGTGAGGACTAAAGTCCTCACTACGAACTAATTTCAATATTTTTTACATTACTTAACTTACTTTGATTTATTCTCTCCTACTTACTTAGTCACAACAACCGCCTAGTAATGAATTAGGGACTTACAAAAAATAAATTATCCCAAATTATTTTTACATTGTAAGGTAGCACAGCTGTGCTATTTTACAATGGGATGTTTTTTTAACTGGAAGTCCCGTTACTAGGCTAATAGCCAAGACTTCGAGTCTTGGCTATTAGCCTAGTACAGATTCAAAACAGCCATAAAGCCCAAAATTAAAACATGCGTGAATGCGTAACTTCCGCCTTGCAGTACTGGTTGCCTGATCAAGAATGCTGCAAAATTTCAGTTTAATGCCACTTGTCAAACTGGTACAAACCTTGTGCTAGTTTCTATTTACTCTAATTGCTCTTGAGCTTGCCTTTTGGAGTCCAGTTACCAAACTGGTCTTATTATTGATACCAGTAAACCTACCAATTAATACAATTACTGTTAACACCAATTCTCCAAAATTAAACTACAGATACAAGTCTGGAAACCCAGACAAAATCAGACTTTTCTTAATTACAAATTACGAATTACGTTAGCATAGCGGGGCGTAGCCCATTACGAATTGGTAGAAATAACTCATATTAAAGGTAGGAAATATGCAAACAATTGGTAATCAAAAAGACAGTCCAGCTTGGGTTATTCAAACTTGGGCAGCTTTTGTACTTTCTATTTCTATGACCACCTTCGGCATTGTAAACTTACCTGTAAATAGCTGGGTAAAAGGCTTTATGGGTATGGGTTTGGCTTTCTCTATTGGCTCAACTTTTACTTTAGCGAAAACTACTAGAGACTTGCATGAAACTAGAAGATTAACCGCTAGGTTAGACGAGGCGAAAGTAGAAAAATTGCTTTCACAACACGATCCTCTAAATTTAAAATGAAGGCAGCCATAACAATTTTGGATTTTGGATTACCAATTTGGGATTAATGTGACTTAAATAAAAATCCCTTTTAAGAATATCAAACAATACTAACTTTTTGGAAAAATGATTGCGACAGATAGACAGAGAAAACCCAGATACAGTAAGCGGTTTCTAATCCAAAATCTAAAATCTAAAATTTCAAATGGTATTACACATCAGAAATTAACTAGTATGACGAAAAGCAAAAGGACTGGATATACCAGTCCTTTATTATCTTAATTTAACGTCTTTATCTTAATAACGGGATTTTTTGGTTTTTAACTTTTGCTTTTTACGCCGACGTTCGCTAGCAGCAACTGCTTGTTCTACCGGATAACCGATTACAGGAATTACCTGATATTTGCGTTCTTGTTCTAATTTTTTCAGTTCAGTGTAATCAACCCAATGAATGCAATCAACTGGACAAGTGTCAATTGCTTCTTGGATAATTTCTTCAGCGTCCCCATCTTGCCGAACCACGCGCGATCGCCCGTAATCTGGTTCAATGTAAAAGGTGTTACGCGCAACATGAGCGCAATGCTTGCAACCAATACAGGTGATTTCGTCAACATAAACACCATTTTGGCGCAGCAAACCGCCCAATTCCGGTTCTAAACCAGAACGGTCTGGGGCATCCCGTAAAAAACCCCCTAATTCTGGTTCCAAACCCGAACGATCTTCTTCTTGTTCTTCCGGCGACGGCAGAAAATCAGCCATTACGCACTCCAGCGCTGTACTACCAGGCGAATTGAACCATCTTCATTTTTTTGTTGTTCAGAGACTTGAAAACCAACACGAGCGGTTTCTTTGACAACTGTTTGATAAGCATAGCGCTGTGTTACCTGGCGCAAAAATCCATCTACAGACAGGTTTTGCTGCCAATATTGCAAATCAGCCACCAGTTCATATTCCTTGCCATTCCATTTAAAGCCAATGTCATAGCCATTTTCCTGCTCAATACTAACTTCGGCAGGATGGGTTTGACCGCGATAGCCACGGACTTCGCGTGGGCCGGGTTTCCAGTCTACGCCCAATTCAGTCAAAGCATCTTTCAAAGAATCAAGATTACGGATTTGAGTCTTAATTTGGCTAAAGTGTGACATGGTGGTTGTGAATTAATTACACTAAACTACTGTGAAAACTTACCAATCGCTGTAAGTGGTGTGTGTATTCGCCAGATTAGATTGCTGCACCTTCGCGGCGAAATATTCTGAGGTTGGCTCATGATTAAGTACTTGCCCCAGCTGTGCCTCTATTGCTGCTGTAACCTCAGCGCAAGAAGCACCCACAATGCCAGTGACTTTTTCTTGTACCCGACCGTCTGGATAGATTATGAACTCTAATGTCTCCATGCTCTTGGCCAACCACGATAAGTACGCTTAAATTCTACTGCCTTAGCAGAAGGCTACAAATATAGCCGTAGGAACATTTTTACTTAGATACAAACTTACCATTTGTTAAATAATGTTCCATCTCTCAACATATATATCTCAGAATCTTTACAAAACTTATTATTTTTATAAGCAGTCACATCAGTCTTTAGTTAGTTTCTCTTAACCTCATCGATTAGTCAAGGTAATTACTGAGTTTGCCAAGTAAGCGGCAAAAGTCCTCAAGATAAGCATTAGAGGTAATATAGCCAGCAAGGCAAGTTACAAAAATATAAATTTTATTGAAAAATTTTATCATTATTATGATTACTTTGTTGTCTCAACATTATTCAGGAATGCAACTAGAGGGTTATTTTCTGATTGGAGGGCGCATCATCCAGCGACGTAACACCATAAGTCAGCAACGGCTAACATGTTCTAAATCAAGGCAGAGACTATCAATCCGTCTGATGCTTAAGTTTCTTAAACGCAAGCATCGGACTGAGTTGATATTTTTTGTTACTTGTGCATTACTCTTACAAAAGCCCAGTAGCTATTTTCCCCAACTATTAGCCTAGATGACATCCTTAACCTTACCCATTAGAGAATCTGTAAATTTGCCCCAGTCATTTCGCAATTCTGAAAAATGCTCACGGGGATTTTCATCCATTGACTCAGCCTTGCCATAAGCAATGATGAGTAGCGTCAAAGCTTCAATTGAACGTCTAGCCGCCTTTGCAGCTTCATCGCTAGATATGCTTTCAGGAAGTGCAGTTGCAATACTGCGAAGTGGTTCCCACATCTCTCGATAGAATCGATGTCGTGTATTAATCCGAATGATAACTTGACCATCAATGTGCTGAGTATCAATTAATAAATTACCAGGAAAGTCAACAGACTCCACGATAAATGGCAAATCCTTAATAGACTCGCAATATTGCTGTCGTTCTTCTTGCTTCTCTTCATCGTTGCCTGGTAAAGCATCTCTAGCCAGATCCTCAATAATTCTTTCTTTTTGGTTTGAGTCTACTGGAACCTTTACACGGCTTTTAGGCATTGTCCGATTTGCTTCTTTGGCAGCCTCAAGTAGGGGGTAATGTTCACCCTGATGATCATTCGATTTTCGTGAAACTTCACCCCATACTTCATTAATACAGTTGAGCGCTTCTGGAATATACCTAGAAAAAAGCTCACGAAGCTGTCTTTTTAAGTCATCGTACGGCTCTACACCTCTTTTGACATTTCTGACTCCAAAGTAGGCATCAAGCTCCGGCTGAAATGATATTTCAATGCCAATAAATCGGTGAGAGGAAGCAACCCTTTCACCGAAGATTCTAGGTAATGTAGTATAGTTAATCTCGCGGTTCAAGCGAACAAAACTAATTGCCCCCATATTCTCTTCAAGACGTAAATTCTGAGTAAGCTCATCTTTCTTATTTGTTGCGTATTTTTTACGAATTACTTCGCTAGGGTAAACTGTAATTGTGACCTTGCAAGAAGACTGTCCAATATTAATAACTTCTCTTGCAATTCTTTTGGCAGGAAAATGTGTTTTAGTTACATCAGGTAGTGGAAACTCCGGCTTTTTACCAGTTTTCTCAAAAGATTTCCTCAGAGGAGAATAGTATTTGACAAGAAATTGATCACCCCATGTACCCTCCATAAGCATTAGAGGATCGTGTGGCAACAAATTTGTGCCATCGACACAAATTTTAATCCCATCATCCAAAAAGTAACGAAACATGCGGGACAACTCATGCGTGATTTCAGCTTTTAGTGCCCTTGCGTCAGGAGCTTTTTTTCCTTCTTCTAAACGCTCTACTTTACACCAAAGTACAATTGTTCCGCTATCTTGGGGGAGAAATGACACAATATTCTTTGGTAATGGTTCAGTATCGGGGGGAGCAATGCCAACAGTTTCACCTTTCTTTTCCTCTTCTAACGCTTCTTCCAGGTCAAAATGGACATGATACCAAGGTTTATCTTTACTCGTGCGGCTCCAAACATCAATGCGCTGACCGTAGTTAAGTGCCGCAAGTTTTGCTCCTACACCATACTTACCAATTGTGTCAGTTTGCATGTAGCGAGTGGAAAAACCTAATTGGAGATAGCGTTGTAAGATGTCAAGTTCCATCCCATCACCATCATCAATCATAGTAATGCGGTGAATATGTCTCTTCCCAGACCTAGCCTGAGACTCTTCAAAGTGTAATGTAATATTGTTTGCATTAGCTTCTAAACTATTGTCGATCACCTCACCAAGAGCAGCAGGTAAACTATAGCCAGAATCACGTAGAGACTGTAAGGCGTGTCCTGTTAGGACAATGGGGATTTTTTCAGTCGATACTAATTTAGTAGAAGTTGCTTGGCTTACCATAGGTTTGTCGTGATTTACTGAAAGTAATTAAGCAGTGTGTTTTCGTTAACAGATGAAGGCAAAATGTCCAAATGGAAAGGAAGATTTGAAAGCAAATATTACTCTCAGAGATCATGCAAAACCCTGAGAGTTTAGGTATATCTTTACAATTTGGCGTACCTTTTGACGTAACCTGTTGGCAGTGCGTTGTGAAACACCACAGGCTAATGCTGTAGCAGCAACACTCTTATCGTTGATCATGTCATCAAAGCATTGGCTCATATTCTTGCCCGATGCAGCAATTACTGCTCGTAGTTGTGCCTCTAAATCGCAAGAAGCACAAAATTCTGCTTCTTCGACCCTACCAGGTGTGAGCAAAGCTACCCTCTTACATAGCTGACGCTGCCGAATCTTTGTCCGTTGAAGGCTGAACCTTGCATTCCTTATGATGTCGTAGCGAAAAAACTTTAAGTTTTCTTCCTGGCTTTTAGAATTAATCGCGAGCGAAACTGCGTGTTCCACAATCTCCGCTTCGAGTGAACCTGGGTTTAGCATTTTAAGGCGCTGCTGCATTTCAAGAACAGCACACCAGCGCGTGTTGAGCGCTCTTGTCATAGTAATTTTATCCTTTCCGTACTCTGCCGCCTCTATACCGAGTGCAGCTTTGTCTGTATTCATGTTATACGGCACTGGAATGTAGCACTATGTGCCAAAAAGCTAAAGAACCCAGGATAATGAATCATAATTAACCTCTATAGCTTTGAGCTATCAGCCATCAGCCGCCAGTTACAAGCCGGAAGCTGAGATGCAGAATGCTAAAGGCTTTTGATTCAACTTAACCAATTGACTATGAATTCCGAAAAAGTCAAAAATTCTCTAAATATTTCGCCAGCGATACGCATAGGAGTACTAGGTTTCGGCGGACTCGGACAAGCCGCCGCCAAGGTACTTGCTGCTAAACAGGAAATGATTTTAGTCGCAGCAGCAGATCATAAAGGCTACGCTTACGCTGCTGATGGTTTAAATACTCAAGAATGCATCGCCACCTACCAGTCCCAAGATTCGGTAGGTCATTTAGAGCCAGTTGGTACGTTAACAAATCAAAGTATTCAGGATGTAATTGAAATAGCTCAATCTGTGGATGGGTATTTTCTGGCTTTACCCAACTTGCCAAATGACTTTATTCCCTCTGTAGCCAAGCAGTTTATAAAATCTGGTTGGCGTGGGGTACTGGTAGATGCAATTAAGCGCACCAGTGCTGTAGAACAACTCCTAGCAATGAAAGAAGAACTGGAAGCAGCCGGAATAACCTATATGACAGGCTGTGGTGCAACACCAGGATTGTTAACAGCCGCAGCTGCTTTAGCCGCCCAAAGCTACGCTGAAATTCATCAAGTCGAAATCACCTTCGGGGTGGGAATTGCTAACTGGGAAGCTTACCGTGCCACTATTCGGGAAGATATTGGCCATATGCCTGGTTATACAGTAGAAACTGCTAGGGCGATGACTGACGCGGAGGTAGAAGCACTACTAGATAAAACTAATGGCGTGCTTACCTTGACGAATATGGAACACGCTGATGATGTGATGCTAGAGGTAGCGGGAATAGTGGGGCGCGATCGCGTTACTGTTGGTGGTGTAGTCGATACTCGCAATCCTAAAAAGCCTCTCAGCACCAACGTTAAGGTAACAGGGCGTACCTTTGAAGGGAAAATTTCCACCCATACCTTTACTCTGGGAGATGAAACCAGCATGGCAGCCAATGTCTGCGGCCCTGCCTTTGGCTATCTCAAAGCTGGTAGACAATTGCACCAACGCGGCATTTATGGAATATTCACTGCTGCCGAAATTATGCCCCAATTTGTTAGGTAATAGTTAAGGAGTTAGGAGTAGAGACGCGATTAATCGCGTCTGTACAGAAATTAGGAGTAGAGACGCGATTAATCGCGTCTGTACAGAAATTAGGAGTTAAAAATATAAAATTGCAAATTTGGAGCATATTGGAGGCTTTGAACTTGCGATTTTAAACTCAAAACTCCTCACTATTAATTCCTAACTTTTCTAAGCTGGTGGAGTATCTGGAGAAAAAATATCTGTGAAATTCTCCTCATGCAGCGAATCTGGTGTTTGCATAATAAATGGGAGTTCTGCTCCCACGAGTCCTCGTTGGATGCGTTCTAAAGTATCGTTAAAAACGACAAACAGAGGATATACGATATTAGCTCCCTCACTCAAAATATGACTGTGGCGCAGAGGCATCAACCACTCATAATCATTGTCTAGCCAAACTTGAGTTTGTCGCCAACGTCCTAACAAATCAGAAAAATCTTCATCAGCACGATGAATAAAGACTAAAATTTCTGCTCCAGTTTTGATTTTCCACTCTGGATCGCACATCAAAATTGCCACATCACAAGGTAAGCAAATCGTTTGTGAGGCTGTTGTCGCAGTATTGCGAAGACGGACAATTGGCAAGGGTATAGTGATGACACTTTCATCTGGACGGCGCAGACTGGGAATCATCTCCAAGTATGGTCGATATTGCTTTAGTAAGGCGATCGCAGCTAGATGATTGCTGTACTCTGCCAAACTCGCTTCGTAGTAAGATTTTTGCACAGGCATAGTTTATTAAATAGTGAGGAGTTAGGAGTAGAGACGCGATTAATCGCGTCTGTACAGAAATTAGGAGTTAAGAGTTAAGAATAAAATTACAGGACTTACGCAAATAAAAGCCGAAACCCTTATTTTCAGGTAGGGGCAATTCATATATTGCCCCTACGGCGTGTACTTTTGCGTAAGTCCTAAATTAATCATTTAGGAGTTAAAAGTTAGAAGTCAAAAGTTTTAATTTCTAACTCCTAACTCATAACTCTTAACTTTTAATCCTCTATCCCATCTTTTCAAATACTTTAAACATAGGTAAATACATTGCTAGCAAAATGGTTCCAACCATTCCCCCTACAAATACAATCATAACTGGTTCCAAAATACTGGTCATTGCTTTTACTGCTTGCTCGACTTCATCTTCATAGAAATCGGCAACTTTCATCAACATTCCATCTAATTCTCCAGTTTCTTCTCCAATACTAATCATCTGAATTGCCATAGCTGGAAAAACGCTATCTTTTTGTAAAGCAATACTAATCATACCTCCTTGTTGAATCTCTATACGGGCTGCGTCTATGGCATTAGCAATCACTACGTTTCCTGATGTATCTCGAACAATTTCTAAGCAAGTTAAAATTGGTACACCTGAACGAGTCAAAGAACCAAAAGTTCGGCTAAAGCGGGCAACCGCAGATTTTTGAATTAAGTCACCAAACAATGGCATCTTCAGGGAAAAACGATCAATTGTTAAGCGACCGACAGGAGTTTTACTGTATTGTGTAAAGGCAATTTTCAATCCTATAAGAGCAGCGATAAGCACGAAAACCTTCGGACTTCTCAAAAATAGACTAGCATCCATCAAAAATTGCGTTAAAGGTGGTAATTCAGTTCCGATTTCTGTAAAAATCTTCGCAAAAACGGGAATCAAAAAAATGGTCATACCCAGAAAGATAGCAAGTGCGATAAAACCCACAACACTTGGATAAGACAATGCTGATTTAATTTGGTTTTGTAAGCGGGCAACATCTTCTAACAATTTGGCTAAACGATTCAATACTTCGTCTAGAACACCACCAACTTCGCCAGCTTGAATCATACTCACATATAATCCATCAAAGCAGTCAGGATGCTTCCGCATTGACTCTGAAAGATTCATTCCACTTTGAACATCATTGCTAATCTCAATTAGGGCTTGTTTGAGTTTAGTATTACTACACTGGTCAGAAAGTACCCCTAAACTTCTAACGATCGCAACCCCTGCATTCATCAAAACGGCAAATTGACGAGAAAAAACGGCTTTGTCTTTCACAGAAACTTTAACAAAGGAATTCTGTAATTTTTTTAAGTCAAAATCTACCTGAAATCCTTGAAATTTTTTGAGTTCTTGGACTACAAAACCTTGATCTCTAAGATTAGTACGAGCTTGCACTAAGGATTCGGCAGTAATTTTTTCTGTTCGGGATTTTCCTTGAGAATCCCGAACGCGGGCAACGTAGGTTGGCATAAATCAATTCAAAATAGTCGTTATTTATTGGGAATTGCGAATTGGGCATTGGGCACTTGTACTGAGCGAAGTCGTAAAGCCTGCGGCATAGCTACGCTTAGGGCGCAGCCTAAGAAGAGAAGTATTGGGCATAGGGCAATGGGCACAAGGGAAAGACTAACTGCAACTTCCTCATCTCCTCAGTTCCTTTAATGCGCTTTGGCAGCCGCACCGGGTTTCGCACCTGCGGCAGCTTGCGGTGTAGAATTACCAATGAGACGTTGAATTTCATCTGGCTTAGAAGTTTTAGACATTGCCGCTTCAAAGGAGATCGTTCCTGCTTTGTAAAAATCAGCTAAAACCTTCTCCAAAGTTTGCATTCCCAATTTGCCGCCAGTTTGAATTGCTGAGTAAATTTGAGATGTTTTGCCTTCTCGAATCAAGTTGGAAATAGCAGGAGTAACAATCAAAATTTCTTGAGCCATCACCCGACCATATTCACCGGGTTTAGGGTTTTTCTTGGATACCAAGGTTTGGCTAAATACTCCCACTAACGAGTTAGACAATTGCACCCGCACTTGGGTTTGTCTTTCATGGGGGAAAACGTCGATAATCCGGTCAACAGTTTGGGCGGCGGAACTGGTGTGTAGCGTACCAAATACCAAGTGTCCTGTTTCTGCGGCGGAAATCGCCAAAGAAATTGTTTCCAAATCGCGCATTTCTCCCACCAGAATAATATCTGGGTCTTCCCGCAGGGCTGCTTTCAAAGCATTAGCAAAGCTCTTAGTATCTTCTCCCAGTTGCCGTTGGTGAACCAAGCTTTTAATTGGTTCATAGACAAATTCAATTGGGTCTTCCACCGTTAAAATATGCTCTGCCTTGGTGCGGTTAATCAAGTCAATCATTGCCGCTAAGGTAGTTGTCTTGCCGGAACCTGTAGGGCCTGTCACTAGAATTAGCCCTCTGGGCTTATCGCACATTTCCCGCACTATATCTGGCAGACCTAATTTTTCAAAGTTAGGAATTTTAGAACTTAATGCCCGTAAGCAAGCGGCATAAGCACCACGTTCTTTATAAACATTCACCCGGAAGCGAGCCAAACCCTTAACACCATAAGAACAATCCAATTCCCAGGTTTGCTCTAAGGTTTTACGCTGGGTGTTGTTGAGCATACTAAAAATCAGCCTTTGACATTGATCGGCTGTTAATACATGCTCACCTATGGGGGTGAGTTTGCCACTGATGCGGAAGTAGGGAGGCAAACCTGCGGATAAATGCATATCCGAGCCACCCATTTCAATCAACTGCTCCATCAGGTCTTCAATCATCATTTCCATAGTTTTGCTTCCTTTTAATGTTTTATTTGTCCTTTGTCAGTTGTCATTTGTTTAAAGTTACTAACCATCGGCCAATCACTAATGACTAATGACTAATGACTAATGACCATTAGTCTTAAAACCGAGATGTCATACAGTAGGGACAATCGAGCCATTCTGGTTTCAATGTGGCCTCGCAAGTCCGGCAGGTAAGACCAGTCTTGCGTTTGGCTTTTAACTCGGCTTCCAAACCAGTATCAGTAAACGTCACCCGTTCTACTTCTTCTAGAGTGGTGGAACCTTGGCGCACTAAGTCCAAACTGTAAGCCAGCAAGGTTTTCATGCCCTCTTCTATTGCCACTTCCTTGATGCGTTCCGTGGGTGCATCTTCGTTGATGAGAGTTTGCAGGTTTTCGGTGACTCGCATGACTTCGTAAACACCACAACGCCCTTTGTAGCCGACCCCATTACATTTTGAGCAAAGCTGATTTTTGGTTTTAGCTTCTGCGATCGCATCTAATGTCAAGGTGTTAGCCTTATAGAAGGTAACTCCGACATCTGAGGAAGCTGATAGACCATAACGACCCAATTCTTCGGTTGTGGGGGTGTAGGCAATACGACATTCAGAACATACACGCCGCACCAAACGTTGAGCTAAAACGCCAATTAGAGAACTAGAAACCATGAAAGGCTCAATCCCCATTTCTCCCAAACGAGCGATCGCACCTGGGGCATCATTGGTATGTAAGGTAGTTAATACCAAGTGACCGGTCAAGGCAGCCTCAATTGCTGTTTTTGCCGTTTCCTTATCCCGCGTTTCACCCACCAGCAGCACATCTGGATCTTGCCGCAAGAAAGCCCGTAGAGCGGTAGCAAAATCCAGCCCTTTTTCCCGAATCACCTGCACTTGAGTAATCCCTGGAAGACTATATTCAATTGGGTCTTCTACAGTACTGATATTAATTCCGGGATCATTCTTTTCTGATAATGCAGAATACAGCGAAGTTGTTTTCCCAGAACCAGTTGGCCCAGTTACCAAAATTAGACCAAAGGGACGGCTGACCATATCCTTGACAATATTCAAAGTCTCTGGATCGGTAATTAACTTATCTAATCCCAGTTGGGTGGAGGAGTTATCCAAAATCCGCAGCACCACCTTTTCCCCGTAGCGACTGGGCAAGGTATTCACACGGAAGTCCACCTTACGTCCCTCAAACAGCCGCCGGATGCGTCCATCTTGGGGTAAACGGCGTTCAGCAATGTCTAGATTGGAGATAATTTTAAATCGGGCTGTCACCGCCGGGATGATTTTTTTCGGCATTAGGGGGAAAGCTTCACGCAGTACACCATCTTTCCGAAAGCGAATGCGTAAGCTTTCTTCTTGCGGTTCGATATGAATGTCAGAAACGCCCTCATGCAAGGCTTTAGCCAGGATTCTGTTGACTAGGTTGATAACTGGGGCATCCTCTGCACCCTTCATCGCTGCCCCTAGATCAGCCTCCATTTCTTCAGGAGCATCCTCAATATCAAGATTTCCGAGATTTTCTAAATCCTGACTAATATCTGTAGAGTTTTCTCGTTCCAGGTGCTTTTGCTTAACAGCCATTTCATCCAAATATTGGTTGATTAGCTGTTGGTAGTCTTCCTGTGTAATCACCATGCGCTGCAACGCCAAGCCTTGGGGGCGCAAGATGCGATTGAGGTCATCGGAAGCCTCTAGATTATCTGGAGCGACCATCGCCACTAAAACTGAGGGCGGGGTTTGGTCTTCGTGTTTCGATAGTGGTACTAAACGGTGGCGACGGCAAATATCCACTGGGATGAGGGTTTCAATCAGGTTCGCCATCTCCGTGTTGCCAAAGGAATTGACTTCCGGATCGAGGAATTCAACACCGTATAGTATTTTAAGTTCAAATAGCTGCTGTTTTTTGTATTGCCTGAGCAACTCAGGTGATAGTTGTTGCCCAGTGATTGACTCTAGTACTTCCGTTAAGGGTCTGCCAGATTTGCGGCTTTCAATTAGTGCTTGCCTCATCTGTTCGGTATTGACATAGCCAGATTGCACTAGCTTGTTGCCAAAGGGCGAAAACTCTGTTCTGGTAGTTAGAGCGGTACTGCGCCGTTGTGGTGACGAGTTCATAAATGAGCGAATGAGTAGGAAAACCTCTGCTTAAAGTATTCCCAGGCTGTAAGACAGAATTCTCATTTCCCAAAAAGTCTGAGTCACGTCGCTTTGCTGCGAATTCAAAATTCAAAATTAAAGATATTTTCAAATAAGATGAGGGGCGAGTCACATTCAGCGCTACTCTGCAAATTACTCGTTCGGGTTACCGCCTTAGTGGGGTCTACGCTAACGTGTTCACCATTTGTCACAATAAAAGGACGGTTACATCATTTTCAGAAACTTGTCGGCAACAAAATCAGCCTCAGTGGCAAGCCGTAAATGACGACGGTTGCAAGCTGTGGAGATACACTGCCATAAAAAGTATCTGGAATGAGTAGACAATGATCGATGAAAATAAACAGATAAACAATACAAGCCAGCAATTGGGTGAACCAACAGAGGTAAAGCAAGCAATGAAGAGTGACTCCCCAGCCCAAATTAATTTCAATGAATCTGGTAGCGAGGTTACAGAGCAAGTGCCAGCCCAAACTAATATATCGGGGGATACGGCTAATCTCAATCCAGAAATTGGTGTCGCTGCAACCGAGAAAACTGGAGTGGAAACAGCAGCTTTGGCAGAACTGACTCAACAAATCGAGTCTCTCAAAACGCAACTAGAAGAGCGTAGTACTCAATATATGCGGATTGCCGCTGATTTTGAGAATTACCGGAAACGTACTAGCAAAGAAAAAGAAGAGTTAGAGACGCTGATGAAGCGGAATACGATTCTGGAATTGCTGCCAGTAGTCGATAATTTTGAGCGGGCCAGATCGCACCTCAAACCGCAATCTGAAGGCGAAATGACCATGCACAAAAGTTACCAAGGCGTTTACAAACAATTGGTAGATAGCCTGAAACGTTTGGGTGTATCACCAATGCGTCCTGAAGGTCAAGAATTTGATCCGAACCTGCACGAAGCAGTAATGCGCGAACCTACGGATGAACATCCTGAAGGAACAGTGTTAGAAGAGTTAGTGCGCGGATATTACTTGGGCGATCGCGTGCTACGCCATGCAATGGTCAAAGTAGCTGCTCCCAAGGAAGATACCCCTGCGGCACCAGAAGATCAGTCGAGTTAAGCCTTCAGTTAAGCTGTAGTCGCTCGCCTCGCTGACCGAAAGTGCCTGGGTTCTAGCAAGTACGAGCATCGCGTACCTAAAACTTGGACAAGGCTTTGGATAACTCTCTGTGTTTCAATTTCTCTCTTGCTACCAGCAATAAGGATTGCACAGACGTTATCCACTAGCCTTGGTTTAGAGCAAAAAAGTTTAGTACGCGACATATTACAGCAGAAAAAACTCGGTAAAAATACTGATAGTTATGGGAAAAGTTATTGGGATCGACTTAGGCACTACTAACAGTTGCGTCGCAGTTTTGGAGGGCGGTCAACCACTGGTGATCTCCAATTCTGAAGGTGGACGAACTACTCCAAGTATTGTGGGATTTGGAAAGAGTGGCGATCGTTTGATTGGTCAATTGGCAAAGCGCCAAGCCGTAACCAATGCCGAAAACACAATTTACAGTATTAAACGATTTATCGGGCGACGTTGGGAAGACACTGAAATAGAACGCGATCGCGTCCCCTACAATTGTGTCAAGGGCCGAGACGATACTGTTGATGTCCAAATTCGCTCAAAAAACTACACGCCACAAGAACTATCTGCCATGATCCTGCAAAAGCTTAAGCAGGATGCGGAAAACTTTTTGGGTGAGGAAGTTACTCAGGCAGTGATTACCGTACCAGCATATTTCACAGATGCCCAAAGACAAGCAACTAAAGATGCTGGCACGATTGCTGGACTAGAAGTCCTGCGAATCATCAATGAACCAACAGCTGCGGCTTTAGCTTTTGGATTGGACAAGCAAGACCAAGAGCAGCTAATTTTAGTATTTGACTTGGGAGGCGGAACCTTCGACGTATCGATCCTGCAACTTGGAGATAGCGTTTTTGAAGTTAAGGCGACTTGTGGTAACAACCACTTAGGTGGAGACGACTTTGATAATGCGATCGTGCTTTGGATGATAGAACGCTTCCAGCAACAAGAGAAGATCGACCTTTCCCAAGATAAGATGGCGCTGCAACGCCTGCGCGAAGCAGCAGAAAAGGCAAAAATTGAACTCTCCAGCATGATGAATACTTCCATCAACTTGCCGTTTATCACGGCTGATGATACCGGGCCAAAGCATCTGGAGATGGAACTGGGCCGCTCTAAATTTGAAGAACTGGCACTTAATTTAATTGAAAGTACCATTGAACCAATGATCCAAGCGCTCAAAGATGCGGATCTTAAACCACAAGACATAGATCGGATTATTTTGGTAGGTGGTTCTACCCGTATTCCCGCAGTTCAAAACGCGCTGATTAAGTTTTTCAATGGCAAAGCTCCCGATCGCTCTATCAACCCTGACGAAGCGGTAGCATTGGGAGCGGCTATCCAAGCAGGTGTGTTGGGTGGCGAAGTTGATAATCTCTTACTATTGGATGTCACTCCTCTGTCCTTGGGAATTGAAACCTTGGGTGAAGTGTTCACCAAAATTATTGAACGCAACACCACAATTCCCACTAGTAAGTCACAAATTTTTTCCACAGCAGTTGATGGGCAAACCTCGGTAGAAATTCACATCCTCCAAGGTGAACGGGCAATGTCACGAGATAACAAGAGTCTCGGCAAGTTTCTGCTAGCAGGAATTCCCCCATCGCCCCGTGGGGTACCTCAAATTGAAGTATCCTTTGAAATCGATGTCAACGGTATCCTGAAGGTTTCTGCCCAAGACAAAGGTACAGGTAGAGAACAAAGCATTCGGATTACCAATACAGGTGGTTTGAGTACCAACGAAGTCGAACGGATGCGCCAAGAGGCCGAACTGTTTTCCGACGAAGATAGAAGACGTAAAGAACTGGTTGAACTCAAAAACCAAGCAGATAATCTGTTGTTCAGTTACGAATCCACCATCAAGGATAATAGCAATTTTATCGGCGACCAGATGAAAACCTTGGCCAGTGAAAAAGTTTTACAACTCCAAGCTGCAATGATTGACTCCAGCATCTCCACTGTGGAATTTAAGCAGCGCTTAGACGACTTCCAACAAACCCTGTTTGCAATTGGTGCTGATGTCTATAATCGAGCTAACAGCCAAAATGAGGAGACTGAAGAGGCTTCAGCTAGTCTCTTTACCCCAGAAGTAGACTCACCAATGAATGGCACACTAATACCACAATTCAACTTTGATTTTGACGAAGAAAGTACTGCCCAGGTTGATTATGAGGCAATAGATTAGGGGTTGGGACTAGCGACTGGGGACTAGGGATTGGGGATTAGGGATTGGGG
>NZ_CAXTNP010000063.1:0-31534 GCF_964245575.1 uncultured Nostoc sp. | reverse complement strand
CTCGTGAATGAGTCTTTGAACTCCATTAATGAGTCTTTGAACTCCATTAATGAGTTTTTGATCTTAAATACGTTACGTAAGCGAACGCGAGTGCGTCTCGTAGAGAAGCTCGTCGTAGACATCGCACCTTTGCCAAAACTACCAGCTAGGCGATGTATCGGATCACAATCAGCCTCAGTGCCCTATTAAACAAAACGCACACCAATTATGATTAGTGTGCGTCTGCGGTTAGATTTTAGAAATTCTCGAACTTAGCGATCGCATCCTTCATTTTGTCTACCACCTCATCAACAGGGATAGCTCCCAATTCCCCAGAGGCGCGGGTACGGATACTCAAGGTGTTGGTTTCGACTTCCTTAGCTCCCACCACAGCCATCACAGGTATTTTTTCTTTCTCTGCATTGCGAATCTGTTTACCCAAGCGATCGCCACTGGTATCAACTTCTGCACGGATGCCTAACGCTCTCATCTTCGTTACCACATCTTTAGCAAAGTCTAGCTGTGTATCACCCACTGGGAGTAATCTAGCTTGCACTGGCGCTAACCACAAAGGAAAATCGCCTGCATACTCTTCAATTAAAATCCCAATCAACCGTTCCAGTGAACCAAAAGGCGCACGGTGAATCATCACTGGACGTTTGCGAACACCATCTTCGGCGACGTATTCCAACTCAAAGCGTTCTGGCAAATTGTAATCAACCTGCACAGTTCCTAATTGCCACTCCCGATCTAGGGCATCACTAAAGATAAAGTCAAGTTTTGGCCCATAAAAAGCCGCTTCTCCAATCCCTTCAAAGTGTTCCATCCCCAAGGTTTCAACTGCACGGCGAATTGCACCTTCGGCTTTGTCCCAAACTTCATCAGAACCGATGTACTTATCACTAGCAGGATCGCGGAAACTGAGTCTAGCTTTAAAGTTCTTCAGTTGCAGCTTATTGAACACCGACAAAATCAAATCCACCACATTGAGGAATTCGCTATCTAGCTGTTCTGGGGTGACGAACAAGTGAGAATCATCCACAGTAAAACCGCGCACCCGCGTTAAACCGCCCAATTCCCCTGATTGTTCGTAGCGGTAAACAGTACCAAATTCCGCCAGTCGCATCGGTAATTCCCGATAAGAGCGTAACTCACTCTTATATATTTGGATATGGAAAGGGCAGTTCATCGGCTTCATAACGAAGCCCTGTTCCTGTGCAGCTGATTCCTGATCATCTGCCATTAAGGGGAACATATCTTCTTTATATTTCTGCCAATGTCCAGAGGTTTTAAATAAATCTACTCTGGCAATGTGAGGTGTTACTACAGATAAATAACCCCGTTTTACCTGTTCTTGCTTGAGGAAGTCTTCTAAAGTACTCCGTAACAGAGTGCCTTTGGGTGTCCACAAAGGTAAACCCGGCCCTACTAGATCGGAAAATATAAATAATCCCAGTTCTTTCCCAAGTTTCCGGTGATCTCGCCGCAGCGCTTCTTCTTTGCGTCGCTTATATTCAGCGAGTTGTTCTGGGCTTTCCCAAGCGGTGGCGTAGATGCGTTGTAATTGGGCTTTAGTTTCATCCCCACGCCAATAAGCACCAGCAACGCTTTCTAGTTCAATTGCTTTGGGGTTTAATTCACTGGTATTTTCTAGATGAGGCCCCGCGCACAAATCCCACCATTCATTGCCCACGTGGTAAATCGTGATTGGTTCCTCTTTGATATCTGCCAGGATTTCTAGCTTGTAAGGTTCCTTAATTTCCTGAATCCGGCGTTCGGCTTCTTCGCGGCTGACTTCTTCCCGAATTACTGCCAGCTTGCGATTAATAATCTTCGCCATCTCTTTCTTGATGACTTTGAGATCATTTTCGCTAAATGGTTCTGGATTGTCGAAGTCGTAGTAAAAACCGTTTTCAATCCAAGGGCCGATTGTAACTTGCGCCTTGGGAAACAGCTTTTGTACTGCCATTGCCATAACATGGGAAGCAGTGTGGCGAATCTTTTTTAGGTTCTCCGATTCGCTGGTACGCGGTAAATAAATTTTTTCAACTTGTTCTGACTGATTTGATGAATTTGGCGACATTGACTGCTGAACCATTGGCGAGGTGATTACAAAAGGTGATTTATTTGAATCTGTAGGCTTATTCAACTATAACGACTTTGATTTTTGCTTTTTTCAGCTTTATCTTCCAACTACTGACTTAATTTGTGATCGGGGATAAAGATAAATTTTTCATTGGTTCGGTGAGTATCAAATTCAGGATTCCACGCGTAGGCGTAGCCCGTCGTAGACATCGCTAAATTATCTTATGAATTGCAACTTAGCGTCAGCTATACCTATAGATGCCTCTCCAAAGGAACTGTACAAACCCTAGAACAAGACTATATAATATAATATGTGTTATTTGTTACAAATTTTTACATCCTGGAATTATGAGAAAAAGAAAAAAAGTGTTAAGAAACGTAAATAACGTTAATATTAGTAAGAAAGTTTGAAATATCCTCCCCATTTATGTCAGACTCAAATTTACCAGGGACTGATTTGCTGAAAACGGTTTTAGAACCCCTGCTGGAAGATTTTCAGCATTGGTTTGCGCGATCGCGTCATCTACTCGAAACCGAGCAACTATCATTTATGAGTCACCAAGAGCAATCTGACTTGCTCTTGCGGGTTAAGCAAGCGCAGGATGAACTAAATACGGCGAAGATGCTGTTTACTGCTACTGATAAACAAGTCGGAATTGATATGGCAACGTTAATGCCTTGGCATCAATTAGTAACAGAATGTTGGAATGTCGCAATGCGCTTTCGCCAAGCGCGTGAAGCCTAAGCAACAGATGGAAGCATCTGCTAAATTTTGGCAGTCTACTTAGCGATGTCTCAAGATTAGTACAGTCCGGCGTAAATAAACCACCCATTCCAAATCGCCAAAAAGTCTGCCCTATAAGCAAACTTTTTGACTATTGACTTTTGCCTTGCGGTACTAGCCCCTTTGCGTCTACACGAGACGGTAAATCAGCCGTCAAAAAAATAGTAAAAACCTCTTAACACTTTCTTAACACTGTTTGGATTAACAAAGTAATGTATCCTATGCTACCGTAAGTGGAATAACGGTTGACAAATAGCTTCATATAAATGTAACCGTACAAAGAGTGCGTCAAATACTCGTCTTAACTGTGAGTCACAGTGTCGGCGAAACAAAGCGTTACAAAATCAGAATAAAGTTTTAAAAATTGCTGCCTGGAGGAAAATTCAATGTTACACCTGCTTTACATTCTTGCTTTTACAATCCTTGCATTTATAGCTGTTGGCAACTTAATTCGTAACCTGATCATGTTCAGTTTTGATCGGGAGCGAACTTACCCGACGAATTCCTCGCCAATGAATAATCAAGGCAACTATGGTTATTATTCATCAAAAAAACAGTTTGTACCCCATCCAGAGTTATTAGATAACGCGGGCAACTTAATTAAAGAGCCACTTTTGGTAATGCGTTCGATTAACGTTGAAGATGCGCGTCAACATCTCGATGCACTTTACGAAGCATCCCCAGGACAAAAAAGAGAAAATTCTGAAGAAGCGTAAAAGTTAGGAATTAGAAGTTAGGAGTTTGGGTGTAAATTATTGTTGTTTTTACATCCTTAACCCTTACCCTAGCAAAATTCTATTGCCATTCTTTGAATTTGAGGCGATCGCCTCGGTAGGCTGGTAAGTTAACAGTTTTTACAACAAGACGTATTGACAACGTAAATACATCTTGCCTAGACTATAAGGTATGGATGTTTTTTTCGTGCTTAATGGTGTCACCTTCCTTTGGAACGAGGAGAAAGCTTGGATTAATCCTAGCAATCATGACGGCATAACATTTCAGCAAGCCGTAGAAGCTTTCTTCGATCCGTTTCTAGTGGTGGTTGATGCAAGCCGAAATGATCAAGAGCGGGATGCTGTGATTGGCTTGGACAGACGATGGAATCTTCTGTACGTCGTCTACATTCAGCGTGAAAACGACATGATTAGGATCATATCGGCTCGGAAAGCGACGCGCAAGGAACGTGAATACTATGAAAGCTGAATTCTTAAAAAAGCGGCTCGATAAAAGTCGTCCAATGACAACAATCACAATTCGCATTCCCGAAGATGTGATTGAGGATTTGAAGCGAGTAGCACCATTGTTAGGGTTTTCTGGTTATCAACCATTAGTTCGTGCTTACATCGGACAAGGACTCCGATCTGATCTTGAGCGACTTGAAGGTGATACTGTTTCTACATTGATTGCCAGCCTGAAACGGCATGGTGTGAGTGATGAGATAATTCGTGAAGCACTCAGCGAAGCGACTGAGCGGTAGTTTTCAATTCTCTAGTCGCAATCAGCAGTTAAACAAGATAAGGTTCTGGCACACATCAAGATGTAGGTCTGAATTCTAATTGTATAACATCTCATTTGAGCAGATATACGAAATACTCTGGTATAGATAAGGTATGGGAATAGAGGGAAACTTCAAGCAAATATCCGCAACTCTTTTAGAAATAGCGAAACAAGATTTGTATGTGTTGGACTTGTATCTTCATGCAAAAGAAGCTTTAGAAACAGGAGCAGTCCAACATCTGCCTGCCTACTTAAAAAAAAAGGAATTAATGATAACCTGGACGCTCTTATTGGTGAGGAGCAATGGAGAATTGGAAGACTAGAGATTGATTCATATTGGCACGCAATTCACTACTTGTTAACTGAGGATATATCTTCGTGGGAAGAATGTCAGATACCTTTTATTATTGCCCGAAAGGAGAAAAACAACCGATTGCTAATCAATGCGGTGATGGGCAGAACCTCAATTGAAGGAACAAAAGGTAGTTTCAAAGATTTCGGCCCTGTAAAATATCTTGTTCCCTCAGAAACTCAGCAAATCTCCGAAGCGCTGCTTCAAATTTCAGAAAAAGAGTTTGCTAAGAGATATAAAGAAGCTTGTGTGCTAAATCCAGATGTTTACAGAACATTATGGGATGAGGAAGTAGATGATTATTGGTATATGTTTCAGTGCGTTTCAGAGTACTACAGGATAGCTGCTGAAGAAGCTAGAGGTATGCTGTTCTACCTCGGTTGTTTTTACGGGGTTGATTTCATGTGGGAAATGCAAGAGTAATATCGCAAGCTAATAATTCGGTTGAAACGGATTGAAGGAAACCCTTGGGGTTGATCAAAAGTTATCTGCGGCGGCTCAATTTTACCATTATACTGCCGAGCGATCGCACTAATCATAAAATAGGGAGTGAGCCATTCACCACTCCCTAATTTCTCTAAGCTTCAATAACTACCCGTAAATTACCTCGTTTTTTTGCAACGCGACAAGCAGTCGTAGTACCAGAACGCTCGAATTCTAAATCGAGGATGGTGGGGCCGACTCGCAAATTATGAAATGACAAGCGATTAATCGATTCTGGCAAAGCGGGGTCGATTATTCGCAAGCAGTTATTTTGAGCATCAGGCACTAAGTTGACCATCATTTGCAGGAGTTGGAAAATACTACCAGTAGCCCAAGCTTGGGGAGTACAGGCAACTGGATACTGCACAGGGGTATTATCACCGTTCCGTTCGTAGCCGCAAAAAAGTTCTGGAGGACGTTGATAGGGTTGCTGCTGAGTCATATCGAATAAACCTTGGAATATTTCTAGGGCTTGATCGATAAGACCAAGCGATCGCAATCCCATTGCAATCAGAGCGTTATCATGGGGCCAAACCGAACCAATGTGATAACCCATCGGATTATAAGCGGGTGATAAACTACTCAGAGTCCGAATGCCCCAACCATTAAACATATCTGGTGCCCGCAACCGTTCTGCTACACTATAGGCTCTTTCGTGTGTGAAGAGGCCCAAATGTAGACAATGACCAGGGTTTGAGGTAATACTGTCTACTGGCTTGCCATCTCCATCTAAAGCCAAAGCGCAAAAATCCTGGTTTTCCACCCAAAAATCTCGATTAAAACGAACTTTGAGACTTCTGGCCTCTTCTTGCCAACGATCTGCCAAATCAAGCCGCTTCTTCATCCTAGCTATTTCTGCTAGGCGCATTTTTGCAGCATAGACGTAAGCTTGCACTTCACAAAGGGCAATTGGGCCGTTGGCTAATTCTCCCTTGTGGTCTACGATACAGTCACCAGAGTCCTTCCAACCTTGGTTAACAAGACCGCGTTTGGATTTACGGAAGTAACTGAGGTAGCTGGTTTCTTTCGTATTGCGATCGATCCAGTCCATTGCTGCTAGAGCATTCGGCCAAAGTTGCTCTAGAAGTTCGTGATCGTGAGTCCAAGCATAATGTTCGGCATACAGCATCAGCCACAGGGGAGTGGCATCAACTGTACCGTAGTAGGGTGTATGGGGAATTTCTTGACAACGAGCCATTTCTCCCAAACGTAACTCGTGCAAAATCTTACCCGGTTCTTCTTCGCGCCATTCGTCGTCGATTTTACCTTGGTATGCCGCAAGCAATATCAGGGTTTCTTTGGCGATTTGCGAGTTTAACATTAGGGCTTGAGAAGCTGTAATCAGCGAATCCCGCCCAAATAGTGTCGAAAACCAGGGCACTCCAGCCGAAACTGTCTTATGCTTACCAAAAGACTGACGCAACAAATACATATCTTGCTCGGCCCGTTCAATGACTCGATTGAAGGTGCTTTTATCTGAGCTAATGCGTGTAATTTGCTGTACCCAGTTTTGCTCCTCCATCAACTCAGCAGCTTTCGCCTGTCCTAAAGTGAAGGCGGCGCTCACGGTTGAACTAGACTGGTTGTTTTTCAACATGCTCACCCGGTAGCCCAACTTTTGAGTTTCGTGAGAAGCCAACTCTAGCTGCCAAACCGCAGTGTAACCCTTGAAATAGTCTGGTTGGCGATGCTGGAATAAAATACGGGATTCCATCACCGAGCCATCCAGACCTTGATAGGCAAGTGTTAAGGATTCTTCTCTAAAAGTTGGTGGTTCTTTGGATATAGGCGAAACACTATCGCCTAAAGAAACTGTTCCTTCTTCAGCCGTTGGTTCTACTAGACGTAAAAGCCTACCTCGTTTTTCTCTGTCATAGCCCCGGACTTCAAATAAATCAAGAAAATCCGCATTAAAGCTGATGGTTAGTTCAAAATTGACAGTGGTTGTGCTGTAGTTAGATACCTCTATTTCTTCAAATAGTGCCCCGTTCAGAACCATTTCCCGGCTAATTCCCACAGTTTCGGCTTTCAGACGTTCGTCGATTCTGGGGTTAGTACATAAAACGGAGAGTGAAAACCCTTTTTCAGCAGTACTACTGAGCAGTACAGGCGATCGCCCTTCAATTTGCAACTCCAAGCGATTGATAAATCTCGTATCACAACAAAACAGTCCCATGCTGGAATTGCCATCGTTGAGGGAACAGCCAGAAATATTCCCGATAGTATCCGTCACAAAAAATAAATCATCATCTTTAACCGTCAGTGTCGGTTGTGGTCTTTCACTCACAACACAAGGCCACTCCGGGATAGGTAATTGTTCGGCAGGAATAAAAGTTTTTCCATCCAGGAAAATTTTTTCCTGGGTGATTAGCGTATCCGGTGTCATTAGCTAAAGTTCCGTGTACAGGTCTATATTTTTGTGGTCTTCTGAGTAGAGGTTGCTGACCCTCACAACTTTCAAAAAAAAGACGCTTTTTAAAACTTGCTTGAGCCATTGGAGCCAAAATAACACTTAACTACTGCTGACAACATAGCAGCGCTCAAACCAGTAGAAGCAGATATTTATAGACTTACGCCTGATGTGAATTAGAAAAGCCTCTTATCGCATAAGGGTTTCTAGACTTGCCCAAAATCTTAGTTTTGGGACTACCCACGAAATTACAAGTGTTTCAAGACTTAATTCACATTAGACGTGACTTACATTTTATAACTCTAAATTGACACTTTTCCCACTTGTAGGGCTGAGGTTATTTGTTTTCTATTATTATACGATTTGGTTTTAAATATCTATGGTATTTGATTAGACTAATTTATGATAATTCATTAATTTATTAATTTTAATCAATAATTATTGATTAAATTATGTGAATGTAGCAGTAATGATTTTTTGGATAAGAAAATTTATTTAGTGACCATAAATCAACAGTAAGCAAAGTAGCCTGTTGTAAGCTATCGCGCCTACAAGTTGCACTATTTTCATTGTCAAAAAAAGCTGCAAACCCTCTCCCTTGTTCCCAGCAATAACTGCCCCCCTGCGGCCTGAATGTGCTTGCTTAAATGCTTAACAGCTTAGACATCGCCCACTTTGCTTACACCTGGACTATCAATCAATAATCAGTGGTTATCAAGAAAAAATAATTAAAATATACAAAGAATAAAAGCTTAGTACTTAGTATGGAAATATTTTGGTTGTGCAAGCATATTTCAAACTCGGTCAAGAATGTATATTGGGCGTAGTAGGTTGTCAATCAACAAATCAAGTTGTATGCACTCCTCCTAATTGGTAACAAAGTGTTGCGCCTGCTTTGGCAGAAAGTGCTTAAGCGTGTTCTTTACATATTGAAACTCTCTATTTAACTTGAGAGTCCCTTGGAATTTGTACAATGCAGCTGTGACTTTTGATCTTGTCGAGGTTGAGCGTTTAACAATAATTCATGAGCATTTCGACTTCTGTGCTGAGTGATCTGCTAAAGTCCCTAGCATACTTGCGGCCCCAGCTATATTTTAAAGCTTCATTAACGGCGCTCTCCCATGCGATGGAAGATCAAGTTTTGGCTGCGACTTTAGCACAACCCCTTGTAATTGCTAGTTTCCAGCGAGAGCGATTCTACCGTCAAGAAGCTCATCGCTACCAACGACTTGCCTTGCGGAGTAACCAAATATACGTATTAGCTGCTCCGGAAACGGATTTCGCCAACAGTTCAGAATACTACGAAAAGATAGCTTTTGAGCCAACGGATGGCTTAAGCCATGAGTGGCATTTGGTAGTGATTGCTGACAATTATGCTACCTGTCTAGTTTGTCGGGAAAGCCTTGGTTCTATTACCAAAAACAAGCAATTACCGGAACTAAGCCCTAATCTGGATATAGACGCAGCGCGAAGATTTGAGGGAGTTTGGACATCGGAAAGAGGAGTTAGTCTCAAAGCAGCTGAACTGCTGTTAAACAGGATTTTAGTTTACAGACCAGAACTGGCAAGTAAAATTGAGGAGGCACGTCAGAGGTTTGGTATAGACGAGCCGCGAAACCACTTTGGAGCAGAACAGGTCAACGAATATGCTTGTGACATCGATACAGATCCCTTTGTGCAGCGCTTAGTAACTTACTTGCAAGCTAGTCAGTACAAATTGCACAAAGCCTACCGTTCCATTGCTGCCCAAGCACGAAAAGAACGATTAGTCAACTCGATTAGCACAGCCATTCGGCGATCGCTCGATCCTCACGAAGTTCTCCAGGTGGCGGCACAAGAATTAGGACAACACCTAGAAGCTTGTCGCTGTCTAATTTACCGCGCTCAAGCCACAGATAGCCAAGCCATAATTGAACACGAGTTTTTAACTCCTGGTATTTTATCTGTTCGTGGGCAAACCTGGGAGTTACAAAAAAATACTCTATTTCGGGGCATAGTAGAACTTGGCGAAGGGGTTTGTGTAAGTGATACGCTGAGTGACCCTCGCGTTACCAATTCGCCAGCACTTTCCACGATCGCCAAAAAGTTTGCCATTCGTTCTTGGCTGATGGAACCAGTATTCTATCAGGGGCGATTATTGGGCATCGTGGAGTTGCACTATTGCCGAATGCCACCGCACGAGTGCCAACCTGGGGAATTGGATTTAGTAAAAGCGATCGCCACCCAAGTAGGAGCAGCTCTCATCCAAGCGGAAGCTTACGCTAACCTAGAAGAACTTAACCAGCAGTTAGAAGCCCTAGACCGCACCCGCAGCAACCTCATAGCCATCACCGGACATGAACTGCGTACTCCCCTATCCACCATTCAAGTGTGCCTGGAAAGCCTTGCTAGTGAGCCGGATATGCCTTTGGAGTTGCAGCAAATCATGCTCAACACTGCTCTTTCAGACTCAGAACGCATGCGAAAACTGGTACAAGATTTCCTCACACTTTCCAACTTGGAAAGCGGTCGGGTGGAATGGCATCCAGAATCCCTGTCTTTACAAGAGTGTGTAGATTTATCACTCAGCCGAAATCGCACGCGTTCCTCAACGGAAAAGCCACCCAAAATCAAAACTCAAATTGCCGAAAACCTACCTTTGGTTAGAGCAGACGGAGATTGGCTGGTAGAGGTACTGGCAAAACTCATAGATAACGCTTGTAAATTTACGCCACCCCAAGGAGAAATCACCATTAAAGCGATTTACAACAGCCATCAAATAGTCGAGGTTACTGTGGCTGACACTGGACGCGGCATTGAACCAAATCGTTTAGAAATAGTTTTTGACCGCTTCTATCAAGAAGAGGGAGCGCTGCGCCGCACCACTGGCGGGACTGGACTTGGTTTAGCAATTTGCCGTCAAATTGTTAATGGCTGGGGTGGGGAAATTTGGGCAGAGTCAACTGGCAAAGACCAAGGTAGTCAGTTTCACTTCACCATACCGATTGTTCAGAGTAGCCAAGAGGAAAAGCGGACAAAAGTCAAGAGTAAATAGGGATTGGGGATTGGGGATTGGGGGATTGATGATTGGGGACTTGTACTGAGCGTATCGCTAAAGCGAAAGCTCCGCTAACGCGTAGCGTCTCCAAGAGTTGCCGAAGTATTGGGGATTGGGGATTGGTTTTTAACAAAGGACTAATGACCAATGACTAATGACTAACGAATAATGACTAAAAACTGTTACAGTCTATGACGCGATCGCAATATGATCCTGATTGCGGTGTTAGGATTCCCTAAAAACGTTGAGAGAACACTTTATGGCAGAAACACTCTCTGGACAAACCCCGCTATTCGGTGGCAGCACCGGTGGCTTGCTAAACAAAGCAGAAGTGGAAGAAAAGTACGCTATTACTTGGACTAGCCCGAAAGAGCAAGTTTTTGAATTGCCTACAGGTGGTGCTGCTACTATGCAAAAAGGTGAAAACCTGCTGTATATAGCTCGTAAAGAATATGGAATCTTTTTGGGCGGTCAGCAACTCCGGAAACTCAAAATTACAGATTACAAAATTTACCGGATTTTACCCAACGGAGAAACCACTTTACTTCACCCAGCTGATGGTGTATTCCCTGAAAAGGTGAATGAAGGTCGTGACAAAGTGCGTTATGTAGACCGTCGTATCGGACAAAACCCCAGTCCCGCTAAACTTAAGTTTAGCGGTGTTTATACCTACGACGCTCCGTAACTAGCTATTAGTAGCTAATGGGTAATTAGTAATGGATAATTGGTAAGAAAATAATTACCCATTACCCATTACCAATTACCTTTAAAAAATAATGATGTTTCCGGATTTCTCGCAGTTTTCGGCCCTAGCGCAACAAGGCAACTTCGTCCCGGTATATCAAGAATGGGTGGCAGACCTAGATACGCCCGTATCTGCTTGGTATAAAGTGTGTGCAGGTCAGCCTTATAGCTTTTTGTTGGAATCGATCGAAGGTGGGGAAAAACTGGGACGCTATAGTTTAGTGGGTTGCGATCCTTTGTGGGTTTTGGAAGCAAGGGGCGATCGCACAACCCAAAAAAACCGTGATGGTTCGCAGGTCGTTTTTGCAGGCGACCCTTTTACAGCCTTAGCCGAATGTTTAGCACCTTTTCACCCAGTCAAGTTACCACAGCTACCGCCAGGAATTGGCGGTTTGTTTGGGTTTTGGGGCTATGAATTAATTCGCTGGATTGAGCCGCGTGTACCAATTTATCCACCAGATGAGCGAAATATCCCTGATGGGTTGTGGATGCAGGTAGACCACCTATTGATTTTTGACCAGGTGAAGCGGAAAATTTGGGCGATCGCTTATGCTGATTTACGTGACCCGAAAGTAGATTTCAAAGCAGCATATCAACAAGCGTGCGATCGCGTCACCCAAATGCTCGAAAAGCTATCTCTGCCTCTATCGCCAGAAAAAACTCGATTGGAATGGAAACCGCCAGGGAGCAGGGGAGCAGAGGAGCAAGGGAGCAAAGCAGCAGAGGAGTATAATAGTAATTTCACCCGCCCTGATTTTTGTGCTAGCGTCCAAAAGGCTAAAGACTACATCAAAGCAGGCGATATCTTCCAAGTAGTAATTTCCCAGCGACTATCAACAGCATATACAGGCGACCCCTTTGCCCTTTATCGCTCTCTACGCCAGATAAATCCTTCGCCTTACATGGCTTACTTTAACTTCCAAAATTGGCAAATCATCGGTTCCAGTCCCGAAGTGATGGTGAAAGCCGAAACCGATTCAGATGGTGGAGTAATAGCAACAGTACGCCCAATTGCCGGGACGCGTCCACGGGGTAAAACTACCCAGGAAGATGCAGCTTTTGCAAAGGATTTACTCGAAGATCCTAAAGAAGTTGCCGAACATGTGATGCTTGTAGATTTAGGGCGAAATGATTTGGGGCGTGTTTGTGAAAATGGTAGCGTCAAAGTTGATGAATTAATGGTAGTTGAGCGCTACTCCCATGTAATGCACATAGTTAGCAATGTTGTGGGTAAATTAGCACTTGGTAAAACAGCATGGGATTTATTGAAAGCTTGTTTCCCAGCAGGTACGGTAAGCGGCGCACCCAAGATTCGGGCAATGGAGATTATCCACGAGTTAGAGTCTAGTCGTCGGGGTGTTTATTCCGGTGTGTATGGATATTACGATTTTGAAGGACAATTAAATACTGCGATCGCAATTCGCACAATGGTAGTGCATGATAATACGGTAAGCGTGCAAGCCGGTGCCGGTTTGGTGGCTGATTCTGAGCCAGAAAAAGAATACGAAGAGACGCTGAATAAAGCCAGAGGTCTATTAGAGGCGATTCGCTGTTTGCGTTGAACTCGGGCTTGGGGACTAGTACCGGAAGGCGGAAGTCAAAAGTCAAAAGTCAAAAGTCACCCATGCTTTAATTTTGGGCTTTCTGGCTGTTTGGAATGGTAGGTTTATTTCCGCCGACCTGTTGTACTAGTACACCAATTCAGTAATTCTGGAAGAACCTCTCCCCCAACCCTACAACGGTTGGGGGCTGGGGACTAGTAGGCTGTCAAGTCAACAATGCTTAGTAAACCAAGTTTTAGAATATTTCTCTCTGTGTTCTCCGTGCCTGGAGCGGTTCGTTATTTAATCCAAGCATTGTTAGCTTGACACAGTACTAGTACAGGCGGAAATTTGCCTACCTTTAACAATGGGATTTTGCCCCTTGTCTGCCTGTATAGTTACTTTCGCCAATTAATTGCACACTGGTTTTTGTTGGTTAAGTGTAAAACTGGGCTTGATACAAGTACAGTATAGGAAAGGGCGATCGCTCTTGGCTAAAAATCCTGTTTTTGCCTGATTGTGTCCTGCAAATATTTAAGTTATTTCTACAGCCAAAACTGGCGATCGCCATTCAGCGAATTTGGGATAATACCTTGTAACCGCCTATAGGCTATACGGTCAGATCCATAGAGTGGAACGGGTAAGCGTGGCTCTTTCAGCGCTCCATGATGGAGCAAGGTAAGTTTCAGCGTTGCTTCTATTACATCCTCAATAGGTGCTTGGTGTCCTTTCTCATGTACTCTTAAACGTAAAGGATAAGGTAAGCCCATATTTTCAGAGGGTAATTTAGTAGTTACCAAAATCACTTCACGAGAGGACAAACGAAGTGCTAGCCCTTGTGTGGGTGCTTTCACAACTGACTGATAATAGTTATATAATCTGGGAATACCAGACTTAATACACTCTACGAGAATAAACTTAGAATTAATTGCTTTGGCTCTTTCCTGTAAATATTCAACTTCATTACCACAAAAGCGTCCGTCACGGTAAATTAGTACAGTTTTTTCGCTGATATCAGCAGATGGGAGAAACCTTTCTAATGTTTGTTTATCAATTTCTTCACCTTCTGTTGAAACATCTTCTAACCTATAACGAATAAAATCCCCTTGTTTTCCGTACAGACGAACACTTGCACAGACATTTCTGCTACCAACGGTTTTCTTTTTGGGTTTTCTAGAAATATCTAAGCCGATAAAATAATCAGCAACCCCTAAAGGTTCTGCTAGAATAAAAGGCAAATTTCCTAATTTTGCCAAAATTCCTAGTATTACTTGATTGAGGATATTTTTGTAATTGCTAGGATTTTTCAAAGTATCCTCATAGATTACTTGGCTTACTATCTCAGGGTTACTACGTCGGAGTAGTCTTGAAGAAACAAAAGTATATAAGCTACCATTATCACTGTTATCAGTATGGCGATCGCTCTGTGGTAGAAAGGTCAAAACAATATCAGTAGGAATAGCTATTAAATCGTCAAGGGCTTTCTCCACTTTAGCTCTAGCTTCAGCACTACTTAAACCATTGATAGAAACAGCTTTTCTTCTATCTTCATCAATCTCAAGGCTTTCAAAACCATAGTCTTTTAAGCGTTGCCGAAGTTGCTTAAGAAAAGATATATTAACTTGAAAATCACCTATTTTTAGCGCTGCAATGCGAATTTTTATAGAGGAGTCTTCATAATTTTTGTGACGGCGATAAACGCCACCTCTAGATAGTCCCTTCAAAACTTCATTTCGCTTGCAAATTACATTCTTGCCAAATTGAAGTAATGTGTCCTCAAGTTTGAAACTAGGGAGTAAGAATAATTTGGGATACTTCCCGTTGTTAATACATTTAGCTGCTAATTGAAAACCATAAAGAGCTAAAGTACTTGTAGCTTCTTGTTTGGATAAAGCTAAACGATTTTGCCGTTCTTGATAAGGAATTTTAGTTTGCTTTTTTAAATCACCATACTTTACTTCAAATAAGTCAGCCGTTTCTTCTGTAACACAGGGAATTAAAGCAGCCATTGGATAGTCAAATCGTTGTTTATCCTTACCAAATTGAATAGTTACTACAGGTTGCTCATTTGGTGCTGCTTCAGGTTGAAGTTTTTGTTTACTAATAGCTCCAGTCGCTTTTTCAAAAAGTTTTTCTCTACGCTCTCCAAAAATTCCTCCAAGAGCCACAATTGTAGCAGAGCTATTTTTTTCAATATCTCGGACTTTTAAGCCAATCAAAAGCTTATTTGAGTCTTGTCGGTAGGGATGATTTTCGTAAAATTCAGCTAAATCACCTTTGAAAATAAAAGAACTGTGAATTGTAAAAGCAATAGCAGGATGTAAAGTATCTTTTATTTCTATCGTTTCTGCCCAAAAATCTACTTCACGTTTGACTTCTACCTTATTTTCAGACCAAACAGTATCAGATGAAAAAGGTCGTCTAACTTTCAAGACCCTTACAGCTAATTGAGCCAGTATAGAAGCTGTTATTTGTGGTTGGCTTACCCACTGAATTGAGTAAGTGCGATCGCCAATATCTTTTTTCAAGTCCACTTGAATTTCTGTTAAAGCTTTTCGCCATTGATCTAAATTTGGCATTGATTGATTAGGTTTAGCTAAAACCCAAAAATTCCCATCTGCAAAAATGACTATAATATCAGGAAATTTATGATTAAACCGCCAACTTACACGATTACCTATTTCAGTATCGGCTCTGGGAGTCAGTCGAAAGCAAATTAAGTTAGGTTGAGGAATATTTAGTAAAAATATTTCCGACAAAAATATTGGGTATACATTAGTTTTTAGGGGGGATTGAAGTACAGCAGCAGTCATGTAGAAACCTCTGATACAGTAAATTCACAAATTGAGTTAAACGAACAGTAGCGACAACTTACACCCGGATTTTGGGGAAATATTTGACTGAAATCAGCAGAATTTTTACGGTAGCGTCTCAAATCTTCTTCATGTCGTTGA
The DNA here is from genome assembly GCF_964245575.1 of uncultured Nostoc sp. Taxonomy (GTDB): domain Bacteria; phylum Cyanobacteriota; class Cyanobacteriia; order Cyanobacteriales; family Nostocaceae; genus Nostoc. The sequence continues at coordinate 15,668 of NZ_CAXTNP010000063.1, read as the reverse complement.
GCTATTAAAGCGAGTTCTATCTGAAAAGCCTTAAGAGTGTTAGATGTTGCGCTAATAGGTTCTGACCACTTACCATTTTCTAAGTTATAAAAAGATGCTACTGCTCTTTGCTGGGGGTACAAATAACTAGCTGCTAGTAAGTAAATATACCCTTGCCGCCGATCAAAATCAGAGTGGCCAGTTTTGAAATCTAAAATGTGCAAAGTATCATCTTCTTCGGCAAAAATGCAGTCAATTGCAGCATAGAAGTTAAAAGACTGATTACCCTGCTTAATCAGAATTGGTTTTGGAAAACCCTCATCACCTCGGCTAAGTTGAATAATTTTCTTCTCAGCAAGAATTGGATTTTGCTGGTAGTTTGTCAGTATCTGAAGTACTCGCTGCTGAACCAAATCTGACTCTTTCCGCAATTCCAGAATCTCTATCATTTGTTCTACAGCATCTTCTTGATGTAACATCAGGGAGTTTTCATGAAACTCATAAACCCCCCTTTGTGCTAGTAATCCAATTCGCTGAGGAGTGCTATCACTTGCCAAGATTGCTGCAACCGCAGGTTCTCGCGATCGCGCTTTTGTAAAACCTCGTTTCATGTCACAGTGCAAGTGTTCTTTCCCTACGGGTGGAGAATACTGCAACCATAGGTTGTAACTGGCAAATGGTAGCCAATTTTGGCTCATTGATGTCAAGTTCCAGAATTTAGCAGAGAAAAAAATTTTACTTGGTCAGGATTTCGTAGATTGCTGTATTTGCTCTCTTTGATTTGGATACACCAATCTCGGTTGCCATTTCCAAGGTACGCAAGCCTTCTAGCATCTGTTCCGCAGCCTTTCTTAGTTGTGGATTGCGGCTTGTTTTTTGAATTTCTTCAAGCAAAACTGGTAGAGGTCTACCAACGGAGAAACTCAGTTGTTCAGCGTTCAACAATTGTTTATTCATACTTTTGCTCTTGTGTAACGGAATATAACTCAACGAACATCAGTATAGTCGCCTGAATTGCTATATAATTTCAACAAAGCAAGATATCATCTGTTCAGTATTGAACCATATTATTCAACCTGTTTAAATTTTGTCAACTATTTAATTTATTTAAAATAAATGTTGAGTTTTATTTTCAACATTGGTATTATTTATCTATGAATGATTCAAAGGCAAAAAATTTTGGGTAACTTATAGCCCAGCGACTCCTGAAAAGCTTTGTAAAATAAGGCTTTTAGCCTACTATCACTCAAACCGATAGAAGGCTTATTATTATTTATGCTTCAGGAAATGCGTTAGGCAGTTGAATGTGATTATGGATAAACAAGAGAGTCAGAGTTTTGGCAGGTGTATTTGGCAAGCTCGTAGAAAAAAGGGATTGAGTCAGCGTGAGCTAGCGGTAAAGGTAGGTGTGGACTACACCTATTTGTCCAAACTAGAAAACGACCACGTTGAGCCAAGCGAGAAGGTGATCCGCTCCATAGCAGAACATCTCAGTTTGAATGCAGAGGAGCTGATCTACCTAGCTGGACGTATGACTCAACGTGACTCGGATGCTTTTGAAGAATTGGTTAAGGCGAACTACAAGGAAATGCCAGCTTTATTCCGTCGAGTGCGCGAAAGTCCGGGTATTGATTCATTGGTAAAAGCACGAGATGAGCAAATTGCAAGACTACAAAAAGAAAATGCTGAACTCAGAGATAAGGTAGCAAAGCTTCAAAATCGCTTCTATTCTAAAGATGAGATTGAAAACATAGCGAATGATCTTCTAAGTCGTATGCAAATTTCATCTCAATATGCCCTTAAATTCTCTATGGATACTACTAGGGTATGTGACTTTTTGAATCTAAGTATTTGTTATGCACAAATAGCTCCTGATGATCGGGGATTGATCATAGCTATGATTTTACCTTTAGAACGTACAATTTTGATAAATGATGATATTCCAGAAGTTCTAGGAGCTTTTACCGAATCGACAATTGCTCACGAAATAGGACATTGGTTACTTCATGTTAACCAAAATAAAAATGAAATATTATCTGAACAAATAGATATCAATGCTAGTATTCAAGAAACTAATCATTCATTCTTATGTCGTAGTGCTAGTGAGCCACTTGATAAGTATACTGCCAGTAGTCAGCTTGATAAAATTGAATGGCAAGCCCAGTATTTTGCCAGCTGTCTGCTAATGCCTCGTCATGTACTGCAAGAAATAACCAAAGGGCGTGATTTAACTAATTGGAAACATCTTTATGCAATGAAAGAAGAGCTTGGTGTAACAATATCTAATCTCATCAATCGGTTGCAAGATATTGGCTGGATTTATATTCCTAAAGGTTCTAAGCAAATCTATCCAGGCAACTTAGAACCAGAATGTCAGGAAAGAAGGTGGTGGTTATGAGTAAAGAAAGTGAGGAGTTACAATGAACCTTTTCAGGTATAAATTCTATTCTAAAGAAGAAATAGAGCAGAAAGCTTATGAAGTTTTCAAAATTATGGAGTTAGAAAATTTCCCCCCAAAGTGGCCTTTTGAGGCTAGTTGTGCTGCTGACGCTTTGGGAATTATGGTGAGTTGGGAAAGAATTCCTCCTGATGAGCAGGGGTCGATAGTAGCTAAGATTCTGCCATTGCAAAGAAAGATTGTACTCAATGAATGTATTTCAGAGCTAACTGGAGGATTTGAGCAATCTACAATTGCTCATGAAATTGGACACTGGATACTTCATGTCAATCAAAATGAAGCTGATGGACTGACAGAGCAACTAGAATTAAATCTAGGAATAAAAGATGCTACAAAGCTTTATTTGTGTCGCACTACAGGCGTTAAAACTAATCCAAATATAATTCCAAGTCATTTGGATAAAATTGAATGGCAAGCTCAGTATTTTGCTAGCTGCCTGTTAATGCCTAGAGAAATTTTGGAAGCTAAACAAAGAGGACGGAATTTAACTAATTGGAAACATCTTTATGCAATGAAAGATGAGCTTGGTGTCACAATTTCTAATTTAAAAAACCGCCTACAAGACCTTGGCTGGATTTTTATTCCCAAGGGTTCTAAGCAAATCTATCTGGGTAAAGCTGCACCGAATGGGCAAACAAATTTATTTAATAGGTAAAGTGCGATCGCTCTCCATTATCTCCTGGCAGCGATCGTACCCCACACAGCACTACACTAGAAAGAAAGTAAGATGCTCAAAATAGCCTATGAACGCCACTACAACCACTTTCCCTTCTACACTCAAATTGAAAATTGACTTGAGCGATGAACAGTTCTTCCAAATGTGTCAGAAAAATAGTAATTATAGATTTGAGCGCACAGCATCAGGGGAAATATTAATTATGCCACCTACAGGTAGTGACACTGGCAGACGTAATGTTAAAATTACCACTCAATTAGATATTTGGAACTCTGAAAGTAGTTTAGGCGAAGTTTTTGACTCTTCAACTGGTTTCACCCTACATAATGGTGCAGAACGTTCTCCTGATGCTTCTTGGGTGAAAATTGAGCGATGGAATGCTTTAACCCCAGAACAACAAGAAAAATTTGCCCCAATTTGTCCTGATTTTGTAGTAGAGTTGCGTTCTCGTACTGATTCCTTGAAAGAATTGCAAGAGAAAATGCAGGAGTATATCGAAAATGGCGCTCAATTAGGCTGGTTAATCGACCGAAAAAACAAGCGAGTAGAAATTTATCGTCCAGGTAAAGATGTAGAGATATTAGACAATCCTGCTAGTTTATCAGGAGAAAATATACTACCCGGATTTGTGTTGCATTTACAGCAGATTATGTAATTTTATCGATTAGGATACACATGGCGCATTTCAAAGCGACTTTCTTCCCAAAGTGGTAGCAAAGCCTGTTTAGCAGCATTTAATTGAGCTTGCGAGAAAGAGATTTTACCATTTTCTATAATCCAAATAAATGTCCGAGTTATTAAATCTGCCTTGAAACTATTCTCGTATTCACAATTATTTATTCTTGCTACTTGCTGATCTAAGCAATCTATAGCATGTTTAAAAGTTAAGTTTTTCCAGTCTGTGAAATTGTTAGGAATTTATTCTTGCCTATTTGTCCACTTAATTTTACACAAATTTACTATAATATAGTCTATGCCTGTTATGGAGAAATCAGTATTACGCACCAAATTTGTATAGGCTTGATAATATGGTTTCAAGAGCGCAGCAGCAATATTTTCTACATATATATGTAGCCAAGATTGTATGTCACGAAGATAAGGTGCTAAATCTCTGATCTTATCAATTTCTGTAATAAACGCACGCTCACTTATATAATTTGTGATTTTGGCTAGCAATTCAGCTTCAGATAGTTGAGACTTTGCTGAGTAATAAGTAATAACTTTTGGAATATATTTCTCTAACAACCACTGTTTGGTATATCTAGCTGTCCAGGTTCACTGTATTCCAATATATTGCTGCCATAAGGTAAATTTACCTGTCTCAATAAATTGTAAATTAACATTATTTAGCTCATAGATGATGTTAATTTTATTATTAGGCAATAAATCTAATCTTATATCAATTTTAGGTAATATAAATGTATGATCGCGAATTCCCCGACTCACTCGAATTGATATATCTTTTCTATGGAATAGATGCCATTCTGACTTGCCTTTAACATAATCAAATTCATTAGCAAACTGCTGCATTAACTCCCATAACTCTTGTCTTACAGAAAAAAGGATAAAACCCCCACTCTCTGAAAGTTTTACGAATTCAAAATTCCATGTTTCTAAAGCATTTTCAACTTCAATTATTGAATTTTTATATTCTTGACAAACTCTATTAATACAAAAACACAAGTCTGCTGCTTCTAACTCTGATAAAATTAGAGTTTTTTTACCTAAATATACCTCAAAAGTATTTTTATTTAACTGTTTAAAAAAACGACGACATCCCCAATCTAGTTGGGTGTGCAATCCAGTCATTAATTGACCTAAAATATCTTGATGATTTCAGTAAATTTTTAGACCTCTTAAAATGAAACTGCTGAACTCTATTTTACAATTACCCTCTCCAAAAGCTTTGGGTAAATTACATGCGATCGCTACTTTTTTTCTCACAACAACCAAGCGGTAGCCTTCTCTCGTACTGCAAGGCTCAAAATCACATTTTTCTAAAACATCCTGTAAATCTGGATGGTGTTTAATTAATTTTTATATTAAGTTATATTTAAAATTTATTAAAATATTTGCTGTATTTTTATCGAGATTTTTCACAAAATCAAAGTTTAGTTGATTATAAAAATTTGAAGTAATATCATTATTTTTAAGTTCATCTACGATACTCGTAGAGGTTCACAGTTGTGCATTGGTGTCAACTTAACGCGAAACGGGCGGTTAGAAACCGCGTCTCCACAAAAAAACCCACCTCCGTGGGTTTCAAACCCTTAATTTGACCTTAGTCCGCCTCCGCGGACGAAAGCCTGTCAAGCCAAGCCAGTGCGGTCTTCTCCCAAAGGGAGAGGCTAGCGCCAAGGGGGTTTTCCCCATGAGCAACTGGCGTGCGAATTCTATTCGCCCTGGCTCTAAGTTGACACCAATGACATCTGTGCGCCCGTACCCAGTACTACTGAACAAAGCACTAATTAAGCAAAGGCAAAAATTGGCGAATTAACCCAATTGTCACTGCTGGCAACTCCAACTGCGGTGTTAACCCCACATCTTCCAACTGTTGAAAAAATCGGATCGCTTGAGGATTAATTTCGGCAAGGCGGCGACCAATTGAGGGCCCTGTAAATTCCGACCTTTGTCCCCAAATAATGGCGGTGGGAGTGGTCAACTGTTGAATGTAAAGGGATAAATCAAAGCATAAATCGCCACGGACAAAGGAGAGTGCTGCATACTCAGCATTAGGCTGTTGGGCAGATTGTAAATAAGCATCTACAATTTCTTGGTACACTCGATTAGACTGAGCAAATTGCCGTTGCTCTAAGAAACTGCGAATACCCCCACTGGTTGCTATTCCAGTGCTGTAAAGTAAACGGTCAACAAGGGGAACGCTGACTAACTGGGCAAAAAAACTACGGGAGTAGTCTTCGCCAAAGTCCGAGAGTCCGGCGGGGGTAGTGAGAATTAAAGATTTGAATAAATCAGGATGATCTGATGCTACTCGAATTGTAAAGCCTGCGGTCAAAGAAGAAGCGATCGCTGTTACTGGCCTGGTACAAGTCTGCTCGAAAAACTCCCGAATCGTGGTTAAATAATCTTCAATCTTATAACTCCGTGCCGGATGCTCAGACCTACCCCAACCGATTAAATCTGGTGCAATAACCCGATATTCGGCGGCAAAAGCCGGATAGACTTTCGACCACTCATAAGCAGAAGATCCACCACCAAAGCCGTGCAGAAACACTAAAGTTTCCCGATCATCTTTTGCTGTAAAATTGTCCTGCCAAGGTGACTTAGCGGCTGTATAATATACCATCCTACCTAGTGAGGTATTTATAGAGCGTTGTTCAAATCCTGGTGGTTGAAACATAAGTACTTTTTGTTGACTGTCGTAATTAAGTAGCATGAATAACAGATTAATGCTGAATATACGTAGATACGGAGAGAGCATTTGATAATTTATCCGCGTCACCGCATCTTTTTTGGTCACCCCAGAATACTTACCTATTTAGTTCAAACTTCTCACTCATTGTTATTATCGGCGAACCAATCACTTTAAGACTTCTTCCTACCATCAGATTAAGTAGATATAAAATTACTGGATTACTTGTAAAGATTTGGTGATGTTTTTTCATAATAAAAAGTAATTTAAGGTTGAAACTACTGTTTTCTAAGGGTTTTTCATGGTAGCAAGCATCACTAAAGCATGAATCTAACATAAGTTTTTATGTTAGTCTATCAAGAAACTCATAAATAATTATGGGCGTCAATAAAAGTAAAAACGCTCATTTTAACAAGCTATTAATTCTAGTTCGGCATGTAGAAACATAGCTTTTGATGTATTACTAAATCTAATTATTATCTAAGTAATGGTAAGGCGGGATGTCATGGTAAAGCAGGTTACTCTTCAATTAAATAAACTACCAACGATTGAAGACGCTAAATTTGCGCTTGACTTTAATATACAAAATGAAATTAAAGCTTCAGCTTGGGGGGAGCAGGTCGAGTCAGCTATTGACGCTGGCAGAGTGACTGTACCTACTTATATTTGTTTAGACTTAGAAGACTTAAAGTGCTTTGAACCAGTAGAGCGCCAATATGAACGCTGGGGAGTAATTTTTCACAATTCTATAGCAATACAGCCATCAAATCCAGCATTTCCAGCCTATTCAGGGCTAACAGTTTTAATGGGAGCGCCCAAAAGCGGATTTTTAGAAGCTACTTTCTTGCGTCCGGTTAATTCGGTTAGCGCCTTTGTCACTAGTTCGCAACGGCTAGTGCTTTCCGCCTACGATCGCGATCGGCAACTCATCGCTCAAACTGCACTACCAAGTGCCAATCTTGCCAATTCAGACTCGGTAATTTCCCCCAATACCTTATTATCTATAACTGGGAATAACATCTACAGCGTTACCTTCTGTGCTTTTGATGGCCAATTCACCGTTGATGACTTTCGTTTTTGTCTTTAAAAAGCTTTTATGCCCTTGCTCTGAGCCATTTAAAATGGTATCTTGATTTCCGCCGTGCTGTTACTAGTACCGTTTGGCGGAAGTCACGCATTCACGCATTCACGCATTCAAAAGTTTTTTAGATCAAGGCTTTTGCAAGTTTTAAAATGGTAGCTTGATTTTTGCCGTGCTGTACTAGTCTACTATGCTGTCCTTAAAAACCGGGCATCTTATGGTTTGGGTCTTCACCCTTTCTTCAACCGTAGTAAAACTTATACAATAGTTAATTTCGTAATCAAGTAGGTAAACACTGTGGCACAGGCTTCGTCTTCTTGGCAGCAATTGATCAACCAGATTCCCAACTGGAACTGGTCGCTTCCAAAGTTCAAGACAAAGGGAGCAACAAAGCAGCAAACATTTAAGCGCTTCTCTGGGCCTGGGGGCTTTCTTGGGTTCTTGACAATCGTCGTCGCCATGTTGTTGTGGAACTGGATGCTGCTATTGGCTCTCTCAATCGGCGTTGGGATAATGGTATTGGTTTACTCAATGCAGGAGTGGGACTGGCAATTACACTGGTCTAAGATACGTAAGTTCTTAAACAGTTCAAATCGTCGGTTAGTTTTAGCAGTCATAAGTGGTGGTCTTGCTACTGTCACTACTTACATGGCCGCTGCAATTTGGGTTGACTCTCACAGTTCCTGGATTGCTGCTAGTGCAATTGTGCAAGGCGTGGGAACACTGTTAACTTTAATTTTATTGGTCTGGCAAATTGTCAACTTCTATGAAAATCGAGAAGAAGACCACCTCGATAAGTTGTTGGTAAATTTAACAGAAAAAGATCCATTAAAGCGGATGATTGCCCTACGTCAACTCACTAAATTCATTAGCCGTAGGCGAGTTGATTCTTCAGTGCAGCAAGATGTTGTCGAATGCTTGCAACTCCTACTCAGTCGAGAGGAGGAAGTTGTAATCAGAGAGGCAGCTTTTAAAAGTTTACAAGCCTGCGATCGCTTACAAATTCTACCCCCCAAAACAGCAACAACTTTCAGACCCGTATCAGCAAAAGTCAAGCACCACGTTTATTAGTCCTTTGTCCTCTGTCCTTTGCAAATGACTAATGACCAATACTTATGCAAGAGCTAGACTTTCCAGTTTTTAAAAAAGTTATTTAAAAAGTTGTTTAATATCTGAGAATTATAGAGAGAGTGACCTAACTACTCTCTCTTTTTTTGTTTAGTGCCTCCTGAATCGCGTCCCTACAGAACTGTGGTGGATCGTCTTGTGCTTTGACCTCATCCATCATTTCCTTTGTGACAGGAAAATTTAATTGTTCAGTCAACTCCTTACTTGGTTGATTGTCAAAATTTTGAGGATTCCCTCTAGGGTTAAGCATTGTTGAGAAGTATGAATAAAACTTGATACGGTGTTAACAGCGAAATAGAGTTTAAATCGCTGATTATATCAGTCTGGAAAACAGTTCACCACCGATACCACTTTTACAAATGGGCAACTCTATTTTATGTTCACACGGTCAGAACTTGAAATCAGAACCATTGCTGAGTTAAAAGACTTGTGTAGGCGTTACGGATTGAAGCCTACAGGGAATGCTGGTTACAAGACCTCATGGATTACATCTTTATTTAATGGCGTTTCCAGCGATCGCACTTACTCAGATGGAAGAGGGAAGGGGACTAAAGCGATTGTCCTTTGAAGCTTACCAAAATATCGCGATCGCACTCGATCAGATGAATTCTCTCACTGATCAGCAAGCAGCGCTGATTAAGTTGACGATGCAAGGAAAGCGATATCAGGCTCCTCTTCAGGTGCGAACAAGAGAAGTTGCTCAACTTGTACAAGGCAAAGCTCAAACTTGAAGAGGTGATAGAAGTACTAGGGGAATAGGCATTAGAGATTAGATATTTTGGCTCATGGCATTATCAGGCAAGTGAGCTTTTTTCGTGCTTACCTTAGCTATAATTCCTAGTTGTTTAATAACTTGTTTAACAACCTCAGAGGTTAGACTTAGGGTGATAGAGGCGGTGAATCATGAGCATCTATTGAGCATGAATGCCAAATATAGAATAATGCTCAAAATGGTTGATAATTCACTGTAACTAGTTTATTTGAGCATTAAATGAGCATTTTAGGAAAAATAAAGGCTAAAAGTACTGGTATTATCTGAATAGCTGCATGGTGCATATCAAGCGCGTGGAACTTACGAACTTCAAATCCTTCGGTGGCACTACCTCAGTCCCTTTGCTACCGGGGTGTACTGTCATATCTGGGCCAAATGGTTCGGGTAAGTCTAATATTCTAGATGCACTGCTATTTTGCCTCGGACTCTCCAGTTCTAAGGGAATGCGAGCCGATCGCCTCCCAGATTTAGTAAATAACACTCAAACGGCTAAAGGACGAGCTTCTATTGAAGCTAGCGTCACGGTGACGTTTGATTTGTCAGAGGAAGATTTATCAGGCCCAGGTGCAAAGGCACAGAGTGAGGAAGCAGGGGAAGCAGGGAAAGCAGAGGAAGCAGAGGAAGAAAATCCAAAATCCAAAATCGTTCGACTGAGCGAAGCCGAAGTCCAAAATCCAAAATCAGGAGAGTGGAGTGTCACTAGAAGGCTACGAGTCACTCACCAAGGCACTTACACATCAAATTACTATATCAATGGTGTACCTTGCACGCTGACTGAGTTGCATGAGGAACTAAGTAACCTGCGGGTTTATCCCGAAGGCTATAACGTGGTGCTGCAAGGGGATGTCACCAGCATTATCTCGATGAATGCACGGGAACGGCGGGAAATTATTGATGAATTGGCTGGGGTGGCGGCGTTCGATCGCAAAATCATCCAAGCCAAATCAACTTTAGATGAGGTGAAGGAAAAGGAAGATAGCTGTCGGATTATTGAGACGGAATTAACTGCACAGCGCGATCGCCTTTCCCAAGATCGTGCTAAAGCTGAGAAATATCAAAAACTCCGCACGGAATTTTTGGCTAAACAATCCTGGGAAGCAGTTTTATCATGGCGATCGCTACAAGCACAACAAGAAAAGTTAGTTCACGAAATTCAAACAGGCGATCGCAATTTTAATGAACTCACTAGCCAACTCACAAATCTAAATTCCGAAATCGTCCAAAAAACGGCTGAACTTGAACAACTCAATGCTCATGTAAAAGCATTGGGAGAAGATGAACTTTTGGCAGTACAATCTACCCTCGCTACCCAAGAAGCTGAACGAAAGCAACTCCAGCGTCAGTTAACGGAATTAGAAACAGCTTCTCAAGAAACTGCTAAACGTCTGACTCAAACCCAGCAAGAAATTCAAAAATACCGTCATTCCCTAGAAGAAATTGCCGAAACCCAGCTTGTAGAGACGCGATTTATCGTGTCTTCCCAGCAACAAAGGGATGAAGCACAGCAAGCTCTAGAAACCTCCCGCGAAGCCGCCGCAGAAATCGCCTCGGCTTCGGAAGCGTGGGTGCAGCAACAAACGGCATTCAACCGTCAAATTGAAACTTTGCTGCAAACTCTGGAACCACAACGCACTGAACAAGCACAACTCAGGGAACGCAATAATCAGTTACAGCAGTTAATCCAAGAACAAACCCAGTTAATTGAACGCGATGAACCCCTGTTAGCCCAAAAACAAACTGAGTGTAGTCAAATTGAAACGGAATTTAACGCCTCTAGCGAACCCATCCAAAATTTAGCTCAAAATCTCTCAGCCACAGAACAAGAACTGCAAATCCAACAGGAAACTCAAAAACGCTTACTCTCTGAACAACGAGAAAAACAACGCCAGTTGGATAAAATCGAGGCGCAAGCGCAAGCACAGCAAGAAGTCCAAGGAACCCAAGCTAGTAAAGTCATTTTACAATCGGGAATGCCTGGACTTTGTGGCTTAGTTGTGCAATTAGGAAAGGTGGAACCCCGCCATCAGCTAGCTTTAGAAATGGCAGCCGGTGGACGTTTGGGACATATTGTGGTAGAAGATGACAGCATCGCCGCAGCAGGGATTGAATTGCTCAAACAGAAGCGTGCAGGGAGAGCGACTTTTTTACCACTGAATAAAATTCACGCTCCTAAATTTACTCAGGATGCAACGCTACGTTTTGCTAGCGGTTTCGTTAACTATGCTGTTAACTTAGTGGATTGCGATCGCCGTTACAAAGATGTATTTAGCTATGTTTTCGGTAACACAGTGGTATTTGCCAACCTGGAGGCGGCGCGGAAAAATTTAGGATTGTATCGCATCGTTACCTTAGACGGGGAGTTGTTAGAAACCAGTGGTGCAATGACTGGTGGTAGCAACAGCCAGCGTTCAGCCTTGCGGTTTGGCAATGCGGAAGCGGCGGAATCTGATGAAGCGATCGCTTTAAAAAGTCGCTTGGTGGATATTGAGCGGGTTTTAGAGCGTTGTACAGAAGCGATCGCTACTTTGTCTACCAGAACCAAAAAACTCACCCAAGAACTCACAGAAGCGCGTCAGGCGCGGCGCGAACAGCAGTTGCAATTGGAACAGTTGCAAAAAGATATTAAAAATTTAACAGCGCAATTAGAGGGGACGCGATCGCAACTCGCCCAAAACAGTGAAAAGTTAGCCACTGCTCAATCTCGATTAGAAATATTGCAGCGAGAATTACCGGGACAAGAAACTCAGTTGCAACAATTGCGACACGCTTTAGCAGAGTTAGAAGCATCCCAAACCCCCAGCGAATGGCAACAAATCCAGGCGATAATTAAAACTCAAGAGCAACAATTGCAACAACGAGAGACAGCATTACGCGAAGCTGAACAAAGATTAAAAAATTTAGAAAATCAGCAACAACGTTTACAAGAAAAAATCCAAGAAGCAGAAACGCGAATCACCGAATACGAAACACAACAAACCTCATGTAGAGACGCGATTCATCGCGTCTTTACCCAAACCACAACGATAGACGAGCAAATCACCCAAACCCGTTTATCGTTAAATCAAATGGAACAGAATTTAGGAGAAGAAAAACAAAAACGCGACGCTACAGAACAAGAAGTGCGATCGCAGCTTTTGCGCCAACAACAATTGCAATGGGAAATAGAAAAACTCCAAGAAACCCAAGAGAAACGGCGGGAGGAACTAATTGCACTGCAAAGCCAGTTGCGTGATATGGGAGCAGAATTACCTAATCCCTTGCCGGAAGTTCCAGATAAAGTAGATTTGGAAGAATTGCAGAAAGAATTGCGATCGCTTACCAAACGCCTACAGGCAATGGAACCTGTTAATATGCTGGCGTTGGAAGAATACGAACGTACCCAAAATCGTCTCCAAGAACTGACGCAAAAATTAGAGACACTAGAAGGGGAACGTACCGAATTACTTTTGCGGATTGAAAATTTTACCACATTGCGGCAACTTGCCTTTAAAGAAGCATTCGATGCTGTCAACGAAAACTTTCAATCAATTTTTGCCATTCTTTCAGACGGTGACGGCTTCTTGCAACTCGAAAATCCCGAAGATCCCTTTAGTAGCGGGCTAAATTTAGTCGCACATCCCAAAGGTAAACCGGTACAGCGCCTAGCTTCCATGTCTGGGGGAGAAAAATCACTTACAGCCTTGAGCTTTATCTTTGCCCTGCAACGCTACCGCCCATCGCCATTTTATGCCTTTGACGAAGTAGATATGTTCCTAGATGGGGCAAACGTAGAGCGATTAGCTAGAATGATTAAACAACAGTCACAACAAGCGCAATTTATAGTTGTGAGTTTGCGTCGTCCGATGATAGAATCAGCCGAACGCACAATTGGCGTTACTCAAGCACGAGGAGCTTATACTCAAGTTTTGGGGATTAAGTTACAATCATCCAATACATCTGCTTGAGTTTTTGTTAATAATAGTGTATAGATAAACCACGTAATGTGCGAGTTTCTCTCAAACCTAACCCCCAAACCCTTGCCTACCAGGGAAAGAGAGCAAAAATTAAAGCCTCTCTTCCTGTGGAAAAGAGGTTTGGAGAGGGGTTCTAAGAATAAGTTGCACATCGCGTTAAACCGGATTCGAGATCAGGACTCGGTATAGAATGACCTCCGAACAGATAATTAGGCGTTCCGACATATTAAATACCCAGGTGATTACCCGCGACAACGGCAAGCGGCTAGGCATCATCAGTCAAGTCTGGGTTGATATAGATCAACGAGAGGTTGTGGCTCTTGGTTTGCGAGACAGCCTGATCTCTATTTCGGGCATACCGCGCTATATGTACCTCAACAACATCAGCCAGATTGGTGATGTCATCCTGGTTGATAACGAAGATGTAATAGAAGATATCGAAGTTGAATCTCTCAGTAATCTGATTAACTGGGAAGTAATTACAGAAACAGGCGAAGTCTTAGGCAAAGTTCGGGGCTTCAAGTTCAACGGCGAAACCGGCAAGCTTAACTCCATAGTTATTGCTTCTTTAGGATTGCCCCAAATTCCCGATCAATTTCTGAGTACTTACGAGTTCTCAGTAGATGAAATTGTCAGCACAGGCCCCAATCGATTGATTGTCTTTGAGGGAGCTGAAGAACGGGTAAACCAGTTGACAGTTGGTTTACTAGAGCGTCTGGGTATCGGCAAAGCACCTTGGGAGCGCGATGCAGAAGAAGAATACGGCTATACTCCACCACGTACAATTGCACCACCCAATCAACTGCCTAGTGGAGTGCCATTGCAGCCACCCAGGCAAAAAGTTCGCGCCCCCGAACCCGTAGCGCGGGAAGAGGAATGGACAGAAGACTATGTGGAGGAAGAAAGGCCACAGCGTCAGGTAATGAAGGCGCGGCAGTATGAATCTATTCAATACGAAGAAGATGAGGAAGAAGATAACTGGAGTGAGGCAACGGGCAGCGACAGGTATCAACAACCGCAGCCGCTAAAGTATGAAGCCCAGCCCTATAGCAAGCCATACGTTGACGAATACGATGATTATGACGATGTAGAGGGCGATGCTTGGGAAGATGTGCCCAAGCCCGTGAATATTCCTAAGAAAGTCAAGGAAAGACAGCCAGAATACGAAGAAGAAGGCGGATATTAGGCTATCCCCACCCTCAACCCCTTCCCCGCGCCAGCGAGGAGGGGGCTTTTTTTATGAACGAAAGTATAGCAAGGGACTGGGAACTGGGGAACTCGGGGCCCCCACGGAGTGGGGATTAAGGGCATGGGGACTGGGTGATAAAGTCTTTTTGCGTCTAAGTTTTATCTATCTGTTGATGTCCTAATCACCAAGGCTTTTGCTATAAAACGCATCACCTAAACTAACCTGATTATTTTGTTAATGTTGCGTGAGTTCAACGAACCTCTCCCTGCCTTGAACTTTAGTTCAAGTCTGTCCCTCTCCAACTCAAAGCTAATATTCTGGGATTTTTATCACTAGCTAGCTATGTAGCCACATTGCTTTCCACCACTGTAAGAATTGTTTTTCCGCAAACCAAAGAGACTGGTATTCCCCATTACTGGCAATTACGTCTACAGCAACCTTGCTTGGGTTTAGCTCCTATCGTTTAGTATTTCCATTCCAGATGGCCACACCTGAGGTTATGCCCTTGCCAATCATTCAACCTTATCAAACCCTAAAAGGACATTCAGCGTGGATTTATGCGATCGCTATCAGTCCAGATGGTAATACTTTGGTTAGTGGTAGCTATGATGGCACGATCAAGATTTGGAATCTGCACACTGGCAAATTACTCCACAGTTTTAAAGGTCATGCTGATGCAGTTGTATCCTTGGCCATTAGCGCTGATCGCCGTATACTCGCTAGTGGCAGTTGGGATAATCGAATTAAACTGTGGAATCTGGAAACAGGAACTCTCATCCGTACCCTTGATGGGCATAAAGACGATGTAGAAGCGATCGCTATTAGTCCCAATGGAAAATTGCTTGCTAGTAGCAGTGTTGACAATACCATTAAGCTCTGGAATCTCGACACAGGCAAAGAACTCTTTACGATCCAGAATGTAGCCTGGGTAAAGTCTGTTGCTTTTAGCCCCGATAGCCAGAAGTTAGCCAGTGGCAGTAAAAATAACTCTATCAGAATTTGGCAGCTAAGGTGATTTCTGAGAAAGAATTTACCAATGAAGGTAAAATACGTTCTTGA
>NZ_CAXTNP010000062.1:0-31947 GCF_964245575.1 uncultured Nostoc sp. | reverse complement strand
GTCCCCAGTCCCCAGTCCCCAGTCTCTACGAGTAATTCAGGAATCAAATCGGATTGCTATATCTAGATAAAAGTTAATGAAAACCGAACTAATTGTTATTTTATCCCAACGAGAATTAGACAAAATGCGTCAAGCTGGGCGTTTAGCAGCTAAACTTCTCCAGCATCTCGAACCGTTCGTGAAGCCAGGGGTTAGCACTCTTGAACTAAATGATGAAGCTGAACGTTGGACGCAAGCGCATGGAGCAAAAAGCGCACCCCTTGGTTATAAGGGCTATCCTAAATCAATTTGCACCAGTGTAAATGAGGTAATTTGTCACGGCATTCCCAATGCCAAACAAATTCTCAAGGAAGGTGACATTATTAATATTGATGTCACGCCGATTCTTGAGGGTTATCACGGTGATACATCGAAGACATTTTTTGTCGGTACTCCTTCCCCAAAAACGAGAAAGTTGGTAGAGGTGACAGAAGAGTGTTTGCGCTTGGGTATTGCTGAAGTTAAACCTGGGGGACGCATTGGAGATATTGGTGCAGCTATTCAAGAGTATGCTGAAGCAGAAGGCTTTTCTGTAGTGCGAGATTTCGTTGGACACGGTATCAGTAACATTTTCCATACTGCGCCGGATGTTCCCCACTATGGTACACGGGGTAAGGGTAAGCGCCTCAGACCAGGGATGGTTTTTACTATTGAGCCAATGATTAACGAAGGTACTTACGAAGTCGAGGTTCTAGGCGATAAATGGACTGCGGTAACGCGCGATCGCAAGCTTTCTGCTCAATGTGAGCATACCTTAGCTGTAACTGAAGACGGCGTTGAAATCCTCACCCAACCTGAAGGCGAGAATTACTAAACTAGTAGATTTTTCTACTAGTTGATTAACATAATGGTTCAAACTCTTGCTGCAAAAAACGTCAACTCCAATTCGCTTTTTCCTATTCGCAATGGGCTACGCCCCGCTAGGAAGAGAGCAATTTCTTTCCCCACGCCGTCGATCCGCTTGCTCTGAAATATAGATGCTGCGCGTTTTTGTTTCTCCATGATTAAAATTAGTTGCTCTGTATCCCAAATAAATCAATTATTCAATTACGTTCACAATGGGCGAAAAAGCGAACTAAGAAAAAGCGAACTAAGAAAAAGCGAATTGGAAATGACTTTTGCCCAAGCAAAGCTAGTTAAAATAATTAAGAGCAGCAATACTTGCTCTAGTTCTGAACCTGGAAGCATAAATATCTATGGTTTCAGCCACTATTAATATAGGCAATCTTAGCTCTGAGGCATTCGTTGCTGGGTATCTCGATGATGTACGCTACAAGTTAATTGACGGAGAACTAATCGACTTAGAAGCCACTGGACTTGATGAACAAGTAGCTGGGTTAATTAATCGTAAGCTCAATGTAGCAATTGATCTACTCAACTTGCCTTGATTTATTCCCATGAAATGCCTGATTAAACCATTAGGTCAAAATTCAGCCTTTAGACCTGATGTTGTGATTCTCGATCAGACGGCTTTGGCGAATGAGCCATTATGGAAAACTGAGCCAGTGATTACATTAGGCAAGTCTGTTAAATTGGTCGTAGAGGTTGTGAGTACAAATTGGCAGAATGACTATGCCCGGAAAGTGGAAGACTACGAAGCTTTAGGCATTGAGGAGTATTGGATCGCAGATTATTTAGGGTTAGGAGGCAAACGCTACATCGGCTTATCCAAACAACCTGTAATCACGATTTATCAGTTAGTCGATGGAACTTATCAAGGACAACAATTTAGGGGAACAGAACGCCTCATCTCCCAAACATTTCCCGACCTGAATTTGACCGCAGAACAGATATTTGTTGCAGGTCATCATAGTTAGGATTGGGGAACACGTGGCACTCTCTGGGGAGAAGTATTTGAACTGCTTAATAATTCGTTAGTGGCGGTTATGTTGGAAAAGTGCAAAAACCATATAACATGACTCTTGGCACTATTTTGATGTCAACAATTATCGATATAGCGCTTCTCACTTAAGTGCAATACAGACCTAACCCCAACCCCTTCCCTACTAGGGTTGGGGAGTAAGATTCAAAGCCTCTCTCCTTTTAGGAGAGAGGTCATGTGTTGCATCCAAGCAAGAACCGCTATAAATCCAGTGCTTCTTAAATCTTCAGAGTTAATAGCAAAAACCTGTTCAAATCGGGTGTAGTTCTGTTATCTCTTCCCACTCGTTATTTTTCCACCTTATTTTCTCGGTGTTACTGAATGAAAGTGTGAAACTCCATGTTTGAAACTGTTTCCTTTGCATCTTTGGAGGAAACCAAATTCATACTTTTAATCAGCAACACCGTTTGATGATGGGGAAGTGATGAGGTAATTTTTTTACCCTCTAAGTTTAGGAGAAACTCATTAATGGCAGAATTAATCACAGATGCAAATCCTCTTAACGGTACTCCAAGCTCTGACACTCTAATTTACTTTAAGGTAGATGATCCTATAGGAGATAATTTTCTTCCGAGTAGTTATTTGGATACTGTTTACATAAACGGATTCGACGGTAATGACTCTATCGGCGATGCTTCTTTTAGCTACGATATCATCAATGGCGGTGCTGGGAACGATACTATCTATGGGGGTGTTAACTACGATGTCATTCAAGGAGATGATGTCGATGGCGTTGCAGGCAACGATTACCTCTATGGGGGAGAGGACACTGATGGTCTCTTTGGCCTTGGTGGCAATGATTTACTCAATGGGGGTGCTGGCACCGATACTCTCTATGGAGGCGATGGCAACGATGTTTTCCAGTTCGACTCAGTTTCAGATAGTCAACCTGGTTTGTTACGGGATATTATCAAAGATTTTGTTGGAAACGGTAACTTACCAGGAGATCGAATCGATCTATCTGGCATAGACGCTAACACCAATATAGCGGGCGACCAAGCCTTCACTTACATAGGAAGTCGCGGATTCACCGCACCCGGTCAGATCCGTTATTCAAAAGATATTCTCCAAGGTAATACTGATAGTAATCTATCGGCTAATTTCGAGATTCAGCTTGAAGGATCACCACTATTAGTGGCAAGCGATATTATCGTTTAACGAACTTTGGGGGTTTAAGTCCCCTGTCTCTACAGGCAGCGTTAGAAATACTAACTGTAGGTTGGGTTAAGCGGAGCGAAACCCAACGTTTCCGCGCTTGTTGGGTTTCGTTCCTCAACCCAACCTACAAAAAATTAAATTTCGACTAAGTTCCTATATTGAATTCGGGCAGTCGTTGATTGAATTCGGACAGTCGTTGATTGAATTCGGGCAGTCGTTGATTGAATTCGGGCAGTCGTTTATTGAATTTAGGCAATCCCCAAGAATTTATAGCAACGGACAAGGAGGTTATGACATTAACTGATGATAAAACCTATATACAAACAGACTTTCAACCCAGTCCCCAGTCCCCAGTCCCCTGCTATACATAAACCCATTTAATATATTTGTAATCCTAATCAACATTTATTGCATGATAAAGTAAAACATATATGGAGGTAAGATTATGACCCAAGCGTTGCCCAAATTACTCACCTTTAATGAATTTATTGAATGGTATCCCAACGATGGAAAACGCTATGAATTGCACAAAGGAGTAATTATTGAAATGCCGCCTCCGACCGGTTCGCATGAAAAAGTTGTAGGATTTATAGCGCGTAAGCTAACTGTCGAGTTTGATCGCCTGAATCTTCCCTACACTATACCCAAAACTGCATTGATCCAAACTCCTTCTGCCGAATCGGCTTATTCGCCTGATGTGTTGCTGCTAAATCTTGATAATCTCGACAATGAACCGCTTTTTCAAAAACAGTCAACAGTAAGCCTTGCAGCATCGGTTCCAATAGTCATCGAAGTTGTTTCAACTAACTGGCGAGATGATTACTACAATAAACTTAGGGATTATGAAGAAATGGGCATTCCCGAATATTGGATTGCTGATTATGCTGCATTGGGTGCAAGAAAGTTTATCGGCAATCCCAAACAACCCACTATTTTTGTGTGCGAATTAGTTGATGGTGAATATCAAATGACAGCGTTTCAAGGCAACACCGCGATTTCATCACCTACTTTTCCTCAATTAAATTTAACTGCACAACAGATTTTTAATGCGGCTAACTAATTTTTTATCTAATCTTATAATTATCTTCCCAACTTATTAGGAATACCTTCACAACCGCCGGGAATAGTACCTCTAGTTTTTTCGCCACCCCAAGTGCAACAGTAGTTACGTGCAGACTCAGACATCCGTTGCACATTGGTGAAATCGGCATTTTCCACCACAGCCCCAGTGTGTTCGCCGGTTTGATAATTTGGTGGTTGAGTACGACTACGGGGTGATGCTTTATCCACTACACCATAGAATAAGCGAATCCCGTTGATATCGGCACCACTGAGATTAGCACTATATAAAATTGTGCGGGAGAGGTTGGCTTTTACTAAATCACAACCGCTCAGATTAGCGCGGACAAGATTAGCTTCGCTCAGATCAGTCCAACGTAAATCAGTACCAGAAAGGTCTGCTCCTGCTAGGGTTACGCCTAAATCGATGACACGCACACCTTCTAGGCGGTCTTCTGCATATCCGCCACTCCCGTCGAGAATGGCTCGACCTAATAGCCGATCGCGTTGTAAGGGTGAGAGCAACTTGGAACGTGAGAGAAAGCGGAGAATTTTTGCTTTACCACTGCCATCTACACTACTTAAAATTGCCGCAGTGCGTCCTTCGGCGATCGCTCTCTCTTGGGGCCAATCTTCTAATAATCCTTCTTGATCTAATACTAAGTCTGAAACGCCTTGAAAATAGGAATCAATTGTCTGCTGCTGGGTAATGATGTTTTGCTGAACTGTTAGCAGGTTTTGCTGAATTGTCAAGTCTTTGGAAATGACATATTGTCGCCACGCCACGTAGACGGCGATAACGGCGATCAGAATTTGCCCCAAAGCACCAAACCAATCTGCTAGGGTTCCAGCAATGTTCCAGTTAATCTGGTGTCCTAAAACAAGCAAGCGATCGCCTACACCTGTAAACTCGATCAAGCCGATGATGCCTACTAGTAGTCCCAAAAAGGCCACAAACAGGGTGCGTTCTTGGGGTGAAAACCAGTCGTTTAAAACTTCTTGGAACCAAGGCAATAATATCGCAAGAGATAACAGCAAAGTTATCAGCGTTCCGATAATGCCGATAATCCAGTTATTCAGGATAACTCCAGTGAATGTGATGGCGATCGCGATTAGAGTAATTAGCAATGCCCTTGGCTTAACTAAGAATTGCTTGGTAGTAGGTTGGTTGAGATCGGAACGGGCTTGTTGTAGAGCAGTTGTATATTGCGGAGATTTCAAAGATGCGATCGCCGCTAGAGCTTGTTGTGTAGCTAGTACTTCTGAGCTGAGGTTTTTCTCAGTTGGACTCCCGTCAAAGTCATTCGGTTGCAATTCGTTTTCGGGTGCTGGTTCTGGGGTTGGTAGATTAGAGGAATTGGATTCAATTGTCATGTTTTCTATTTTGCCCCAGCAGATTCAGTTCAACATCTGTTTTATCAGAAATTGCACTAAACCAAAGACCTGTATTCCATAGGACTGAGAAACGTTACATATAGCAGTTTCAGTCGGGGTTTAAATCCCCTTATATAATGTCTTTAATGCAAGAATTTTGAATTGTTAAGTTTGCTCTACAGTTTGAATTGTCAGCATTTGAGGGGGCGTAGCATCAGGTGGGTAGAGAAAATCCACTTCTACCAGTCGCTGCTGGCCAGGGGATATTTTTAATTGAGCAAGCGGTTCTCCCATCTGTCCCCGTTGTTGAACTAAATGCCAATATTGGGTTCTGGGTAAGCCATTATCGTCATTATAGCGAATACGAACTGTGCCTCGGAAAAAGACAGATGGTGCGGGTGGTGAAAAAAAGCGCAGCCCTGGTTTACTTAACTCATCTTCTTTGATAGGCGTTTGGAAAAGCACCTTTATAGTTTGCGGCTTATCCGTATTGTTGATTAATGGTAGAGAGATGTTGTATTCAATGCCGTAGTTGCCGTGAGCTTCGTAAGCAGTACCAGGATAACGCGCCACTAATTTAGCAGTTTGATTTTGTCCAGTACCCATTTTTCCTGCCAAAAGGGTACTTAAACCGTAGGAAAAAGCTTGTCCTGATTCGGGAATTGTCAGGTATGAACTATTCGAGTTGGTAACTTGTGCTTGCCAACGAGAGCCAATAGCTACCCCCGCTACCCGCCCGTAAATTTCTGCTGCCCCTGCAAGGTGATTGGGAGGACTGGGAGCAGATTCACGGGGCCCTGCAAAATCACCATTTTCTAACAAATTCTCCCATTCTTCTAAAGTGGGCGCTCGTTCACTACCATCGGGATTGGGTTTGGCAAACATGGCCAGGTTCGCCATATAAACTGGACTATCAGTATATAAATGCAACAAAGTAGAACGTCCATTCAATGGCGGCGTTAAAGTCCGTACTGGAATTGGATGATTCATTAACATCCGGCTTTGTTTTGGTGGAATTACCAACTGCGCTGGCCATCCTGACTGCCGTCTGACTCGCAGCAAATCATTCATCACGCGATCGCCAGGACCTGCATAAATGTTTCCCGAATTATTTGACTGCATGGGAGGAAGCTTGATAAAAGGTGCATCAGGTTGACTCACATAACTAGCTGCTTGCAAGATGTTGACAGTTGCAGGGCGATCGCTTGGATTGTAAACAATCACACCCAAATAAAGAGTCCGCAAATCATTTGGAGTCTCAATCGCTCTAGCAATATGGTGAGAAAATAAATCAAACCGTCCCTGAAATGGAAAGTTCAGGTGGGCGCTGGGCACTTTTTTGCCTTGAGGAGGAAATGTAGACAGCAGAATTCCTTCACTCTGAACTACTTCTGGGTTATTACTGTTAAATACCGGTACTTCGTCAAGATGTCCTGTTAAAGGTCTTGTTTGTTGGGGAACGAAGATTTCCTGTGGTGTAGTTGTAGGAGAAGGCAATGCTTGAGCTAAAAACAAATAGCAAATAAGATTAAGCATTTATTCAAAAAGCAATTTATCGCTGAAGTTATAGCAAGGGACTGGGGACTGGGGACTGGGGAACTCGGGGCCCCCACGGAGTGGGGATTAGGGGCATGGGGACTGCGTGAAAAGTCTTTTTGTGTCTAAGTTTTATCATCTGTTGATGTCCTAATCACCAAGACTTTTGCTATAAGAATACAGCATACCTAAATTGTCTTGAGAGCGATCGCCAGACCTGTTGCTCACCTGACTTTAACAGCCGGGAGCGATCGTTTTATTATTAAGACTTACGCACACTCTACAAATTCTTCTCTGCGAGACGCTGCGCGAAGGCGTTCTTCTCTAACGAGACGCTACGCGATGGCGTCTTGGCGGTTCGACAAATTAAGCTTTTGGGCGATTTTTGCGTAAGTCCTAATTATGCTTACTCTTTCGTCGAGGTGAATGAGTATTCGTTTTAGGGGCAATACCCTGCAATGCCAACGCATCGGCTGACAATACCAATGCATCGGCTGACAATGCCAATGCGTCCCCTTGCATTAAAAACGCTACGATTTTACGCAAAGCTGTAAGCTGTCGCACCTACAAGTTGCACTTTTTGGACACCGTAAATCTTGATAAATCAAGAATGCTTTGGAAAAGTAAAGAGGCGACAGCTTATCAAATGATAAAAATATATTGTGGGGTAGGCATCTTGCCCGCCCTGATTCACGAGCGTGCAGGATGTCCACCCCACAAAATTAAGTAATGTATTTGTTGTAATTTCCAGTCCTTTGCACGCAATTAAGGTGCAAGGGCATTACCCCGAATTAGACTACCAATGGTTTTGGCAGTAATTTTCAGTTGGGTTATGGGATTAGCTGGGACAACCGTCTTATACAAATAGCTATCAAATGTTAGCCGTTGTACATCTAGGTCATCACACATTTCCACAAAGGCTTCGCGGGTGGCGTCAGAACGATAGAATACGGTTTGCAGAATGTCCAGCACCTTGTAAGTGAGTCCGTATCTTTTATCCCAACGCTTCAGGTAAACCTTCAGGTCGCCTTCTGTAGGAATACGGCTACCACTGTTAGATGCTTCTACAATAGTTTCCGCACACATCCGCCCAGATTTAGCGGCAAAATAAATACCTTCACCAGAGGACTTGGTAACGTAACCAGCAGCATCTCCCACTAAAGCGATGCGACCGACAACACGACGGGGACGGGGATGTTCGGGAATGGGATGGGCTTCTACTTTGATGATTTTACCGCCTGCCAACTTTTCCGAAGCACGGGCGCGGATACCAGCTTGTAACTGTTTGATGCTGGCTTTATTAACCTGCATTGTACCAGTACCGACAGCTACGTGGTCATATTTGGGGAAAACCCAAGCGTAGAAATCGGTAGAAACGTCATCACCGACATACATTTCGGCGAGGTCGTTATAGTAGGCCATTTTGTCTTCGGGTAAGCGAATTCGCTCTTGGAAAGCGATCGCATAATTGTAATCCCCAGCGTCCATTTCTTTAGCAACGCGAGAATTAGCCCCATCCGCCCCAATGATTAGATCCACTTTCAGAGTTTTGGCAATACCCTGTGATATCCCTTCTGTATGGTCAACGTAATGAATGGTATAGGGATCGGTATTGTTTCCTGGTATATCGAGTTTATGAACAGTGGCATTAATTAAATTTGCGCCGACTTTTGCCGCGCGATCGCGCAAAAAGCCATCTAACACTTCCCGGCGGCACATTCCTATATATTCATCTTCATTTACCAGATTAATATCAACCTCACGATTGGAAGGCGAAATCATTTTCATCTTCCGTACCCGGCGATCGATAATCTCTGGTGGTAAGTCAAATTCACTCACCATACATAGAGGAATTGCACCCCCACAAGGCTTTGCATTGTCTAGCTTCCGCTCAAATAGGTAGGTTTCAATCCCAGAGGCTGCCAGTGTTTCTGCGGCAGATGAACCAGCAGGGCCTGACCCAATAACAGCAACCCGTAGTGTCAAAGGTCTTTCTCCCAATCTTCACATTTACCGAGAGCATACTACCACGGTCTTTCTAGTGATTTGGCGCTTTGCCTCCAGGTTTCTGCATAAATGCAATATTCCTTAATGTTTCGATACAAAAGCGAGATTGGAAATGAGGAATTTGGTTAATGGAAAATTTACAGGATAATGTTTATAACCCAACCCAATTACTACCCGTAATATTAATCATTGTAAGGTTGTGGATCGAGAATCTCTATATCACCAGGTGATATTTCCCTTAGTCCACCAGTTGGAAATAAGTCTTCTGGATTGAGAATTTCAACGATTATTTTAGAACCATGACTACCCAATTGATATCCACCAAAAACTGCATATTCACCTGTACTCTTGATTCTTAAAATTAACTTGTAAACTTGCCCTGAAGTCTTAACAGCTTTGTACTCTCCACCTAACATCTGTTTCTCCTTATTCAAAAGCTCTTTTAGCAATCTTGCAGCCCGATCGTTACCTTTTGGTAAAAATTTGGGCAACCAGTATGAAGCTTTACGTACTTCCTGAGGATGTTCTGATAATTTGTTAGATAGGATGCTTATAACACGTCGGAAGCCAAGACGTGGGAGTAAATACTTTACCCAAAGTTCTATTTCACTAGCATTTGCTTCTGCTACTCCTCGCTCAAGCAGAATCTCAAAATATCTTTTATTCTTCAGTATGGAATTAGCTAACTTTAAACCGATGAGAGAATCTCGATCTAAGATAGCGTTGATCTCATCGAACTGAGCTTCCTCTGATAAACTCATTAGCCTTTTTTGTAAAACTTTATGGTCTTCAAAATCTTTGTCAGTAATAAATCGGCTAATCATATTCTTTATACCTATTAATATATGATAATCTTTATGCTCCGATTTAATTACACTCCAACGCTACCAAACGCCATATTCTATCTATCATGACAGAGGCTGTTTTGTCTTAATCATTACCAGGGATTAAATTGAGACTAATTAGACTTTTGAATTGACCTGGCTCAAAAAGTTCTTGAGGTAGTAAATCTGCGTTACTCATGAATTCAGCGTCAGGTCGATAATGTCCAGATTCATTAGTCTACTTGCGGAGGATGCCTCTATTAGTGCGTCCTGAAAAGTAAAGCCGACCAGCGTATTTTACATCCTCTCCCTTTGCTAAATCTATATGACCAATTGCTCTATCTGCAACCCTAGCGCTGGCTCTACGAATAAACACTATTGCTTCTAGAGTGACATAAAATTATATACTCCTGATGCGGTGCGTTCTTCGCGTTTGTATCTAACCTCTCGCCATTTTCCTTGCTTAAGAACAAGCCGCGATCTTTGGATGATTCTTGGCGAGTCTTTGGGAAATAGGTTAGGGAATATCTTCAACCCCAAGGTTCCTCACACTTTGCTTCTGATTGTAGCTTCCTCGATTGCGGCAGTTGCGGTAGCTAAATCTTATTCACGCATAAATAATGATATATGGTATATGTAAGACACAGTAATCCTACCAAGGATCTGTAGATTTAGTTGCAGAGGTACAGCAGCAGTGGGCATAGTAGTTGATAATGTCTCCAAACAATTCGGGAGTTTCAAGGCAGTCGATCAAGTCAGCCTAGAAATTAAGAGTGGTTCGTTAGTTGCGTTGCTCGGGCCATCGGGATCGGGTAAATCTACGCTACTACGGTTAATTTCAGGTTTAGAAATGCCAGATAGCGGCAAAATCCTGCTTACCGGTAAGGATGCTACATACCAAAGCGTGCAACAGCGCAATATTGGTTTTGTGTTTCAGCACTATGCCTTATTTAAGCATCTGACTGTCAGGCAGAATATTGCCTTTGGTTTAGAAATTCGTAAGGCACAGCCAAAGAAAATTAAGGGGCGAGTAGAACAGTTACTGGAATTGGTGCAATTGACTGGATTAGGCGATCGCTATCCATCACAACTTTCTGGTGGTCAAAGACAACGGGTAGCATTAGCAAGGGCACTGGCAGTAGAACCCGAAGTATTACTGCTAGATGAACCCTTTGGCGCACTTGATGCTAAAGTCCGCAAAGACTTACGGGCATGGTTACGCCGCCTCCATGATGAGGTTCATGTTACCACAGTTTTTGTCACCCACGACCAAGAAGAAGCAATGGAAGTCTCCGATGAAGTTGTGGTCATGAATAAAGGGCGTGTCGAACAGGTGGGGACACCAGCAGAAATTTACGATAATCCTGCTACCGCATTTGTAATGAGCTTCATCGGCCCGGTGAATGTATTACCCAGCAACTCGAAGATTTTTCAAAGTAGCGGATTTGATGCACCATATCCACAAGTGTTTTTGCGTCCGCAAGATGTGATTTTAGAAAAGGTTGCCAACGGTGCCACTACACCTGCGACAGTGAGCCGATTGGTACATTTGGGTTGGGAAATTCAGGTGGAATTAACTTTCGATGACGGGCAAGTAGTGACGGCGCATTTAACACGCGATCGCTTTAACCAATTAGAGTTAGAACCAAAACAGAGGGTGTATGTGAAGCCAAAGGATGCCAAGTCCTTCCCCCTGTCTTATTCAATTTAGTTGGCAATGTGGAAGTATTTATGCTTGCTGCTTTAGGTCGCAGCAGAAAAGCTTTGCCAGAATATTTGCCGAATCCACCAGTAGCCTGTGTCATCGGAGATACTGATCAGATAGTTGCATAAAGGTATGCAAAAGCACCAGCCTAGTATCATGCTGAGGCTGGTGCGCTGGCTTTTGACTGATTTTTTGTGAGGATTAATTTAATCCTCTAAACTTCGACTTTCTACATCGCACTGCTATATCTGCCCCTACTAACAAGGAGTCAAATTAAACCTAATTCTATAAACCCCATTGAATCCAATTAGAGTTTGCTGCCCCGCAGGTACATTTGTGGCACGCGCTATCAAAGTTGTGTTGATGCCGAAAACCGAACTCACTGGGTTAGCACACGCGTCTACTGTATCTCCTGTAATAGCTTCATCTTTTAGCCATCCACCTGAAGAGCCAGACGGGAAGTTTATGTTTAGATCATTCTTAGATGGAATTAGTTTCCCTTGAAACACTGGTCTAACCCTTAAAGCAGCAGTACCCCCCTGAGGCACATTTGTAAAACCAGAATACCTCAGGTTAATCGGCTGAACTCTGTAGCCCTTAGGCACATTAAGCCCAATTCTGAGACTGCAAGATTGTGATACAACCTTAGGAGATACAGCTACAGCCTGAAATCGAGGGAAAATTACAGATAGAGTATTTCCTACCAAACTTACTTGGGCATTTCCCGACGGGCAACCATTTCCGAAAACAGTTACTGGAACACTTTCAAACTGAAATCCTTGTGTTTGAGCCTGTGCCTGAGATAAACCCACAAGATTTAAACTCAGTAACGTCAAACTGGAAATAAAAGCACTTAAAACTTTCATATCTTTCATCTCAAATAAGGAGAGCTTCTCAGGTTTGTTGTCAATACTATGTCTCAAGACACAGAGTCAAAAATTTCTTCAGAGCGATTGGAAGAAATATTTCGATAAGTTGATAAAGCAGCTTTAGAGAGTTCAGCTTTTGTGAAAAATTAAATGCAAAACTAAATATGCATTTAAAAAATCTAACAAGCATTAAAAGCAAACTTTATTTGGAACAATACAGGGCCAATTGCTGTGTCGATTTTATCAATTCGGATTTTGGTTTCTTGATTTGCAGGTATATCTCTAGCTCTTGCCGTCAGATTTGTATTGATACCAAAAATCGAACTTACTGGGTTTTGACATGCATTTATTGTGCCTAATACAATACCTACATCTTTACTCCAAGTAGCTGAAAAGCCAGGCCCAAACGTTGCGTTTGGATCGTCGATAGTTGGAACTTCTTGACCTTCAAAAAGTATTTTCACGTTCAGGTCAGCACTGCCTGCTTGAGGCACATCTGCAAAGCCAAGATACTTGATGTTAATCGGCTGAACGTTCAATCCAAAAGGTACATTAAGACCAATGCGGAGATTGCATGATTTTGATACAACTTTAGGAGATGAAGCTTTAGCTTCAAACTCAGAAAATGTTATCGAAAGAGTATCTCCATTCAAAATTCCCTTTGCTGTTCCGTTTGGGCAACCATTTCCGAAAAGAGTTACTAGAACTTCTTGAAGCTCAAATCCTGTTGTTTGAGCCTGTACCTGAGATAAACCCACAAGATTTAAACTCAGTAATGTCAAACTGGAAATCAGACCAGTTAAAACTTTCATCTAATAAGTCCGCGAAAATGTGTAATCTCCTATGAATATTACATGGAATGTCAAACTCCTAAAATACTTCTAGACAAAAAAATTTTACCTGGCAGCCTCTTTGGGGTTTGGGGATTTATAGCAGTCATAAAATGTGTGCAATACGCTTTGGTTCAGGGAGACACAAATAGGATAAAACAATCAATTTGTGATTCAGAAATTATTTATCAGCGAATTTCACTTATCAGAAAATAATTCAGGAGTCAGGACTTAGAATTCAGAATTGAATTCTGTACGACTGGCGGATAGCGCAGCCGCAGCGAGTCTACAAGGGGATGAATAAATGGGTTTAAGACCCCCACTAAATCTTCTCCTTTTTAGACGCACTCGCGTTCGATTTAGTGTTAAACAATATAATGGCGGGACTGAACCCCCCACTAATTGATTCTGACTCCTGAATTCTTACTTCTGAATTCTTCTTTAAATGAGAATACCCCTCATCAAGAAGGTTTTAATAACATTATACATCACAGATATATATATTTTCCCTATCCAAAGACAGATTTTTTAGAAATTGTGATTTCGTTAAATTTCTCAGCTACTTTGGCTTAACCTAACTATTTATCAAGACAGAGAGTCAAAGATTTATTCAGAGCGATCGCAATAAATCTTTGGATAAGTTGGTAAAGCTATAGGGAGCAGCTTTGGGAAAAATTAAATGCAAAACTGACTATACATTTAAAAAACCTAACAAGGATTAAATTTAAACTTTATTTGGAACAATACATCCTTGATTGTTGTGTCGATTGTATTAATTCGGATTTGGGTTTCTTGATTTGCAGGTATAGCTCTAGCTCTTGCTGTCAGAGTTGAATTGATACCAAAAACCGAACTTACTGGGTTTTTACATGCATTTATTGTGTTTGCTATAACATTTATATTTTTGCTCCAAGTATCTGAAAAGCCAGCCGGAAACGTTTGGTTTGGATTATTGATAGTTGCAACACTTCCACCTTGAAATGATATTTCAACCCTCAGATCAGCACTGCCTCCTGTAGGCACATCTGCAAAGCCAAGATACCTGACGCTAATCGGCTGAACGTTAAATCCAGAAGGTACATTAAGAGGGAACCGCAGATTGCAGGATAGTGATACAACCTTAGGAGGTGAAGCTTTAGCTTCAAACGCAGAAAATGATACTGAAGCAGTATCTCCATTCAAAACTAGCTGTGCTGTTCCGTTTGGGCAGCCATTTCCGAAAAAAGTTGCTGTATCTGTTTGAAACTTAAATCCTTGTGTTTGAGCCTGTACCTGAGATAAACCCACAATATTTAGACTCAGTAGGGTGAAAGTGGAAATAAGACTAGTTAAAATTTTCATCTAATAACTCCGCAAAATGTGTAATCTTCTGTGGATATTAGCTGCAATACGAAATTCCTAAAATACTTCTACAAAAACAAATTTTACCCAGTAGCCTTTTCCACGTTTGGGGATTTTATAGTAGTCTTTAATTGTCTGCAATACGCTCTTATTCACGGAGACAGAGATAAGAAAAAACAATCAATTTCTGACTCGGAAATTATTTATCAGCGTATTTCGATTATCAGAAAATAATTCAGGAGTCAGGACTTAGAATTCAAAACTGAATTCTGTACAACTGGCGGATAGCGCAGCCCTAGCTAGTCTACCAGCAAATAATTAAATGGGTTTAATACCCCATTCAATCTTTTCCTTTGGAGACGCACTCGCGTTCTATTTAGTGTTCAACTATAAAATAGCGGGTCTGAATCCCCCACTCATTGATTCTGACTCCTGAATTCCTACTTCTGAATTCTTCTCTAATTCAGAATTGCCCTCATACATATAAGCCTTGAAAAAACTCAAAATCACAGAGAAATATTTTTTACCTATCCAAAGACAGATATTTTGCAAATTGTGATTTTGTTAGATTGATCAGCTACTTTGACTTGACATAACTATTTATCAAGACAGAGAGTCAAAGATTTCTTCAGAACGATTGGAAGAAATCTTTCGATAAGTTGGTAAAGCAGCTTTATAAGGAGTAGCTTTTAGGAAAAATTAAATGCAAAATTAACTATGCATTTAAAAAACCTAACAAGGATTAAAAGCAAACTTTATTTGAAACAATACAGGCCCAATTGTTGTGTCGATTGTATCAATTCGGATTTGGGTTTCTAGACCTTTAGGTCTACTTGGTAAATTTGTAGCTCTTGACGTCAGAGTTGAATTAATACCAAAAACCGAACTCACTGGGTTATTACATGCATTTATTGTGCCTAATGTAACACTTACATCTTTGTCCCAAACATCTGAGAAGTTAGCCGGAAACGTTCGGTTTGGACTATTGTCAGTTGGAATTACTTGACCTTGAAAGAGTAGTTTCACGTTCAGGTCAGCACTGCCTCCTTTAGGCACATCTGCAAAGCCAGAATACTTGACGTTAATTGGCTGAACGTTAAATCCAGAAGGTACATTCAGACCGATCCGCAAATTACAGGATTTTGATATAACATTAGGACGTGTAGCTTTAGCTTCAAATTCAGAAAATGTTATTGAAAGGGTATCTCCATTCAAAACTCCCTGTGCTGTTCCTTTTGGGCAACCATTTCCCGAAAGAGTTACTGGAACATTTTGAAACGTAAATCCTTCTGTTTGAGCCTGTACCTGAGATAAACCCACAACATTTAAACTCAGTAGCGTCAAGCTAGAAATAAGGCCAGTTAAAATTTTCATATTTTTAGACTCCGCGAAAACGTGTAATTTTCTGTACAAATTAGCTGCAACTTAAAATTCCCTAAGATACTTCTACTACAAAGGGATTTTACCCACTAGCCTTTTTGGGATTTGGGGACTTATGGCAGTTCTTAATTGTCTGCAATACGCTCTGATTAAGGCAGACAGAAATAGGATAAAATAATGAGTTTCTGGCTGTGAAATTATTTATCAGCGTATTCATTTATTTAAGAATTGCCATTTTGTCACCAATACTATTTTTCAAAACAGAGAGCCAAAGATTTCTTCCAATCGCTTTGAATAAATCTTTGGATAAGTTTGGTAAAGCAACTTTAGAGGATGTTTTAAAACGGTATTTTGCTCTCATGATAAAGCACAGGTAATTATCTCAGGACATGGCTGAAACCTTATTTTTTCGTTGCAGTTGACCTGAGCCACCGGGACTTTTAAAACATCCTCTTAGAGACATCAGCTTTTGTGAAAAATTAAATGCAGATTATGCATTTAAAAAACCTAACAAGGAGTAAAAGCAAACTTGATTTGGAACAATACAGGGCCGATTGTTGTATCGATTGTATCAATTTGGATTTGGGTTTCTAGACCTTTAGGTGTAGTTGATACATTTGTAGCTCTTGCTGTCAGATTTGTATTAATACCAAAAATCGAACTCACTGGCTTCTTGCAGGCATTTATTGTGCCTAATGTAATACCTACATCTTTGTCCCAAACATCTGAGAAACCAGCTGCAAACGTTGCGTTTGGATTATTGGTAGTTGGAACTATTTGACCTTGAAATAGTATTCTAACATTCAGGTTTGCACTGCCTCCTTTAGGCACATCTGCAAAGCCAAGATACTTGACGTTAATTGGCTGAACGTTTATTCCAGAAGGCACATTCAGACCGATCCGCAGATTGCAGGATGCTGATACAACCTTAGGAGGTTCAGCTTTAGCTTCAAATTCTGAAAATGTTATTGAAAGAGTATCTCCAACCAAAATTCCCTCTGCTGTTCCCTTTGGGCAACCATTTCCAAAAAGAGTTACTGGAACTTTTTGAAATGTAAATCCTGTTGGTGTTTCAGCCTGTACCTGAGATAAACCCACAACATTTAAACTCAGTAGCGTCAAGCTGGAAATCAGACCAGTTAAAAGTTTCATAATTTTGGACTCCGCAAAAACGTGTAATTTTCCTGTGGACATTAGCTGCAACTTAAAATTCCTAATATATTTCTACACAAAGGAATTTTACCCAGCAGCCTGTTTGGGGTTTGGGGACTTTTAGCAGTTCTTAAATGTGTGCAATACGCTCTGTTAAGGCATACACAAACAAGATAAAACAATCAATTTCTGACTCAGAAATTAATTATTTATCAGTGTATTTCACTTATCAGACAAGAATTCAGGAGTTAAAATTGGCAATTTAGAATTGAATTCTGTACAACTGGGATAGCGAGTCTAGGAGCGGATGAATAAATGGTTTAAGACGGCGACTAAATTGCTAGCGTAGCGTCTCCAAAGGAGAAGATTTAGTGGTCAACTACAAATAGGCGGGTTTCAATCCCCCACTAATTGATTTTGACTCCTGAATTCTGAGTTCTGAACTTTTTTATTGAGAATTGCCCGTACAACAACCCTCGAAAGAAATAGTAAGTTATTTGAGAAATATTTTATATCTATCTAAAGGAATAGATAAAGTAAATTGTGACAAATTATTACGGGAAAGTACGTAGATACGTAGCGGTGATACAGCCCCCTTGCTAGGGTTTCCCTGGGGAGCTACTTGCTCTACTTGGGGAGACCCTAAGTGGAGGCAGTAGGTTCCAGGGGTTGCCCTCGTTGTAGAAGTGGCGTCAGGCGACTGCGAACTCGGTAGCGAGTCAGACGCTCTTACGTAACTAACGCAAGGCTTATGAGTATCAGTGCTTGTCACTAGAGATTGCTGTTATCTAAGATACTCTCAACAACTATTTGGCGTCGCTAAAGGTAAACTAATGTTTTAAAATCTGGATTTCATCAAGTTGATTAATCACCACATCTGCACCTTGGACGTTATCTGGCTTACCTATCCAAGTGATACCAATACAACCTGCGGCTTTAGCATCACGCGCCATTTGCATATCACCAACGGAATCACCCACCATCAATGTAGCGCCTGGTTCGACTCCCAAAGCTTGGCAAGCTTGCAAAAATAGCACTGGATCTGGTTTACTCGGCCCCTCATCTACTCCCATTTCCAACTCGATATAATCATTTAATTGGTGATTCTCTACAAAGTTATGTACTTCATCACTTGTTGCAGCTGAGAGGATGCCGAGTTTCAAACCACTTTTCTCTAGGTATTTCAACAAGTCTAAGCTACCCACAAACAGGGGTGAAGGAGTTTTTTCAATGTATTTTTCCGCTTCATCCAAAGCTTGACGGGCTATTTTTAAGGATTCAAACCATCCTCTTCCTGTTTCGGCAATATATGCGGCAGCCGCAACTTCTGTTTCACGGCGACTCGCTACCGATATCAAACCCGCCGGATCTAGAAGATTGCCATTGATGCCAAATGCCATTAATAGCGGTTCCCCAATACCGGGAACTTGAGCGTCTATCAACCTGGCTGCTCTTTGTGCGAGCGATCGCAAATACGTTTCTGAATCTTCTAGAGTACCGTTTTTGTCAAACAAAATTGCCTGGATATTATCAAAAGTGATGTTTCTACATTTAATAGTTGCCACAATATTTCATTCCATTTATTTAGTTAAAATTCAGTTAAAAGTCAAGAGTTATGAGTTTTTATGCTTAACTCCTAACTGTTCCCAATTCTCCACATAAAAAAAGAGGGGAAAACCCTCTTTATACAATGATTTAATACTCTTACTTAAAAATAAGTAAAACTATAAATGTATTATTCTTCAATAGCTGCTGGAATTCCCTCTTCAGTTTCCGTTGCTGGTGGAATATCTTCTTCAGTTTCCGTGGCTGATGGAATATCTTCGTCAAGTTCTGCTGCTGGTGGAATATCTTCGTCAAGTTCTGCTGCTGGTGGAATATCTTCTTCTGCTACAACTTCCGCAGATGCAGCAGCCGCAGCAGTAGCACCTTGTTGCTTGGCTAACAGCTGTTCACGATACTTAGCAGCCATTTCTTCTGCTTTATCGTACACCAAATCCCGGTTTTTAATCATATCGCCGGGTTCGGGTTCTAGCTGCTTGGTAGATAGGGAAATCCGACCCCTTTCTGCATCCAAGTCAATGATCATAACTTTTACTTCATCATTGACATTGAACACACTATGAGGTGTATCAATATGTTCGTGGGAAATCTCAGAAATGTGTAGTAGACCACTGACGCCGCCAATGTCGATGAAAGCACCGTAGGGTTTGATCCCACGAACTGTACCAATAACTACTTCGCCGACTTCTAGGCGGTTCATCTTACGTTCAACCAGCGCCCGACGGTGAGATAGAACTAAGCGGTTACGTTCTTCGTCCACCTCTAGGAATTTCAATGGTAAATCTTCGCCGACCAATTCTTCTTTAGGTTTGCGGGTACTGATATGAGAACCGGGAATAAAGCCACGTAATCCCTCAATCCGTACCAATGCTCCGCCGCGATTGGTTGCAAATACGCCAGAACGGACAGTAGCATCTTCTGCTTGCAGCTGTCGCACGCGCTCCCAAGCCCGCATATATTCAATACGGCGAATGGAAAGAGTTAATTGACCATCTTCGTTTTCATCGGTGAGGATGAAAAATTCTCGGGTTTCGTTTGACTGTAAGACTTCTTCCGGGCTATCTACCCGGTTAATAGACATTTCTTGTATAGGAATATATGCTGCGGTTTTAGCACCAATGTCAATCAGAGCGCCGCGCGGCTCTATACTGAAAACTGTTCCTGGGACAACATCACCAGGGCTAAAATGATAATCGTATTTGTCAAGTAGAGCAGCGAAATCTTCGTGAGTGAATCCAATTTCTGTAGCGGTTAAATTCTGATTGACCATGCTGATTTGTTCCTGGTTCTAGTCTCCGTAAAGGTTGTGCAACAAGCGCGATGCGTTATGTAAACAGTTTTATGGCAGCTTACACTTAAACATCCTTTTTCATCCTAGCGCAGAAAAGCTAGTATTAACACATATCTACTCCCAAGATTGGAAATTATATCACAACAATTAGTCATTAGTCACTTGTACTGAGCGACTTGCCCTGAGTGCAGTCGTTCGCGTAGCGTCCCGTAGGGAAGGGAGTCGAAGTATTGGTCATTGGTCAATAGTGAGACACAACATAAAAGACAAAGGACAAATACAATAATATCCGTTGCTACTAAGGATCGTAGCAACGGATACTAACATTAAATCCGCTTAAAGGTCTGGTATATAGGATCTACTTATCTTTTGGTTTCTCAAAGCGAGGGGGTTCGCGAAATGCGATCGCAAAAAAGAGAGTACCTATACACAGAGTAAAAATCAAGATGTACGCAACGCTTTCCATATTACGATTTCCTGCCTATAGAGCCAGTAATTAAAGTTTTTAGTGCTGAGTCAGAGGCTTAACTCATAACTCAGCACTGAAATTATAGGGCTTCTTTCCGGCGGGTTGACTTGTCACCCACTTTCTGGAATAGACCCCACTCAACTTGCTCTTCTAGATCGGCATCAACACCAGCAAATACGTCTCGGTAGATTGTCCGAGAGCCATGCCAGAGATGACCAAAGAAGAACAAGAGAGCAAATACTGCATGTCCAAAGGTAAACCAACCTCTAGGACTGGTGCGGAATACACCATCAGAGTTCAAGGTTTCCCGGTCAAATTCAAAGATTTCACCGCCTTGAGCTTTCCGGGCATACTTCTTCACATCAGCTGGTTCTGTAAAGGTTTTACCATTGAGATCGCCACCATAGAAGCTGACGGTGACACCAGATTGCTCGAAGCTATACTTAGATTCTGCCCGACGGAAGGGAATGTCAGCGCGGATAATTCCATCTGCGTCGGTCAAAATCACTGGGAAGGTTTCAAAGAAGTTGGGGAGACGACGCACGGTCAATTCCCGTCCTTCAGAATCTTTGAATACGGCGTGACCTTGCCAAGATTGAGCAATGCCATCACCCTTGACCATCGGCCCTGTACGGAATAGACCGCCTTTAGCGGGGCTATTACCGACGTAATCATAGAAAGCCAGCTTTTCGGGAATCTGCGACCAAGCTTGGTCAAGGGTTGCACCTTGGGCAACACTTGTTTGGACGCGCTGCTGAATTTCTTGACGGAAGTAGCCTTGATCCCATTGATAGCGGGTTGGGCCAAACAATTCGATGGGAGTAGCGGCGTTACCGTACCACATAGTACCAGCAACAACAAAAGCAGCAAAGAAAACTGCTGCAATACTGCTAGAAAGTACTGTTTCAATGTTCCCCATCCGTAGGGCTTTGTAGAGCCGTTCCGGGGGTCTGACTGTGAGGTGGAATAAGCCTGCAATAATACCAACAACGCCAGCAGCAATGTGGTGAGCCACAATGCCACCAGGGTTGTATGGGTTAAAACCATCTGGGCCCCATTCTGGTGCTACTGCTTGCGCTGCTCCAGTTATACCGTAGGGGTCAGTAACCCACATACCTGGGCCAAATAGTCCGGTGAGGTGAAAAGCACCAAATCCAAAACAAAGTAGACCAGATAAGAACAGGTGAATGCCAAACATTTTTGGCAAGTCTAGGGCAGGTTCACCAGTGCGGGGATCTCTAAAGAGTTCCAAATCCCAGTAAACCCAGTGCCAAACGGCAGCTAGGAACAAAAGACCGGAGAGAACGATGTGAGCCGCAGCAACGCCTTCAAATGACCAGAAGCCAGGATCGGTTGCTGGGCCACCAGTAACGTTCCAACCACCCCAAGATTGGGTAACGCCCAAACGTGACATGAAGGGCAGGACGAACATCCCTTGACGCCACATCGGATTGAGAACCGGATCGCTAGGGTCAAAAACAGCCAGTTCGTAGAGTGCCATCGAACCAGCCCAGCCTGCTACTAAGGCTGTGTGCATTAGGTGTACAGAAATCAGCCGCCCTGGATCATTCAGAACGACTGTATGTACTCGGTACCAGGGTAGTCCCATCGACTACGCTCCTCCTCGATGAGTTAGTTTACAAAGCAATTTTCTTACTGAGATTCTGAGAAACGAAACTCGCCACTCAGAAAACTCTCTCTTGTTTTTTGTTATTGCCAGAGCCAAAGCCTTACCACAGCTTAGTCTTATAAGTTAGACAGCGTGGGTACTTTGGCAATGCTTACTCGCTCC
This sequence comes from uncultured Nostoc sp., assembly GCF_964245575.1. GTDB lineage: Bacteria > Cyanobacteriota > Cyanobacteriia > Cyanobacteriales > Nostocaceae > Nostoc. Next base: position 9,676 of record NZ_CAXTNP010000062.1, on the reverse strand, counting down.
CTTGAGATTTACCCTGTAGGGTAGCCATCGCCAAGCAAAAATGAGAATGTTTTAAAAAGTGTAACTATTGATGGAATTGTTTGCAAGCGTGTAAATTGATGCGATCGCGTAGCATGTCCAAGTTTTTTCGCTACCAATCGCTGTCGGGGATGAAATTTGCTTATTTTTTCTTTACGAGGGGAGTGGGGAGTGAGGCAGGGGGAGCAGGGCAGATAAGATATGAATCTTATATATAAACCTTGATATGAAAACCTTGTATAGAAGACATTTTAAATTTCTGACAAGTTTAATATCTACTAACAACACCATTATGTAAGAAATAGAGAAGACAAAAGAGGTAGTAGCACCACTTCGTGATCTTAAAGCCGTGGTATTTGGAAGACTTTATCAAATTGGGCTTTGATCGCGAAAAAATCTCGTTTACTGAGTATTTACAGTTTTTCTACAGCGATCGCACCACAACGAATCGCCTGTTGTCACACAAGCTGGCTCATTTGATTTATAGCTCATCCAGTATCGTGCATCTAGCCATTATCGAAGCCATTGAAGAAACGGGCAACGTATTGTTTGAACTTATAGGAAAACTGGCAGAACAAATTGAAGAGGAAACGGGTATCGAATTGCGCTACTGTGGGAAATTCCATTTTAGTAAAGAATCTGGTCATGCTATGACTTGTGACCATGCCATCATGGCAGAGATAGAAATGGATGAACAAACAAGTGCCGAGGCTATTGAAAAAGTCAATTTGGTGTTTGCTTACTTTACTGAATGGACGGAAGAATTGCTAGTGTATGCCAAGCAAAACCTGAATCATCCCTATGAACCACTCATGCGTGATTTCAAAAGGGAGATGGACTTGGTTTAGCTTCCCTGAGATTTGTCTTGAATGGGTAGCACGGGTAATTCGGAGATTTTAGGAATTACCCTGACTGTGATCAACGCAAAAGAATCTATGCATTCTGTGTAGCACCCCCTATGGCGATCAATCAATATAGATAACTTTCCAAAATCTTTATAAGACTAGCGTCAAGAATGACTAAATACTCAACCAGTCGCCGATCTTAAACTCTGGATGTCGGTTTCAAAAATAGCCACGCCACAAAGAACGTAGCGGCTGTGAATATTTGCGTTAAATCCAAAGCAGATAGATAGCCATCCGCAAATGAAGCAATGCTGCGATCGGTAATGCCGAATACCCAGGATGACAATCCAAACAGCCAGATTCCATTCTTGAGATTTCCGACGAATTCCTTAGAGTCTGATGGTTCTTTGTCTTTCATGATCTTCTGTTCTATTGGTGAAAAATTTGATGATTGATGCGAAATACTTGCCATTAAGAATTTTTTCTGACTCCTGACGCTAAATTTACACTTCCTATTAATAATATTAATAAATATTTCAGCTACTTGACTTAATTGCCTAAAGGTAGGTCTCCTAATGATGACATTCCACCTTTGGTTCTGTCACCTCCGATAGACGGGAATGTGTTGAGTTCTTAGCTTTACAACGTCAGGTTTGAATACTGAGATTACATAATCTTTAAATAACTATATGAAAATTTATTGATAATTTATTTAAAATCCTCCATAGGATAGATGCCTTACAGATAAATCCTCAGAGTTAAATTGCGTGGATACATAGTAGTAGCGCACAGATATGTGCTACTACTACGCTATGAGCTAGATTTCTGGGTCAACCAAGCGGGTAGTGGGACGACTCTGATATAAATCTTGAACGACTTGGACAGCAGAAACTACAGCTACAAGGGCAATGACTGCAACAGGTAACAAACCTTTGCCAAAGATAGCGATCGCTAGCAGCACGACTGCACCTCCAAGTCGATACTGGGAACGAATTTTGCAATAACGGATCACCCCAAATCTGTGGAGAATACTGACAGCTATAGAGCATAATGCTACTGAACCACAGATGAGCCATCGCTGGGAATCGGGTAGTGCTAAAGTTGGCTTACTCAACAAAATTTGTTCTACGCCGACTCCAGCAGCAGCAATCCCAATCACTAGCGGTAAATGGGTGTAGAGCCAGAGATTAACAACACTAACTTTTCCATGTGTCCGCGCCTTCTCAATAGGTGTGCCACCCAGATTATCAAAATAGACCCACCACCAGCTAAAGGCGATAATTAGACCAAACACGCTAGAAATTACAGTTAAAGTATCCCATTTCTGCTCAGAAACACCGTTGACTACTGCAATGATTGCTTCACCCAAAACAATAATGGTAAACAGCCCGAAACGTTCTGGTAAGTGGGAGGCGTGAGGGAGTAACCCGATCTGAAACTTACGTCCTGTTAGGGGTGTAGCAAAGTCAATAATAATTCCCAGTGTCCAAAATCCGAACCGCCAAGGGATGGGTACAGATGCTGATATTAACCAAAGCAAGGCTGCGATCGCAAAACCAATAGCGTAGCGAGTGGTCAAAGGACGTGCAAAGTGGATATGTCTTCCAGCCCGGACGTACTCTATTACCAGCACAGCCCGACCAAGAGCATAGGAAATCGCAAAACCAGGCGAACTCTCACCCAAACCGTGGTGGATATTAATAGCCATCGCTGCTGCTGTCAGCATTTGTATACCAATCAGCAGCCTATGTCCCACATCATCGCTGTCAAAGCGGTTGGCATAGAATGTGGTGCCAATCCATGACCACCAAACTGGTATAAATAGAACTACAAACCCAAATAATCCAGATACAGAGATATCCTCGTTGAGATTGTGGGCGAGTTGAGAAACTGCAACTACAAAAACCAAATCATAAAACAGTTCCAGCCAAGTGGCGCGTCGTTCTTCTTGAGTGTCTTCACTAATGCGTAATCTTGGTGGTTGGAGAAAATTTGCCATAGTGCTAATTGCGAATCGCTAATTGATTTTTTTTACCATTAGCTGTCATCCATTAGCGAGTGCGTATATGTTTCTGCGTAAATTCTTAAAAACCTGCTGAAAATTCGGTAACTTTGGCATTGTCCCAATCTCCTTCAATGTACTGCCAACCCATGCTGGTGAGTTGTTGAACGGTAGGCAGTTCTACATGAATATACTCAGGAGTTTGTTGGGGCATAAATTATTTTGACAAGTCTTATAGAATGATTTTAATGAATCCACTCTATCCGTTTTCGAGTAATAATACTTAATCTGTGTTTTTTTGGTATAGAAAGTTCTAGTTAGAAGCAATTGACTAATAACTGATGATATGCTGTCTAATAATGCTGGGTTAGGTCTTTGAACCTGCCGGAAGATGCCTAAAAGCATCTTGATCCCAAGGGGGCTGCTTTTCCAACTGTGATAAAATCCAGGTATGGAATAAACAATAAAGATCCACCTTACTAGGAGTTTCTTTATACCTGTTAGAAATAATAGGTAGTGGTTATACTCTACACCATCGTAGAGGAGACAGGTTGAGGGAGTGTCTAGCGTTCTCTGTCCGCCTTAGCAGTAAGCACTTCCAAATAATTAAATCACTACAAAATAAAACTATGTCCAAGGATTTGGACGATTTACTCACTGAATACTTTCAGCCGGAGAAGCTAAAGGCTGCGTTTAAAGCTTACGAACAACAAAAAACGGACTTTTTCCAGCAGGGTGAGCCAAAAGTTCAGATGGGGGTAGATGGTATTTCTTACCAAACCTTTAAAAAAGAACTTGATTTACGTTGTCAGCTTCTATCAAATAGATTATTTAAAGGTACATATCAGTTTTATAGTTTTCGAGAAATAGAAATTCCCAAGCCATCTGGTGGAAAGCGAGTTTTATCGATTGCGACTATACGCGATGTTATTGTCCAAAAAGTATTGTATGATGCTATTTACAAAGAAATAGAAAAAGATTTTCAAGCCACACCTAGACTAGATAAAGTATCTTGTGCATATAGAAAGGGAAAGTCTGCACCCTATGCAGCAAGCTTGATTCATCATTATATTAAACAAGGTTTTATATTTGCCTTAGATGCTGATATAATAAAGTTTTTCGATAAGCTATCTCACGAATATCTTCTTGAAATTATAGAGAGAAAGTTTGGTCAAGATACTCTAACTAATAAATTATTAATACGGTTTATCAAAGCTGGTGGACTTCCACATAAAAATCAACGTGGCAAAACATACGGATACCGTTTTTTTCATCATTATAAGCCTATTTTAAATAATCAAAGAATTATAAGAACTCAGGGTATCCCTCAAGGCGGTGTACTTTCGGGAATGCTAGCAAATTTATATTTACATGAATTTGATTGTTGGGTTATCAATGATTTATCGAAAAAATATTCTCTAAGATACGTCCGTTATGCCGATGATTTTGTAATACTTTTAAAACAAAAAGAATTAATTTCTATAGTACATCAAGAAGTTGCTCAAAAATTACGAGATATAAAGCTGCAATTACATACTGATGAAAGTAAAACCAAATATGTTGATATAGCTAAAGATTTTCTAGAGTTTGTTGGTTTTCAATTTACTCTTGAACATATCAAAGTTAAACCAGGAAACATTTTAAGATTTCAGCAAAGAATTATAGAAAAGATTAATAAAGAGCCGTCTTATAAAACTGGTGAAAATTTGGAGCGTAGATTTAGCTTTTTTATCAAATATGTGATTAATAGAAAAGTAACTGGGCGTGGTGAGAAAAAATGTGATGTATGCGATGGTGTGCTAGGAGAAAGAGTAAAAAGTTGGATGGGCTTTTTTATGGTTATTACAGACATTCAACAAATACGCGAATTGGACAAATGGATTCGGAAAGAAGTCAGCAAACACTTTTATAAAAATTACAAACTTCGTCTGAAAAAATCAGACTTTAAAAATGCAGGATTAATTACTCTTGAGCAAGAGTATTACAGACTTCGTAAACGAAAAGCCTGTTCATGTGAAAAATTTAATTGTTCTTCAAGTCCAATAAATGACAGTAACGCCATACTGCATACAGAGGTAAGGCAAACTCTATGTTGGAATTTTATTTGGAACTTTCTTGAGAGAACATTCAAGAAGTTATTTGCTCTTTAATGTTTAGCCAGTTTTGCTCATGCAAACGCTGCCAAGCTTTGGGAATATGTTCAGGCTTAAATAGCTTGCGCTTGCGTACACCGAATGGGTTGCCGCAGGCGATCGCCTGCTCACTATCTTGTGCTAGTTTGGGATAACGGCTCAAAAATAATTACCTGCACATCTGGTAGTTGGGCGAAGGCTAATTCTATCAGTGGCTTAACATCAGCCCAAATGGTGACATCAATTTGTTAAAAGTGACATTAACCTGTCAACAGTGACAAATAATTAGTTAATGTACATGATTTTAAAGCGGGCGATGGGACTCGAACCCACGACGTTCACCATGGGAAGGTGACATTCTACCACTGAATTACACCCGCGAATTGCTGCCATAAACTTAGGGCTAAAATCAATAATACCACTATTTACAGCTGTTTGAAATTGGCTAGAACATAGTTTTCGCAACTGCTGATGCATGAGTCCTATGGCTGTTCAGATTGGGAAATCTTTTTAGCTAGCTGATGACGGTACTTACTACCATATTTAACTAAAGAACAATGTCTTCACCTCGCTCGGTGAAGCGAACCTCTTTTATATTCCATTGGGCATTACTTGTTAGGGTTTTGCGGAGACTGCCAAACAGAGCAAACTGTTCACAACTAGAAAGAGAAGCTATTTGTCGCTTTGAATCAGGGGATATTCGCAAATCAACTGTAGCAATGCCATTTTTGATATTGACACGATACCCAGACAAGCTCAAGTCGCTTGTATCTCGTTTTTCTAAAATTTTACTCACTACATTTGTCACTGGTTCCTCAGCTGGTACTGAAACCTTTTCTGGAATGAGTTCTTGACATTGGGTATCACTTGTATACATCGTGACGTTGGTAGTTTTGCTAGTGACAGCTTTAGGAGTTGATGAGGAAAGCGTATTTTCCTTAAGAGATTTTTGATTAGGAGATTTTTCTCTTAATTGAGCTACGCTAGGAATTTGGCTGGGAGTCTGAGACGATGCCCTATTCATCGGTGTTGTGGTAGGGGATGGCGTTCCACTGTAAATATTAGGAGCAGTGGGGTTAGAACTACAACTGCTGAGGCTGACAACAACTGTCACAAAAATAAGGGGTAAAAAATATCTCTTGGTTGTGCTCATAATTTTGCTCATAAGTGATGTTGCTGCTATTAACTTCAGTGTAGCTGGTATCAATTCCACATAGATTTGTGAATATTGAGCCAGTTTATAAAGTGTCAACCCGATAAAGTCGAGGGCTATACTATACACCGAAATTACAACATCTGCTGTTCAAGGAGCGATGTCTGACAACAAGCCCAGGAAGCGTCTACGCCAATTCCAAAAAGCTTAACCAGAATAAGCAGAGGTGCAGAAAACAAAAATATACTGCTCCTTGGTTAAATCAATGTGGCCTATTTATCAAAAAATAGCTGTAAGTTTAAGCAGATGATTATCTTACCTAAACCCTCTACTATAGAGGATTTGCTCAGAGCGATCGCTGTCCGATTAAAAGTAAATTACTAGTTTTCACTACTTTTCTGCTTGCTCAATTCCTGCACTAATAATTGCACTCCCAAAGCCAACAAACCAATTGCTACTATACCAAATATCCCGCTTCCTAAAGCAACTACACCAACAACCAGAGTCCTAACAGCAGAAGAAATCTTAATTACCAATGGATTAATTGAATGGAGAGGTTTAGTAGCAAAATTTGTAGCGATCGCAATCATCAGCGAATACATTGCATATCCCATTCCTCCAGAAATAACCGCCCCAGTTAAACAGCGTAAAGGACTCGCTGTCGCCTGTATTTTATTATCCGTTTGTGGCGTTAAATTTTGGTCACTCATACGATTTTGGATTTTAGATTTTGGATTGGGCTATTAGGAATAATTCTTGTCTATCCCCTATGCTTCATTAACGAAAAAAATTATTTAAACAGACGATGCCACTTTAATACCATGTGTGATTGTCCGAGTTACAAACAATTCTAAGTCTTTATCAAGAATTGCTTCTCTCACTTGCAGCAAAACTAGTTCTGCCTGCTGTTTAGACTCAAAAAGAGCAAATACTGTTGGCCCAGAGCCAGACATCATTGTTCCTAAAACGCCTTCTTGATTTGCAAAAACTTCTCGCAGTTGTAAAACTTGGGGATAGGCTGGCAATACCACGCGCTCTAAATCATTGTGCAGTTTTTGGGCTATTTCTCCCATATCTTTATCCAGGACAGCTTTTACTATTGCTCCTGAATGAACTGCATTAGCAGGCTCTGCCAAGTTGTCGCTATCTCTAATATAAGAATGACCAAACTGCTGTCGATAGGTTTTGTATGCCCAAGGTGTGGAAACTTCGAGACTGCGGTATTTCCCCAATACTATAAATATGTTATCTAAACTCGGCAGGGGAGAAAGTTGCTCACCTCTACCTGTTGCGATCACAGTTCCACCCGCTACACAAAATGGGACATCTGAACCAAGTGTGCCTCCCAACTCTTCTAATTCTGACTGAGTTAATCCCAACTTCCACAGTAAATCTATTCCCACCAACACAGCTGCTGCATTCGTCGAACCCCCAGCCAACCCAGCAGCGACAGGAATCTGCTTATTAACGGTAATCTCCACGCCCCCATATTTAGCAAAGGCTTCGGGAAATTGCCTCACCATTAATTCTGCTGCGCGGTATGCCAGATTACTTTTATCTGTCGGTACTTGTGGGTGGTTGCAGTAAACACGGATGCTGTCAGTGCTGATGGAACGGACATCAACTTGGTCTGCAAGACCAATACTTTGAAGTATCATGGCTAACTCGTGATAGCCATCGGGGCGATTGCCAATGATTTCCAGATACAAGTTGATTTTGGCAGGGGCAATTAGGCTGTAGGAATGCATTTTCTGGGAATGAGGAATGGGGAACGGGGAATAGGGAATGGGAAAAAATCTACCAAGTCATGTATTTCCTACTCCTCACTCTCCATTCCCAGTTTATTTGCTAGAATTACCCATTGCTGAACGCTGATGTCTTCGGCTCTAGCTTGGGGATTTATTTTTAATTCTTCCAGTAAGTGGCTCAAGCGATCGCGTTCTATAACAGATTGCAAATTATTTCGTAACATTTTGCGCTTGGCACCAAACCCCAACTTTAAGAAATTCTCTAATTGTCGAGGATTAAGTGCTGGTATTTCTATTTTTCGGGGACGCAATCGCACCACTGCTGAATCGACTTTTGGCGGTGGATGGAATGCGGCCGCTGGAACTGTGCAGATTAACTCACACTCAGCCAAATACTGTACCCGCACGCTCAACGCCCCAAAAGCTTTTGATCCTGGTTTAGCATATAACCTTTCTGCTACTTCTTTTTGTACTAGCAACACTATTGAGTTAAATGGTTCAGGGTTAGGGTTGGCGATCGTACCTAGTAGTTTCTCAATGATTGGCCCTGTTATGTTGTAGGGAATATTGGCTACTACTTTATTTGGCTTTTGGAAATTGGGAAAGACTGCCAGATAAGATGGTAAATCTAGAGTGAGAAAATCGCCTTGCAGCAGTAAAAAATTTTCAGTCTTACCAAGCTGCTTTGACAACAATTGGCACAAATCGCGGTCTATTTCAACTGCAACCAGAGATTGCACTAAGGGTAATAAACGACGAGTCAGAATCCCGGTTCCGGGCCCAATTTCTAAGATGCGATCGTCTTTGGCGGAGTGATCGCTTTCTGTACACTCTGCTGCTTTAATAATTGCGTCGAGCGCCTTTTCACTTTTGAGCCAATGTTGAGCAAAGACCTTACGCGGTCGGATCATCTGTATTTATTGCCTAGTCTAGTTTTTAGCTTTTTCTCAAAAATTCATTATAAATTTTGAAGTCCCTTTACAGCGCTAGCCTCACTGTAACGCCTATCTTCTCTTCCAAACGCTCCGAAAAGGTAACGGTGGCGATTGCGTAAATGTCCATATCAGCGTCACCTGTAGGATGGGAGTCTTAAACCGCAAGCTCCGCAACAATTATGCTTTTATATACTTATACATAAGAGCATAATTGATTGCGTGAAAAAACTTCGTACAACTCGAAAAGGCTGATTCCCTACTCCCTACTCCCTACTCCCTATTCCCTGCCTACGCAAAGAAGTTCAGAAATAAAATCGGATTGCTATAGTTAGTTCGAGCATTTGGATTCAGGATAAACCCCTCCAGCAAGACTACCTCCTGCCTTTTTCGATAATCATTACTATAATCACTCAAGCTGCATCAGTTCCCATTTAGAGACAAGCAACGTGCATTATTCACACACTCAGGTTTAGCCACTTCGTTGTCGCCTTGCTCCTGTTGCTTGACCCATTCACCTGAAAGTAATGCCAGTCAAGCGATTTGCGATTTTATAAAAAAAATAAATTTCCCCCTTGACAAAAAAGGGGATGAGTAGTTACTCTAGTTAAGTGGGAAAGCAAAAGAAGCCAACCACCGCTGAACCTGAAAAACATAATATTTTGAAAGCTTAAGAAAAAACCAATCCTCGTCAAAAGATTTTATTTTTGGGATTTCCCAAAAAGGTAATCGAAATTATAGATAGGATTCCGGGAAATATTTTTTTTCGGAGCCACAAACTCGAAACACAACAAAACGGAGAGTTTGATCCTGGCTCAGGATGAACGCTGGCGGTATGCTTAACAC
>NZ_CAXTNP010000061.1:31307-31947 GCF_964245575.1 uncultured Nostoc sp. | reverse complement strand
GTACGCCGAAATAACAAATGCGTACGCCGAAATAACAAATGCGTACGCCGAAATAGCAAATGCGTAGGCGTAGCCAGCTGTAGGCATTGCTGAAATAAGCTTAGTTGCGATCAAGAATAATTTAGATGCGTTTGCCGTGAGGCGATCGTCCTTTGGACACGCTGCGCGATTGCGTATCGCTTTCACTCTCGATTGATGTGTGAAAGCATTGTGCCTAACTAACCAAAAATGTCTGAAGCTAACTCGTACTCATGGTTTTAGGATAGGCGATCGCTCAAGTAAAGAACCAAATAATTCTCAACAACCTCAAGGCCAAGGATGCGGAATTGGTAGAAGGGCTTAATCAGTACTGGCAACAGCAAAAGCAGTCGTACCTTGGCTCTAAAGTTAACGCAATTGCCCGACCAATACCTTTTCCAGCACCTGTAACAATCGCAACTTAATCTTTAAATTGCTCTGACACAAAATAAATTCCTTCTACATGACCCTATATAGGTTACTCCTTTTTGGTGTAAAAACTTTGGGCAATTACTATAACAAAGTCATCACTACTTGGTAAGATTATACAGGGTTGTATTTTATAACCACAGTTGTATATACAAAACTTGTCATGGAATAGTATAATATTCAATAATTTTTT
>NZ_CAXTNP010000061.1:7166-31297 GCF_964245575.1 uncultured Nostoc sp. | reverse complement strand
ATAATCTAAAAAGCAAATAAAATCTATCTTAAGATATCAATTCTTTGTACAAAAGATAGTTGCTCGCAATATAAGTATTGTGATAAAAGACATGCTAATCATCTACTTTGCCTAACAGAAAGGAGGGACAATTTGTCAGACAACTATTTGGATGACTATAGACTTTCAAAAGGTGAAGCAGAGAATAGCCTTAATTACTGCTCAGATTGAGGAAGTGCTAATTAAGTACCATACTCTAGATTCAATCTCCAAATTGAAAGCCGAGAACAACTAATGTCGCGGTAATAAATTGTTACTCGATATATATTACTTGCAACTAGCTGATACAACTCCTATTAGCACAGGTAGGTGGAAATAAACTTACTATTTCATTACAGCTAGAAAGTCCAAAATTAGAGCTTTTGACTTTTGCCTTGCGGTACTAGCCTGTCTCTCGGATTATTTTAGATAAAAGTGTTGTAACTATAATGAAGCACTCTCCAAAATCAGAAAATGACCAGAAACCACCTAATAGTCGTTTATGGCTCCTTCTCTTAGGACGTATCAGTTTGGCTCTCGGTGTTGTTTTGCTGGTTGGAATTGCAGTCGGTGCTTGGTGGGCTAGAAACTACATATATAAAGATTTAGCACCATTAGTACAGCAAAATCTCGAAGAATTGCTTGGGCGTCCAGTACAAGTAGGGAAAGTTGAACGTTTTTCGCTAAATAGTCTAAGATTTAGCTCTCTATCAATACCAGCAACTTCCACCGATCCAGATCAGGTAGTAGCAAAAGCTTTAGATGTACAGTTCTCACCTCTGCAACTCCTCCTAACGCGAAAACTAGCATTAAATGTCACATTAGTTCAACCCAATGTTTACATCCAACAGGATCGAGATGGTCGCTGGGTTACAGCCCAAGTCAAGGCTGGGGAAGGAAAAGGCGCTATTCAAACTGAGTTGGAGACACTTCAAATTCAAGATGGAAATGTAGAGTTATCGCCAGCTTCCGCACCAACTAGACCGAAAGGGTCAGTAATATTAAATCAATTTGGTGGTATTGCCCGATTTTTTGATCAAAATCAAAGAATTGGTTATGACATTAATGGTCAACTCGCTAGAGGAGGCGCAGTTAAAATCTCTGGTGAGACACAAATAAAAGCTCAACAAACTAACCTCAAGCTGCAAACACAAAATTTACAAGCATCTGATATCAGTCGATTAATTGAGTTGCCAATTGCCTTGCAAGCAGGGCGAATAGAAGCTGACTTAGGGGTTCAGATTCCACCGAAACTCTCAGAAATAGCCGTTACAGGAACAGCTACAGCTAATCAAATCGCTGCTAAAATTCCTAAGGTTCCTCAGCAAGTTTCTAATTTTAATAGCAGATTTTTATTTCAAGGTCAGACAGTTTCTTTAGAAAATCTGAATACGAACTTTGGCAAAGTTCCTATTGTGGCTAATGGAACAATTAATACCCAAACAGGTTTTAATGTCTCTGCTCAAATAAAACCTGTTAGTGCAAAAAATATCTTAGACACGCTAAATGTAAATTCGTCAGTCCCAGCTAGTGGCGAAATTCAAGCAAATATTAAGTTAGGCGGCACACTACAGCAACCAGTCGCTAGCGGTACGGTAAGCAATACAAAACCTATTCAAGTTGACCGCGTTCTCTTCACAGCCGTCAATACTGACTTCCGCTTGAATGTATCTCAAACTGCATCTCAAATTGCTGTCTCCAATCTGAAAATAGTCCCCGCAGCAGGTGGTCAAATCACAGGAGGCGGTCAAGCTAATATCGGAACCAAAGACAACGTAATATTTAATGCTCAAGTTGATGGTGTATCCGGGGATATACTAGCGCAAAGCTACGGCGTCGCTCTACCGATCGCAGTTGGCAATATTTCAGCAAAAGCAGAAGTTACTGGTTCACTTGGCAAACAACCATTAAAACTTGATGTTTCCAGTGTTCAAATAACGCCGCCAACCGGAGGAAAAATTACAGCCAGTGGTCAAGTTCAACTAGCTCCCCAAGGTGAAGTAGCTTTAGGTATTCAAGCTCAAAATTTACCAGGAAATGCGATCGCTCAAGGTTACGGTATTTCAACTCCAATTAATATCGGTGGTATATCTGCGAACGCCAAAGTTACTGGTTCTCTAGGTAGACCATTAAACGTAAATGTTGCTAGCGTTCAAGCAAATCCAGAGGTGGGAGGGCAAGTAACAGCTAGTGGTCAACTTCAGCTTTCACCGCAAGGTAGGGTGGCGTTGAATGTCCAAGCACAAAATTTACCAGGAGATGCGATCGCCAAAGCGTACAACTCCTCACCCGCCATCACCATTGGAAATGTATCAGCAAATGCCAATATTTCTGGTACTCTGAGCAATCTGCAAACAGTAGCGCGGGTGCAAGCGCCGAAAGCCACCTATCCCATTAGCGGGCGAGCTGTTGTTACCAAACAAGGACAGAATATCGTCTTTCCAGATGCGGTTTTGAACGTGGCAGGCGGGACAATCAGGGCTAGAGGTCAAGTTGTACAACAACGCTGGCAGGCTTTTGTAAATGCCCAACAACTGCAATTGAGCCGTTTTGGACAGATACCACCTCAGTTCCAGGGAGTTTTAAGCAATGTCGCCTTGAATTTGTCAGGAAGCACTACTTCTTTCCAACCCTCAACTATTCAAGCCACAGGACAAGCAAGGCTGAATGTAGCAGGAGGTACGGTTAATCTGAAAAATGTTAGCTTTGATACTGGTCGCTGGCAAGTGCTTGCCAACGTTTCCCAAATTCAACTCAACCGTTTCTCACCACAATTAGGTGGACGGCTCAATAGTAATATCCAATTAGCAGGCACAGCAAAATCTTTCCAGCTTGCAGATATTCGAGCCGCCGGACAAATCCGCCTATCTCAAGGGTTAGCGCTGCTAGCACAACCGCTCACAGCGCAAGTGCAGTGGAATGGAGAGCAGATTATCGTAGAAAACGCAAGTACCGCAGGATTGAGTGCTAATGGTGCGATCGCTGTTCAAACTCCACCAACTGGCGCACCCCAAATTACGGGATTTAATCTGAATGTACTGGCGCAGAATTTCAACCTCAAAAATACTGGCTTTAAAGTTCCTGGTGACGTAGCGGTAGCGGGGCTAGTTGATTTTAATGGAAAAGTCACAGGCACTCCAGATGTACCTCAAGCCAATGGTAATATCCGACTGCGGAATTTCAATGTGAGTAACTTGAAATTTGACCCACTTTTAACTGGAAACGTGAATTTTCAAGGAGGACAAGGAGCAAGTCTGCAATTAGCCGGGAAGCAAGATAGGATTGCACTTAACTTGGGTGCAGATTATCGTCCAACTTCATTTTTAGTTCAACGGGATGGGGCAGTTAGCACAGGTAGAACCGAGGGAGATAACTTGCTCATCAACGCCCAACAGTTTCCCATAGCTTTGATTGGGGGCTTTTTACCTAACAATCAACTGAAACCTTTGGGGGGGCAATTATCGGGAAATTTAGTTGTTAATTTGAATAATTATGCAGTTGCGGGAGATGTGGCGATCGTAGGGCCTCGTGTTGCCAGAGTCGCAGCAGATGAATTTCGCGGCAGCATCAATTATGCTGATGGTACTGCTAGCTTGACTAATGGTCAATTGCGGATTGCAGATAGTAACATCGCTCTGAGTGGAAATGTAAAAACAGGGAATGACCCGCAATTTCAATTCCAAGCTAATTTAGACCAAGCCAGAGTTGAGAGACTATTACAAGCGTTTAATATCTTTAATTTTAAAGACCTTAATACCGGGTTGCAGCCTCCGAAGTTGGCTGGAGCAGAAGTACTTAATACCAAGCCTGTCAGTTTGCCCAACGCAGATTTGAAAACACAGCTAGCATATTTTTCTAATATTGCGACATCCGTAGCAAAACAACAGCAACAAGAAACCAAAAAAGACGCATCTTTGCCCACCCTTGCAGAATTAACGGGTGTTTTGAGCGGAGGAATTACAGCTAATGGCTCGTTAAAATCTGGGTTAAATGTCGGCTTTAATTTCCAAGGTGCTAATTGGCAATGGGGTGAATACTCCATTAATCAAGTCGTTGCTCAAGGCAATTTTGCTGATGGTGTCGTCACACTTTCGCCGTTGAGTGTTGGGATAAATCAAGGACTGGTGGCTTTTACCGGACAGTTAGGAACTGAGCAACTATCTGGAAAGTTGAATGTAGCAAGTCTACCTCTATCGCTTTTACAACCTTTTATAGAAAAATACCCGATAGATATCACTGGTAATGTAAATGCTGATGCCACCTTGGGAGGTAATTTACAAGATCCGAGAGTGCAAGGAAAAGTGGCACTAGCCAATGCGACTCTCAACAAGCAACCTGTGCAAACAGGACAGGTGAATTTTGACTACAACAATGCTCGCTTGAATTTTGACAGTACTTTGTTAGTAACTGGAACCCAACCAGTTGCAATTACAGGTAGCGTACCTGCTGCTTTGCCTTTTGCCAAAGTGCAACCAGATAGCAATCAAATCAGCATCAACGCCAGCGTGAACAATGAAGGATTGGCACTGTTAAACCTGTTGACCAACAATCAAGTCGCTTGGGTAGATGGTCAAGGACAAGTAGATTTAAACGTTCGGGGTACTTTAAACGAACCAATTATTAACGGAAATGCCACACTCAACAATGCAACTTTTCGCGCTCAAGCCTTATCTGAACCCCTAACGAATGTTACAGGGACAGCGCAATTTAATGGTAATACAGTGAATGTCTCAGGTATCCAAGGCATTTACAATAAAGGGCAAATAAATGCATCAGGTATCCTGCCAATTTTTGATCCTCAGCAAGCCCTAGCCAATCCCCTGACAGTATCAATAGCAGACAAACTCAATTTTAAGCTTCCAGGACTGTATCAAGGCGGTGTTGGTGGCGATATTGTAATTCGCGGAACAGCACTAAAACCTTTAATTGGTGGAGAGATTCAGCTCAGTGATGGTCAGGTAATTATTGGAAATACTACTGCTAAGACAAAAAAATCAGCAGCTACAACTCAAGCTAACAATAACGTCATAAATAGAGAAGAGGTTAAAGTTAATCTCACACCTACAGCAGAGAGTAATGCTACCCCAGTTACTACAGCAGATCCTAACGCTAGTGCAGTGACTCCACCCAATTTACCTATACAGTTTGCAGATTTAAGGTTAAATTTAGACGACGATATTCGTGTTACCACCCAGTCACCACTCAACTTTATACCAGGAGGAGCCGCATTCAGTCAGCCGCTATTGAGCTTTGACGCCAAAGGTGACTTGACGATTAATGGTACATTAGCCAAGCCGCTTCCTGAAGGAGTGATTCGTCTGACAGGAGGACGAATCAGCTTATTTTCCACTGAGTTTACCTTGGCCCGAGGTTACGAACAAACTGCGCGGTTTATTCCAAGTCAAGGACTCGACCCTACTTTGGATGTTCGACTTACCGCAATTGTACCGGAAACATCAGCAAGAAACAGTCAAATTTTGGAATCACCATTGTCTGGTGAAGTCAGCGATATTTCTGCTAGCAACTTCGGGACTTTACGTACCGTTACTGTTCAAGCCAGGGTCAACGGCCCAGCTAGTAAATTGGGCAACAATCTAGAGTTGACAAGTGAACCTAGCCGTAGTAAAGGAGAAATAGTTGCTCTACTGGGTGGCTCGATTCTGAATTCTTTTGGTCAACAAGCAAATGCAGGACAAGGGCTGACTAATTTCGCTAGTTCTACCATTTTAGGTGGTTTGCAAGGAACTATTACTGCGATCGGACAGGCTGTTGGTTTTAGCGAATTTCGGATATTTCCCACCCCAACCACTAGTAATGAAACAACGACAGCTTCAGTTCTGAATTTATCAGCAGAGGGTGTGTTTGATATCAATAGAAATTTCTCTGCCTCTTTATCACGGCCTTTATCTACAGATGAGTCTTTCCGTTATAACGTGCTTTATCGACTCAATGATGAAATTTTGATGCGAGGCTTAACTAATTTAGGGGATGAAAATCAATTCCTAGTTGAGTATGAAACTAGATTTTAGAAGCCGATGCATTGCGGCTAGCTCAATTCCAGAAAAGACTGCTTATCGTCTGGAACTGAAAAATAAAAAACCCTACAATCGTGTGTGCTTGCGATTGTAGGGCTGGAGTCTGTGAGGTGTTGCATTATGAAATCTTTTAGATTGTATGTAAAAATTTGAAACGGATTAAACAACTGCGGGAGGATATCTCGATAATGCTGGGGTTATAGTTTGAAGATAGATTATGGAAACTAACTGTGCTTTCCAAAACAAATGCTTAGTTTACATTATCAGAAAACTTAAATCTTAATCGGCTCAACCATGACCAAGTAAAATTTGCTTGGCAACAAAATTTTCACGTTAGACAATATTCTTTCATCAGAAGAATGTGCTGAGTATATTACTTTAACCGAAAACATTGGTTATAGAGATGCTCCTATTACTACCATCCGAGGTTTTGAAATACGTCCCGACATTCGCAATAATCAGCGTGTCATCCTAGATGACCAGGAGCGGGCTTTTCATTTATGGCAGCGTGTATCAAATTATATGTACTAGATTTTTAAGCACTGAAGTGCTTACTACGAACCCAGCAAAATTAATGAGACAAACCAATATTGTCAGCAAAGTTAGAAGTGTAACTACCCGTAGCCTATCACTGATGATTAAGCTGATGGTTTGGATGTTCATGATTTGTGGTTACCGATGATACTGCTGTTACCGCACTTTCTTCTTGGGCTTGCATTTTCAGTAATTGGGGAATCGTTACAAATTGATAGCCTTGGGTCTTCAAACCTGCGATCATCTCTGGTAAAGCCTTGACAGATTTGGAACGATTTCCGCCCCCATCATGCAACAGTACAATTGCACCTGGTTTTGCCTGTTTAAGCACATTTTTAACCAGCATTGGCACTTGAGGCGAACGACGTTCAGCGTCTCCTGACTGTTCTGACCACATCATGACAGCGTACTTCTTGTTTTTGGCGTATTGGGCTAGTCCATTATTCAGAAAGCCGCCGGGGGGACGAAATAGAGTCGTTTTCTCTCCTGTCGTCTTGTAGATGATGTCTGCTGTGCGATCAATTTCACTAGATGCAGTGGCTCCATCCATTTGAAAATACCAATGATGCCATGTATGATTGCCAATTACATGACCATCAGCAGCCACTTGCTTGGCAACTTGGGGAAAATATTTCACCATTTGCCCAACCATGAAGAATGTCGCCTTGATATTATTTTTCTTCAAAATTTCTAAAATCTGCGCCGTATTTTTGGGGCTAGGGCCATCATCAAAAGTCAGGGCGATGACTTTCTCATTTGCTTTCAGTTTCGCTTGATAAACGATTGTTCCCTCAAAAGACTTTGGCACATTCATCTGGACTATGGCTGGGGTGATAGACTGAGCAGATGCACTCATTGTCCTATCTAAACTTGTTTTAGCAGTCTCGCTTTTTGGCTTTTGAATTCCCAACAGTTGGTCAAGTCTAGTTGTGCCTACAAGCAAACTGATACTTACACTACTTACACCAGCAGCTAATGTAATAGTTGCTACTTTTAGAAACAGCGATAATTTATGATTAGACACATTAAATCTCCCTAAATATTAGTCATTAGTCATTAGTCAAGAGTTACTTTGCTCTTGTCTCCCCTTTTCCTACTTCTTATTCCCCAATTCCCTGTCACCTCACTCGGACTCGATTGTCAATTAATATATCTGTTGCTAAAAAAATAAAAAAATAAAATACCTTGAAACATCCTAGCTAAAGCTAAAGGAAGTCCCAATTTAATCTTCTGGACTAATTGGCCGCTTAGGTACAAAAGGGTCATTAGTAAGCTAGATAATTAATAATATCCAGTGGACTTAACTAGCCAATAAAGGCAGCAATAATGGCAGTATAACCGTAATCAAGAGAAATGCTAAGTCCGTAGTTGACCAATAAGCCCCAAAACTTTGCACACACCAGCTAAACCTGCTAATCCACCACTAGTTAACATTAGCCAAATAGTGCGTAGGCATAGCCAACCCGTAGACATCGCTCTTTATCCCAGCATACATCGCAGCCTTAGCACTAAAACTCACTACCCGCACGCTGAAACCAAAAAACATTTGTCGTCTGACAGCAGGGCATTGCATCCCTGGCTCTGCTCGTAAATTCTGCTGTAAAATGTGTCACATGAAGCGAAAATTCCAACAATATTTTTGGCGTTGTGCCCTAGTTGTTTTTCTAGCATTAACTGGATGTGGATGGAGTGTGCAGTCAGCACAAGCACTGCTGCGTCAACACCATGATTCTCCTGGTGTTTTACGCTACCACTCACAAGTATCTATGAAAGATGAAAAAGGATATGCTTGGCAAGTGCTATTGTTCAAACAGAATTACAATAGTCCGGTAAAAGAGTTGCGGTTGCGCTTGGTTGCTTTTCCGGGTGTCGTTGAAATTGCTCACCCCAAACCATTGTTGATTGAGACAGCAGATCGAAGTTTGCTGAAGGCATCGGATGCATACGCTTTAAATGCACCCGTCCCTAATGTGGGCGAATATAACTTAACTGATATCTTGCCTAAATTGCCAACAACTGATGGACTTAAACTCTATGTGCCACTCTCTAGTGGACAGCAATTGGTTCTCAACATATCTAACACTGTAGTAACTGAGTGGCAATTGCTAGTTACAGAAATTGATTGACTTTATCCACCAATGGTAAAGTTTAATCTAAAAGGATTCAACAAAAAAATAAACCAATGGTGATGTGGGGTATGATAACTGCCTTCAAGGTAGAAATCCCAGTCTCCATACGCTGATAGCTTCCCACATCACATGCAGCACTTGTAATATTAGTCTTGAGACTCCTCAGAAGTAGCTTCCGATTCGGTTTCAAGTTCTTCTGTTTTAACTTTGACTGGAGGTTTAACAGGTTTTGGGCCACGCGCTAGGGCAGGATTCCCCTTCTGCCTGTTTTCTTCTCCATAGGATGATGCTTTTTTCTCTTTGTCAGACGAGCGATTACGGCTCGGTTTTGAGCTTTTGGGGTTGGATTCAATAGGAGGCATAGAATCCTTATTTTCGGAATTGTTGTCAGTGCTTCCTTGGGACTGGCGTTCCGATTTCTTAATTGGGCGTTCTACCATTGTTGATTTTTGTAAATTTATCTGTATAATACATCGGTTTGGTGACTATAAAACGTGCTTTTTTAGGCACAACCTACGCAGTATTGGGTGCGTTGTAAATAATGTAACGCACCCTAAAACTAATCAACAAAATCAGGTCGTGCCTTTCCTGTTGATTTCAACTTTTGCTCTAAAACTGCCCAATTTTCTTGCTCAATTAAGTTAGTCAACTCATCGAGATTGTGTCGATACTGTTGGAGCGATCGCAGCAATGCTTGACGATTATACCGTGCCATCATCACACCCAACTCTGGATTCCCACCACCCACACGACTGGTATCTCGAAAACCTGAACTAGCTAACTTTTGGGCTAATTCCAAAACATCGGGGTCAGTTTCACTCAAACAAGCAGCAATCAACGAGGAACTGACCATTACAGGTAAATGAGAAATCCAACTAACAGCGCGGTCATGTTGCTCTGGTTGACAATAGTAAATTTTAGCCCCAAGCGATCGCACAATTTCCTCCACAACCGTAATTGTACTAGTTATTGTTGTATTTATAGGTGTTAGTACATAAGGTTTATCAACAAATAAATCTCGCTGTGCAGCTTCTATACCACTGTCTGTCCTTCCCGCCATTGGATGACCGCCGATAAAATTATCCCAAAGGGGAGAAATCGTCTTAACTATCTCTGCTTTCGCCGACCCCACATCAGTTACGACGGTAGCGGCAGACAAATGAGCGATCATTTCCTTAAATTGGGGCACAATAAGCGCTAGAGGTGTACAAATAAATACAACCTCTGCGGCTGCCAATAGGCTCAGATCAACGGACGCTTGATCAACACTGCCGAGAGCAACTGCCTTTTTACAAGTGGATTCACGGCGACTGACTCCTAAGATATGATGTCCAAGCGATCGCAAATCAAAACCTAAAGATCCGCCTATAAGTCCCAGTCCTAAAATCCCAATATTCATTTTTGATTTTGACATTCCGTTTTTTATGACTTTACCAACTATTAAAGTTGGCATCCAAGGGGTAGCATCGATGACTGTAGAGGAATTACTGGAACAATACGCGGCAGGAGTCTTAAACTTTAATGGTGTTGACCTCTCGGAAGCTAACCTGAGTGGGGCCAAACTCAGTGGCGTAAATCTTAGCGATGCTCATTTGAGTATAGTCAACCTGAGCGGCGCGAATCTGAGTGAAGCTAACTTGAGCAATGCCTTGCTGAATGTAGCAAGACTGAGTGGCGCAAATTTATCTAGCGCCATCTTAAATAACGCCAGTCTCAACGTCGCTAATTTGATTCGAGCGGATCTGGCCCGCGCTCAACTTAAAGGAACCTCATTGATCCGCGCTGAGTTAATTCGTGCAGACCTGAGTCGCGCCGATCTATCGCAGGCTAATCTTACCAGTGCCGATCTGCGGGAGGCGACACTCCGCCAAGCGAATCTCCGTCACGCTAACTTGAGCGAGGCCGTATTGAAAGGCGCTTCCTTGACGGGAGCCAATTTAGAGATGGCTAACTTACATGCCAGCGATTTGAGTCGTTGTGACATTAGCGGCGCAAATTTGCGAGATGCCGAACTCAGACAAGCGAATCTCAGCCGTGCTAACTTGAGCGGAGCAGATTTGAGCGGGGCGAACCTCCGATGGGCAGATTTGAACGGCGCAAATCTCCGGTGGGCAGATTTGAGCGGTGCAAAATTGAGCGGCGCTACTTTAATTGGCGCAGATTTAAGCAATGCCAATTTAACGAATACAATTTTCATCCACGCCGATTTAACTCAGGCAAAATTAATCAGGGCGGAATGGATTGGTGCTGACTTAACAGGAGCAACATTAACTGGGGCAAAACTTTATGCCACCTCCAGGTTTGGTTTAAAAACCGAAGGCATGATTTGTGAATGGGTTGATCTTAGCCCGGCAGGCGATCGCTCCATTATCCAAAACTTCCATTCCCAAGAGTCACGAGATTTTTTTAACGAAACACCGCCAACAATCCGAATTATTGTTGATGCGCCCATAGAACACGAAGCCAATTTTGCTCTTGCTGGCGCTTATTATCAAATTGCTCTGGAATACCGGGGGCTAAAACAACCTCCAAGTATGGAAAGTGGGGCGCGTCGAACTGTTTTCACATTTCATGTAAATAGCGACGAAGCATTATTTTCCACTGCTTATATTGTGATTCTTCCCTTTCTAGATGCGGTATCTACCCAAAATAATATTTCCAGGATGGTGGAAATGATTAACAATGAAGTTATTACAAACCAAAATTTAAAATCGCTAAAATCACCCCAAATCCTGAAAGAATTAAATATTCTTATAAAGCAAGCGATGAGTCAGACTACAACAATTAAACAGATGAAAAAAAATATCGAAGTAGCTGCAAAGTTAAATTTTTGTAAAGCACCAACCCAAATAATTTTAACGAATTCCAGCGCCCACACTTTGATTGCTCATGACAATCCCCAGTTTGGAAAAAGATTTATTAATCGCTCTGCTCTCAATACTTCAGCTTATGATGATATATCTAATGAAGCAACAAAAGATATATTGCCTTCGTTAAATATGGTTATGGATTTTGTCAAAGGATTTCACTATATTGGTTATTAGTCATTAGTCACGAGCGACTTGTACTGAGCGTAGTCGAAGTAAGCCGAGGGAAGCCGAAGTATTGGTCATTAGTCATTAGTCATTAGAGTAATGTAAAAAATAAAATTTGGAGGTAAGAATGCGCGATACCTTTAATAAAATGATGGGTCAAACTCGCTATGTAGTCTTTCGCCTATTTCTGCACTTAGGGGGAGGCGAGGTAGCACCAATTTTGGGAGTATTAAATAGTGCTGGACGAGATGCGATCGATGCCGACGGAGATTTAGAAGTTTTGGGAGAAGGATTAGTAGAAATTAGCCAAACGCTATTGCAATACGATGAATATTGGCTTTCTGCTGCCAACGAAGGTGATGTATTTTTTAATGAAGGCGAAGCAGGAGATTACGTGAATGAATTATTTACTGACTCTGCCCAAAGATATCTTAGTGAACCAAGTTACAGTTCTGATGGGTTGAATGAATCTTTATCTATACCTGTAACCCGCAACGTCATTGTGATGATTACAGTAGCTTCTGAAGGAGAAGTACCAGAGTTAGAAACTGATCTTTCTAACGTTCAGGCACTTAAGGAAGGATTCAAAGCATTGATAAATTTGCATTATAAACATAGATTGAAAGCAATCCAAGTGCATTTCTCGCCAGCACAGTTAGGCGATGAACTCACTAGCGACCAACTGTTGCAATATTACCCGGAATTGATTCCTTTATAATGTGTTGGATAGTCCGTACTTACTATTCACACCGAGAAATTGTTAAGCTCAGAGATAGGACAATAATCCAATGATCATGACCATAGTACGTAAATTTACAGCCGTTTTTTTAGCTCTGAGTTTGTGTATGACAACTGTTGCTTGTGGTGGGGGAAACGAAGCAACTCCTCCAGCTAAGAACGTTAGCCAAACTTCTACTAACACCAAGCTGAGTGACGGGCAGTATCAAATACAACAAGCTACTTATGACGACGCAACTGGTGAGTATAGCCTGTTTTTACTTAACAATAATCCCCCAACCTTTGCAACCGAAAACTTGCAAATGGCACGGTTAACTGATGATGAAATCAAGCAGGGTAAAAAAACCTATCTGAAGGTAGAAAAAGGCCAACCGATTTTATATCTGACGGAAGATTTTAAAATCGAGTACGTCCACAACGTTACCGAGAATAAAACCAATCCTCAAACAGGACAACAAGAGACGGTTGTAGTCCGTCGAGAAAATAACTTCTGGGCACCATTTGCTGGGTCTGTGGCTGGTAGCTTGGCTGGTCAGGCAATTGGTAGTATGTTTTTTAGACCCCAGTATTATGTACCTCCTGTCTATCAATCAGGCCGAGGATTAAGTGGCTTTGGTGGATATGGCGGAAGTTATGGCCAAGCAGTCGAAAGTTACCAAAGTCGCTATAATGCACCACCCGCAGCCGTGAGAAATCGCACTACGTTCCGCAGTACAGGGACAATTAGAAGGTCATATCCGGGAAATTCAACTGTACGCAATACACCGCGTAGCACTACAGGTAATAACCGTCCTTCTGGTTCTGGTTTTGGTGGTAGTACGTTGCGACCATCTGGCAGAGCCACTTCACCTAGACGTGATTCTGGTAGTAGTTTTGGTAGTGGGCGTAGTTCAGCACCCCGCCGCTCAACTGGTTTCGGCAGCAGACGCCGTTAAAAAATTCCAAATTCAATAAATAGACTGCCTAAGAAGTGAAGGCAGTGTGTTGCATAAAGAAGTCGGGGGGTTGACTTGTAACCTTCCGACTTCTCTTTATATATCAATAGACATCTGGTGAAATTAAATATGCGTTATCTAGAACCCTTGTAGAGACGTAAGTAAGTGCGCGAGAAAATTTCCAAGTATGTAAGGAAATGTAAATTCGGTATATATCTTACAGATTCGTCATTTCACCGGTTTTACAAAACTATACATATATTGGTTTTATCGTGCCTACCTACTTATTCGGTCAAATAATATGAAATACTAAATACAAATATTGCTAAGAGAACAGGAACCATTTTATTAAAGTCTATTTGCTTTTTTTGAAGCATGTCTAAACAAGATATCGGAATCATTAGAGGCCAGAAGATAGTTGTGACCAAAAACATCACAACCGATAAAAATTTATCTTCTGGAGTGGAAGTAGGATGACGTAGGGAAAAGATTAACCAATTGCTTAGAAAATAGTATGTCATGAACAGGTAAACAATACTTAAAGTCAGTTGTATCTGATTCATTATGAGTACTCTTGAAGTTATGTGAGCTTCACTATAGCCCAATACAGATAACACAGATACTCGTAGGGACACGGCATTGCCGTGTCCCTCATTCAAATGAGAATGGCTATAAATTTTCTCTTCCCGGCATTGCAGAGAAAGCAGGATAATTTAGCAACTTCCAAAACCCCCCAGCCTCACCCGCCGACATGAACGCCAGGACGCATGTGGGGATCCTTTTCAGCCCGACGGAGTACTTCACGGGTGACCACAGCAATATCACCTTCCCCAAACAAGATAAAACGCAGTAAATATTGTATGGGGTTGCCCTCAACCCAGCCGAAGTAGGCATGGGGAATCTTACCTGTTTGGTCACGAATATAGAGTAGTAAAGCCGCGATCGCATTAGGTACTGCTGCACTCTCAGCCCGGAGGATGCGGTAATCACCAACTTGCACCCCTTTTACTTTGATGATATCTGCAAACTCCGAAGCATCTGATACCCGAATCTCTAGAAAAAGAATTGGATCGTTAGCTGGAATATGGTTGTCCTCGCGCACTTCTTTCTCTTTCATAAAATACTCTAAGACATCACCCGTATTCAAGCGATTAGCAATTAGCCGTATTGCTCCCTGGCTCTCTTCGGCAAGGAATTGGCGAGCAAGTTCGTCAACTTCGATCCGGTCTGTTCGCAGTTCCGTTGAACGCCAAACACGAGAAACCAGCGAGGTAAAAATGATCGCCCCGATGAAAAACCCAGCTATCCTAATCCCTTCTGGTCTTTCGATGATATTGACAACAGTAGTATATATAAACAACAGTGTGATGATTGCAAAGAGGAGTCTTGCCCGCTTCTCTCTGTGACGGTGGGCTGATAGGGTGACGGCAAAGGCAGCTGAGGTAATTAACACAAGCACACCAGTTGCATAAGCCCCACCTTGGGCTTCCACATTTGCTCTGAAGATAATTGTGACAACAAAAGCGATCGCTGTGTAGACTAACACTAAAGGTCGCGTTGTTCGTGCCCAATTGGGTGCCATGCCATAGCGTGGTAGGTAGCGAGGCACTATATTCAGCAACCCTGCCATTGCAGATGCACCTGCAAACCACAAAATGGAAATAGTACTTAGATCGTAAATTGTGCCAAAACCATTGCCTAAATGCTGGTGTGCTAAATAAGCAAGGGCGCGTCCGTTGGCTTTGCCCCCAGATGCAAATTGTGCGGCGGGAATTAGGAGAGTGGTTATAAAGCTGGTGGTGAGCAAAAAGAAGCTCATAATCACAGCAGCAGTGGTGAGCAGCTTGCGTGTATTCCGAAGCCGCCCTTTGGAATGCTCTTGAGTGTCACTGCTGCTCCCTTTTACCAGGCCCATAACGGTCACGCCAGTCTCAAAACCTGACAATCCCAGTGCTAGCTTGGGGAATATCAAAAGAGCGATACCGATTAGGATCAAAGGGTTGGAATGGCGAGCAAAAAGTGCAGTCTGCCAGTTAGCGATCGCTTCAGGGTGAGTTATGATCTGATACAGACCGACGCTAACGACAATGAAGTTTAACACCAGATAAACTCCTACCAAAACTACTGCAATACCAATTGCTTCTCGGAAACCTTTGAGGAAAACTGCACCTAATAATGCAACTAATACCAGGGTTATTTCGATCGTCTGATTGTGAAGCCAATTTGGAGCCAGCGGATTTTCGATGATATGGGCTGTAGCATCAGCAGCCGACAAGGTAATGGTAATAATAAAGTCGGTTGCCACAAAGCCGAGTAGGCACAGCACAAGTAATTTGCCTTGCCACCAAGGGAGCAAACGCTCTAACATTGCGATCGACCCTTCACCATGAGGGCTTTCGGCAGCAATGCGCCGATAGATTGGCAATGCTCCAAAGAGCGTCAGCAAAACCAGAACCAGGGTAGCCACAGGAGAAAGAGCGCCAGCAGCCAGTGCTGCAATCCCAGGTTGATAGCCAAGAGTCGAGAAATAATCTACACCAGTCAAGCACATCACCTGCCACCAAGGATGCTGGCGATGTACTTCTTGCTTGCGGTAAGGTCTTTTCTTCTCTCGTCGGTCTTCTTCAAGCAACCAGCGGATTAACTGTTTGCTAAGGCGTTTTGTTGAAACAATTGATTTAGCCATCAAATACGGTTGTGTTGCAAAAGTTGGCTTTGTGATTTTTTTAAGCCTTTGTGGTTTATTAAAATTTTCAACTACAAAGATATAGCACTATTATTGTATGTTAAGCATCCTGTCCTATTTGCAAAATATATTGTAGCTGTTGGCAGTAGTCTGGCTTATCAAGAGCAATTGCAGCTTCTGGTATGGAAAGAATCAATCCTGTAACCGTATATTTTGGGATTAAAGCTTTTTTACCTTCAAGCTGCATCAGTTCTAAAAAAGGCGCTGCTAAACAAGGCAGTATCGCAATTTTCTTAAAAAATTTATAACTTACGCACTGTACAAATGCATCGTGATGTGGATTAACAATCTTGAGGTTGTTTCAGGCTTTTCTTAATTATCCTGGGATCGGAAATAGACCTTGCCAATGCGTAAGCCCTAAAAATTATAGTTTTTGGTCGTAGATGAGTCCGAAAACTGTTTTGATTTTCTTGTAATTATAGGAATCTGGTTTGATTTATGAAAATGTAGGGTGTGTTAGACGGAACGTCGTAACGCACCAAATCCTTATAAAAAACTTCCGTATCAACAAAATTATATGTATAAAATAATACGGTTATCAAGTAAAGATGAACTTTTCTGTTCTTAACGTTCGTTGCGATCAAGAGTAATTTAGATACATTTGCCCTACTATGCCTACCCACCTTTAATATTCATACTTTCCCTTCATGCGATCGCATCTAATACTTTACTACGGGCGATCGCACCCATAATATTCCCCATAATATTCGTAACTACTGGTAGAGGCGATCGCACTAATTCAGATGGGCTTCAAAGGGGATGTCTACGACGGGCTATTCGGCGTCGCACTCCAAATAATCATATTATCGTTAAAGCGATCGCCTTTTAAGCCCAACTATATAATATGGCAGTTAGTTTTTTTACTTCTTTCTTGTGAATCGATATATTTTCATATAAGCCCAATCAGCCTGATCTTCCAAGTTATATAAATAACTCATTTCTTTTTTAAAAACACCTCTATATTGCCAACTAAATTCGCGGTTAACTATTATAAAAACTGTATCTGAATTTTTAGTTATTCTACTAATTTTTTCTGCCATATTCTTCCCATCTACAGTTTTTAGAATGTGTTCTGGTGCATATATTGTAGATGGATCTCCATAATATTGGAGTAATATAGGCTGTCCCAATAACAATACAGATTTTGCCGATTCATTTCGATGTTGTAGAAGGTAGCGAGCAGCCGAACGATAGTCATCTTTTGCATAGGCTGGATTTAAATAGTATTGAAAGTTTGAATAAACATTCATACTTAGTAAAGAGACTGTAGCTAACTTTGTCACTTGAGGGAAAATATCAAGTTTATTCTTACGCTGATAATTATGTAAAAAAGCTGAGGGAATAAGAATGACAACTGGTATACATAGATAAAAAGAGTGGCGCGGTAGCCAATTAATTTTGGTCGCCAAAGCAAACAAAAACGCTAGTAAAAATGATGTCACCAAAAGGGATGTAAAAAAATAATCAGCCTGTTGATATCTTTTTCTCTTGCTATGTCTCAATAAACTTGTTACTAAAGCTATAAAAATGACAGCAGTGACAATAATAAATATTAGTAAATGAGGCCAATAGCTAAGTATCACATTGAACTTTTCCTGATCGCGCAATTTCTCTAGTGGCGGCCCATAAGATGTCCCGACTAATATACCGTAGATCACAAAAATCGTGTTTTGAATTATGGGTAACCCAGTACGAGTAACTGCAGTAGCTGTGGGATCAGATGCGGCAGGTGAAGACAAGTAGAACCAAAGCATTGGGGAGGAAAAAATTATCGGCGGTATCCACCATTTGAGCAATTGTTTTAAGTTTTTATAAACAATAGCATGAGATAGAAAAAGAGATGAACTAAAGATTATTATCAAAATACTGCCAAAAGTCCCTATAGCAGTAAAGATCCCAAAAAGCAATGGAAAAATAATTTTATTCTTCTTATCTACATTGATTGCATAACTAAAGAAATATATTTGAAGTGAGGCTATAAATATTAATAATGCGTAAGGTCTGGCATCTTGACTGTAGAATACGCTGAAAGAACTAACCGCTAGGATCGTGGACGACCATAAAGCATGTTTTTTCCCATAAATACGTAGGCAAGTAAAGAATATCGTAATTACTGAGCCGACTCCTAACAAAGCTGAGAGCGATCGAAGGGTAAATTCACTATTTCCAAAAGCCGAACGCCAATAAAAAAAGACCAAATAATAAAGCGCTTGGTATTTATCACCATTTTCTAGACCTAAAATTTCAGAGAGATTTTCTTGAACAGTTGTACTATTAGATAAAGCTAGACTCCAGCCTTCATCAAACCAAAGACTTTGATTTTGCAAGGTAAAGAAACGTAGAAAGATGCTAATTATGAGAATAATAAAAACAATAAAATAGTATTTTGACTGTTTCATCTTAAACCTCCAAATTACTGATACACAAAATATGCAATTTTCTCAGCATGAAACTTTCGCCCTAGAGTTGAGTGAATATTGTAATTATTTTCTCTATGCTGTAGTAGGACGAATATTATCTATGAAAGACTTTATCACAGGAAGGAGTATTTTGTTATGTAAATGATCTAAGAGGATGTTTGAAAAGTATTTGGTTCTTGCGTTGGTTTTATGGTAAAGCATTAAAATTGCAGTTTTATAGAAAGTCTCAAAGACTTAAAACCAACTCACCACAAGGAATACAGACTATGTTTAGGTTTTATTTATTATTCTGTTCCATAAAATGAACTGAAGAACCAAGTATTTTTGGTAACATCAAAGCCTCTCTCGCTGTGGGAAGAGGAATGGAAGTGGGGTTTCTAATATACTTTACGACTTTTCAAACATCCTCTAAGCACTACAGTAAACCTTTAAAATCTCTAGCAGATGAGTAGGTAGATTGGTATGAGTGAAACTACAGAAACGATTTTCAGCAAAATCATTCGTCGGGAAATTCCCGTTGATATTGTTTATGAGGATGATTTAGCTCTGGCATTCAAGGACATCCACCCGCAAGCGCCTGTTCACATCCTTGTCATTCCCAAAAAACCCATTCCCACACTAGCTGATGCTGAATCTCAGGATCATGCTTTGTTGGGGCATCTTTTGTTAACCGCCAAACGTGTTGCAAAAGAAGCTGGACTGGAAAACGGTTATCGAGTTGTGATCAACACTGGTGATGATGGTGGCCAGACAGTCGACCACTTACATCTGCATATTTTAGGAGGTCGGCAGTTGAACTGGCCGCCTGGTTGATAAAACCATAAAACCGGATGAATTGTGTCTCTAGACACGATTCATCACTAAACTATAAACGCTTCCTTCCAAAATTCTGTAGGAATGTCATCATAGTTAAGGTAAAAACATTCTGGAGACAAGACAACGGTTTACGCACGTCCTTTAGCACGGTTAATTGAGCAATTGCAACGCCTACCGGGAGTTGGCCCCAAATCTGCCCAACGACTGGCTTTGCATATTTTAAAGCGACCAGAAGCAGAAGTAGAAGCTTTGGCATCTGCGCTGATTGAGGCGAAAAAACAGATAGGCTTGTGTTCTGTTTGCTTTCACTTATCTGCTGAACCTGTTTGTGAAATCTGCCGTAATCCCAATCGTGACAATAAGACTATCTGTGTCGTAGCAGATCCTCGTGATGTGATTGCGCTGGAAAAAACCCGCGAGTACAAAGGCAAATATCATGTTTTGGGTGGGGTGATTTCGCCAATTGATGGAATTGGGCCAGAACAGTTGACTATACTGGCTTTGCAGCGACGGGTGAATCAGCAAAAACCTCAAGAAGTAATTCTCGCAATTAGTCCAAGTATAGAAGGGGAGACAACAACACTGTATATCGGTCAGTTACTGAAGCCATTTACCAAGGTGACGCGGATTGCCTTTGGTTTGCCTGTAGGTGGTGATTTGGAGTACGCCGACGAAGTGACCCTGGCAAGGGCATTGGAAGGACGCAGGGAGTTAGATTAGGCTTAATTAAATTTTAGATTTAAAGCCAACTTTCGCTAATAAACTTTAGATTTAAAGCTAGCTTTTGCTCCTGCTCATCGCCCCACTAATTCTGTTAAAATCACGTTTGCCAGCACGTAAATTTTGAGGCAGTGCCATGTGTGCAAAGGGATTTGGGAAATCTCATAACCCAAAAATCAACAAGGTAGTGTTAAAGGGAGTGAGCTATTGTCAGCAACCCAGTCCAGAAGCCTCAATTAAAAGCATTTGCCTCTGGTGTTGCAAGAATCGGGAAAATGTTAGAGTTAAAAGCGATCGCTACGCAAAAAATGTTTTTAAGATATGGCTGACCAAAAAGATAAAGCTCAAGAAAAAAACCGCCTTGAACAGCTTCAAGAAGAACAAGGCAACACGGACTCTAAACACTCAGGGGGTGCTGGCGCTTCTGGTGGCAACTCAGGTGCAGGTAAATCTGGCACATCAAAAATTTCTTCCACTGGTACACCTGATGATATCGAAAAAGTTGATCAGGAGTAAAGCTGACTCCGATGACGAGGCAAGGTTTAACTGCCTCGGCTCTCATTTGTAACTAAACTCAACAATGGTGGATTGAATACCTTATTATTTAGTCCACCATAGCGATCAAAACTAACGTTATTTACAGTGCTGATCTAGGTAGTTCTGGGAAAAAACCTGAAGAATCTACTAGTACTAGGTCTCAAACACCAACTGCTGTTGCTCGAGCTAGTCCTGCCTCTGGAAATACAACTTCTAGCTCTAAGAAGCCAGAATCGGCAGGGAATAAAGCAGCAGTTTTAGCAGCAGCACGAAAGATTAATTCGGCTTACCTGTAATCGTGAATGCTGCCCAGTAGTAAGGATGATTATAAAGATTTTTATCTGATGCCATTTTACTATTTCTATATAGTTGTGTCGCTAAATAAGTTTGAATTCGTAATTCTTCAGGATGCAGATTGTTCAAGACATCTTCATACCATTTTGTCAATTCTCCAGCAGTTAGTTCTTTCAGCCATCGGGTTGCTTCAGCTAAGGCAGTAACTGCTGATTTATTAGGCTGTAATCGTCGATAAAACTCTATCATTACCAAGGCACTAGCTGAAGATTCTACATTCCAGAGAGTACTCACTACATGAGGAACGCCCTGACTCACAAAACCAGTCACTAAACTCACATATTCGCTGCTGATAGTGTGGTTGCTAGTACTTAAATTTTCACAAGCAGAGAGAGTAATAAGGTTGTAACTTGCTAGATTTTGTTGGCAGATTTCATCTAGAGTAAGTTTGTCTTCACCAGCTAATGCTAATTCTGATTTTTTGGGTTCAATTAAATTATTAGTGACATGACCAGTAAAATGTAAGATGTTGTAATTATCAAATAAGGCGTTTTCAATAATATTTTTTGTAGCTTCTGACCCTTGAATTCGTTGGATATTATTGAATATCTGGCTAACAACTTCCGATTCAAGTTTAGCAAATTTAAGCGTGGGATAACCCGTACTCTCAGGATGTTCAACACTAAGCAATAATTGATTTTGCCATTGCCAAATATCTTCAGTTCTTATTGATAAACCTATTTGAGCACTAGGTAGATAGGTGACACTAAAATTTGACTCCACATTCGGCAATTCTTCCGGCGATGGGGAAGGAAGATGGAAAAGGGTATGAATGGGCAATCTGTACAAGTCACGGTGAGGAATTAAAACCAGTTGGGTGATGCCTTCAAGTTCCTGTGCAATTGTGGAAATATTCAGGATTTCATACAATTGCAATAGCTTCTGTTCCATATCAACTCGCCAAGAATGCTGGCTTTGACTTTCTTTGTCTTGGGCCGTGCTGCGATATTCTTGGTATTGTTGATGCCAATCTTCTAGCCAAGTTTCAAATTCAATTAGGCGTTGTACTGCTTCGGGTAGGGGTAATTCATTTAAACGGATAGCGTCTTCTCCTAAAGGTATTGCCCCAGTATCTTGCATGGGTGTAAATAGGAGGATCGGTGATGGCGCTTGGTCTTTGAGAATAAATGTGTGTAAGGCAACTGGACTAATGTGCCAGTAAATAATTGCTGTTGTGGGATTGAATAGTTGTTGAATTGCGCCATAATAAGGCGAGTAAATATTATCATTCCAGGCATAAAGCAGCCAGTTTAAACAAGCATTTTTGCCTTGTTCGGCAATTTCCCAAGCTTCAACTAAATCACCAGACTCCACGGCTAAATCAACTGCTAATTGATTAAAGCCTGCAAATTTCAGGGCTAACTGTTTTTTACTTTCGTCTGAGCGAGTTTCTTCATTCAGCAATTGTCGCAATAAATCTGTACCGCGTTGCAGCAATTCTTGAACTTGTGTTGTTTGCCCCAAACCCATCAGCACTTTGCTTAGAGATTGCAAAACCTCTAGGTGCAACTGAGGAAAATATTCTAGTGTGAGGGTTAACAGCGCTTGATGGTACTCAGATGCGGCTTTGCGCCAATAATCGCGGGGATTAGTATTTTTTTTGCCTTGGTCGTAATAAGTATTAGCGATCGCAAAATGCAATCTACCCCAACCTTCTGGATGGGTATCTGTCCGCAAATGCTTTAACCCTTCCTCGTAGCTGGCTAATTTCCCCTCGTAGCCGCCCTGTTGTAAGGTGGGATTTGTCGCTGTGATCCTACTCGAAATCAGCAATGCTTCAGAGTTCACTAAATTACCGATCGCAGTTCCTCGACCAATCCAAGCTTCCCAATAATCTTGTTTAATTTGCAAAGCCTTGTCATAACAGGCGATCGCTTCAACAAATTGTTCTAAATAAAACAATGCTACTGCCTGATTATACCAAGCTAAGTGGAAGTCGGGTTTAATGGCGATCGTTTGTTGATAGGATGCGATCGCTTCTTGTCTACGTCCTAAGTTATCTAACGCTATACCTCGGTTGTACCAAGCTAAGTAGAAGTCGGATTGAACTGAAAGTGCTTTATCCCAGGAGGCGATCGCTTCTGACCATCTTCCTAAATTAAACAGCACTACACCTCGGTCTATCCAAACTTCGTGATACTCTGGGTCAATTTCTAGCGCTTTGTCGTAAGATATAATCGCTTCGGCAAATTGTTCGCCGACAGCTAGGGCTATACCACGGTGATACCAATTTTCTTGGTCTTCTGGTTCCAAATGCAGCGCTTGGTTATAACTAGAAATAGCTTCTGGTAGCCAACCTAACTTTAACAAAGCTAAACCCTTGCTAGACCAAGCTTCTTGGTAGTCTGGCTTGATTTCTATGGCTTTGTCAAAAGAAGCGATCGCTTTTTCAAAGTATCCTAATTCTCCGAGAGTTCCACCCCGGTTGTACCAAGCTTTGTAGAAGTTGGGTTTCAGTCGTGTGGCGGTTTCGTAAGATGCGATCGCTTCATCAAAACGTTCTAAATGGAACAGCGTCAAGCCTCGGTTAAACCAATACTCTGATAATTCTGGTTGAAGTTCGATGGCTTTGTCATAAGATGCGATCGCGCCTAACAAATCACCTGTTTTTGCTTGGCTTAGACCTTGATAAAACCACCCTTGAGCTTGGGTAAGAGGATTATCGCTATGTCGCTCAACTATACCAGGGGGATTGCTGCTTTGAACTGCCAAATTAGAAGCAAGTTGCTGGACTAAATTGGTACTTTGATCCAATCTCACCCATAACTCATCTAATGCATTAGCCACATTTGGCTCTAAATTGGTCAAAGTGTTATCCCAGGTTTCCACTGAGGGAGAAGTTGTTAATTCAGTTCTTTGTCTAGTGGAAAGGAGATTTGCTCCTGTTGTACGTTGAACAACTTCATCATCGAACCTCAGTTGGGCTAATGAGGTGATTGAATCTTCTGCTGCGGGGAGAGGGAAATTTTCGGGTATTGTGGTTTGGGCATCTTCCCTTTGATACTCCAATACCAGTTCCTCTAAATTCTCGGTGAATGTTTCCTCACTAGAGGCATTTTCAGGTGCTGACGTTATTGGTTCAACATCTGGTTCATCATACTCCCATAACTGCTC
>NZ_CAXTNP010000061.1:0-7066 GCF_964245575.1 uncultured Nostoc sp. | reverse complement strand
TCATCATACTCCCATAACTGCTCGCCTAAATTGCGGATCAGTTCTTGCCCAGGAGTAGTTTCTATTACATCTGGTTCATCATACTCCCATAACTGTTCGCCTAAATTGCGGATCAGTTCTTCCCCAGGAGTAATTTCTAAGTCTTCTTCTGGATAATTCTCCTCATGCTCTATTTGTGTAGGTAAGTTTTGCATCAGCCGGATACCAATGTCATAAGCAACATCTCCAATTCTGCCAACACCAAGTTCCCCCAATTGCACCATCTGTGATGCTAAAAGAGGATTTGGTATCGGTGAAGCTAGCAAGCTTTCGCCAAACATCAGCAACCAATCTATCCAGCGTTCAGCCGGAATGCGATTTTCTACCCGTTGCAGATACCTCAATGCCCACTGTCGTCCTCGTGCTTGATGCACGCCTTCTAACAATTGGATAAACAATTGTTCCAGATCCGCATTGGTTAGTTCTGGTAATACCTCCACCAGATTCTGTCCTCTCGCACCCTTGAGAGAACTAGCCTGCTTACTTCCAATCAGGCGCTTTAAAAACCTTTTAAGCGACTGCGATATCCGCCTGAGCATCTGCCACACTATTGGATTTTGTTTTTCTAGATTGTAGCCATCGTTGTCTTAAAAAAATCATCAATTACGTAAAAATCCATTAGATCGAGACAGCGCTTCCGTCGCAGGTTAGCAAAAAATATACAAAACTTCAAGAGTAGAGCATTACAACGTTACAATTCCCAAATTCGACTCTTGATGCCAAGTGGTTAATTTTCTGTTTGCTCTGTAGTCGATTGACCGGCAGGATATAATTGATTGATCAATGCCTGGACAAGCAATTCTGGATCGTCTGTGTCAACGGCAAGCTGTTGAGCAATCTGCTGGCGTAAGTTTTCATCCTGCTGCAACATCACAAACAACTCTTCTAAGGTGACAGTTTGGTATTCTCCCTCTGGGGGGTTCTCTGGGGTATCTACTGACTCTGATATAGGGGCGGTTGGCTCAGATGGTAAAGTTGTGCTAAAAGCATCTGGTCCTTCATATTCCCAAATTGGTTCGCCTTGATTGCGTGTCAATAACTGCATCCCGATACTATAGGCAACATCTCCGATTTCTCCGATGTTCAACTCACCCAATTGCACTAACCGTGCAGCTATTTCATTATTGGGTGTAGGTGATGCTAGCAATCTATCGCCGAAACGCCTTAACCACTCAACCCAGTCTTCAGTTGAAATACGATGTTCAATATTATGCAGCCACTTTTGCGCCCACGCTTCCCCTCGTGCTTGATGTACTCCTTGCAACAGTTCGTTGAAGAGAAATTCCAAATCCGTATCGCTTAAAGGTGGCGCTGGTTCTTTTGGCACATTTCCTCTAGATTTTGAGGCAGTCTGTTTTCCACCGAATAAGCTCTGAAAAAGCTTTTTGAGCCATTGAAATAGCCGCTTGAGCATCTGCTGCACCATCGAGTTTTGCTTATCCTAAGATTGTAGCGATCGCACTGGACTATGGCGTTAGTTCAGTCAATAAAATGTATAAACAGGAAATCTCTTTTTTCCTCTAGTGCATTATTGGGGAGCTAGGGCGGTCTTCTCCCAAAGGGAGAGGTCACGGAGAAATGAGAGTTTGAGAGGGTTTTTGCGTAAGTCCTAGTTTAATAGTTAATCGTGGAAGTGTTGAGATTTATTAAGAAGACATTATAAAAAAATACAGTTCAGATCAGCCCAAAACCCTCATGTAGAGACGCGATTTATCGCGTCTTCAAAGACCAATTATTTACACCATTAGTCCTTAACTGAACCGTATTGCATTATGAAATATTGGCGACTGTTAGCTAGCGGCGATGTCTAATAATTTAGACTAGGCGATAGTCATATTGACTCGCACGATCATATCGTTGAAATCTTTATCACCACCACTTGCTAAATCCTCAAAGCCAAAAACGTTATTCCCTAACAAGCGAATGTGATCTACTTTATCAGCATTAGCTCCTAAGAATGGGAAGTAAACTGCTGGATCGTTATTTGAATTGCTATCAAGTAAAGCATCAGGCGTACCATTAGTAATAATAAATGGTACAAAGATAGAACCTGGCTGGAAAGTTCCTGTGGAAGTTGCATTACCTTGATTATTAACTGTCAAGTCAATGCCTGCAACCCGTCCTCGAACTGCGGCTTCAGTATAACCAGCCTGTCCGGTGAGAATATCTGCTTTACCATCTCCGTTGGTGTCAATGCCACCATTTTCATCAGCTACTCGATAAAAGCCGATGAAATTATTGAAAGCCGCTTCTCTGTTAACCACAAAATCAGCTTTTACCTGACTTGTGACACCGCGTAAATCAATCACTTCTCCTTGGGGGTTTCCTTGCAGATTTGTACCCAGAGGTAATGAATCATTTGTGGAGTGAATTTTTACCACCAGATTATTGAAGTCAGCAGCGTTATTACCAGAGCCATCTTTCCAAGCAAGGGAAAAATCATCATTCCCCAAATCTGTAATCTTTTGCGTTAAAGGATCAGAAAATAGTATGTCTGTGAGTGGAGTTTCTCCAGTCCGTACACTATCAGTTGTGCTATTTTTCACCAAATAAAATCTGAAGTTTTCATCAGAGTTAAATTCCAACAGATGTGTCAAATTATTGGTATTAAACCCATTGGGAAGATTGGCAATAGCAGAGAAAATTACCTTAGCTCGGTCTAAAGCTGCTTGGGCATAACCTGCTGCGCCTGGAGCAATACCATTAATATTACCTTGAGCATCGTCAACGGTAAATACTCCTATTTCATTTACAAGATTAGAGCTTTGTCCGGTGAGAGTAACTTGAAGTTTTGATTTGCTACTGCTATTAGAGATTTTAAAGATATCATCCGCAATTTTTGAAAGCTCGAAGGTGGGTGCGTCGTTGACAAGCGTGATATTGATAGTTGCGGTGGCACTTGCCGTCTCGCTGGCGTTGTTTTCAACGGAAACAGTCAGGGTCTTCGATGTGTCGGGGTTATCGGAAGTGTTGTTGTACTGAACCCTCCTGGCGATGGTGGATAGATGGGTGTCATTTAGAACTGGTACTGCCTGGGTAACGGTCACGTCGTCGATGTAAAGCTGTGCGCCTGCCGCCGTACCGCCGCTAAAGTCGTAAGTACCGCCAACGAAGACAAACTTATAGTCACCAGCCTTGGAGACGGTTGTAAATTTAACGATACTTTTTCTTTTAAACTACAGTATAAACACTTAAAAATAGCGTTTCTATTCTGAGTCTAGCTTGATATATATATTAGGATTTAAGCATTGAAGCCTGAAACGTAGATCCCCCCTAGCCCCTTAAGGAGGTTGGGGCATCTGAGTGCGTAAGTCCTGATTGAGCAATAGTTATTCTTGCCCACTCCCAATTTTTCTATATAGAACAAACGTACTAAATAATATGCTATAATTCCCATACATTGATGTTGAAATCATAGTAGAGGATATGCTCTGGTTACTTGCTTTCGTAAGTGCCAAAATTTACGGCATTAGTTGAGTACAAGCCCTATGGCAAAATCGACAAACAAAGCAGGTACGAGAGTTTAAAATAGTTGAATCCTAAACTCGACTCGGTGCTAGTAATTAATTTTGAAAGGCATTGAAGTCTATATTTTCATGTCTTACGAACCCCTGCACCACAAATATCGCCCCAAAAGTTTTGCTGAACTGGTGGGTCAAGAGGCGATCGCTACCACCCTCACGAACGCGATCGGCACATCCAAAATCGCCCCCGCCTATTTATTCACTGGGCCTAGAGGTACGGGGAAAACTTCTAGTGCCCGGATTCTGGCCAAATCTCTCAATTGTCTCAAAAGTGACAAGCCGACTCCTGAACCCTGTGGCGTGTGTGAAGTTTGTCAAGGAATCACCAAGGGCTACGCCTTAGACATAATTGAAATCGACGCCGCCAGTAATACTGGTGTCGATAATATCCGCGAGTTGATTGAAAAAGCCCAGTTTGCTCCTGTGCAGTGTCGCTATAAGGTTTATGTTATTGATGAATGCTTAACTGGAGATTCTCTGGTTTTGACTGATGAGGGACTTCAAAGAATTGATGATCCCAAAATTAAAGATAAGAGGGTTCTGAGTTACAACAACTCATCTCTTAAGTGGGAATTCAAGAAAGTTGTCAGGTGGTTAGACCAAGGAGAACGGCAAACCCTGGTTATCAAGACAACTAACCGAGAAATTAGATGTACGGGTAATCATTTAATTAGGACAAACCAGGGATGGCTACCAGCAAGGGACGTAAAAGAAGGAGTGAAGATACTATCCCCTGTGAATGTGGATGCGGAATCCTCATTTACAAATTTGGTATCGATGGACGCACCCGGAGATTTGCTAGCGGACACCAGTTTAAAGGCAATACATCAGGGCAAAAATCATACGACCTGGAATCCATCCTTAAACAAGCTGAATTACTCCGACCTTTCTGTGCTTGCGGGTGTGGAGAAAAGCTGGATATCCCAACCTTTTTACAAAAAAAAGGCCGAGGAATTATCAGCATCCAGTCTCGCTGGGAAAAACATCCATATAAAAAAGGACACGGAGTTTGGGAAC
Source organism: uncultured Nostoc sp. (assembly GCF_964245575.1). Lineage (GTDB taxonomy): Bacteria > Cyanobacteriota > Cyanobacteriia > Cyanobacteriales > Nostocaceae > Nostoc. The sequence continues at coordinate 2,486 of NZ_CAXTNP010000061.1, read as the reverse complement.
TTAGAACAGAAAAGTTCCTTGCGGATGCGGCAGTTATCCAGCCAAATGCACTTGGGCTTATATACGGAACCTTACTTGGAGATTGCTCCATCAGTTATCCCAATAAATACAGTAGATTCCCCAGATTGTGTTGGACACACTCAGAAAAGCAGCAAGAATGGTTGGAATACAAAGCCTATCGCCTTGAAGAATTGCGTCCAAAACTGCGAATTACAGCTAACAAAGGATACGGAAACATATCAGTTACCTGTAACACAGGTTGCCATCCCCAACTCAAAGATGTCTTTGACATCGTTAAACCGAATAGAGATAAAAAACTCGTCTCTATGGACTGGCTTAATCGAATTACCCCAGAAGGACTTGCTTGGTGGTTTTGCGATGATGGTTCACTTGCCCTCAGTCCAGAAGGAAGTCCACAAATTCAACTACATACTGAAGGATTTTCTGCCGCAGAAAACCAACTCATTGCTACTTGGCTTACAGCAATGGGATACTCAGCTACAACAAAATTTTACATTAGAAGTAGTACAGGCAAGACATACCACTATATACGGTTGGGGGCAAGCACCAGTAGAAAATGGCTGGCAGACCTTAAACAATATTCCATCCCCTCGATGGATTACAAGTTTGGAGACAGTCGTATCTGTTCACCTCGCTGGAATTGAGCGAGTCTATGACATTGAAGTAGCAGATAATCATAACTTTGTGGCAAATGGGCTTTTGGTACATAATTGCCACATGCTCAGTACCCAGGCATTCAACGCGCTACTAAAAACATTAGAAGAACCACCGAGACACGTAGTTTTTGTGTTGGCAACAACAGACCCGCAACGGGTGTTACCAACAATTATTTCGCGCTGTCAAAGGTTTGATTTTAGACGCATTCAGTTAGAAGCGATGGTTAAGCATTTAAGTGCGATCGCATCTTATGAAAATATTCATATTTCACCTGACGCTGTAACTCTAGTAGCCCAACTTTCTCAGGGAGGGTTGCGGGATGCCGAAAGTTTGCTCGATCAATTGGGTTTGTTAGCGGGTGAAGTGACACCGGATAAAGTTTGGGATTTGGTGGGGACAGTAAGCGAACAAGACTTGCTAGCGCTTTTAAATGCGATCGCTCAAGATAAACCGGAAGCAGTTCTAGACTGTACCCACTACATTTTAGAACGTGGTCGAGAACCGCTAACTCTTTTGCAAAATCTCGCCGCCTTCTACCGCGATTTACTGATTGCTAAAACTGCACCCAATCGCCACGATTTGGTTGCTTGTACTCAGCAAACCTGGACAGCATTGGTTGAGTTTGCTCAATACTTCGATATAAACGTGATTTTGGCAGGACAAAAACATTTGCGAGAAGCTGAAGTGCAAATTAAAAACAGTACTCAGCCGCGTTTGTGGTTGGAAGTAACATTACTAGGATTGTTACCCAGTGCGACGAATATTCAGCCACAAGCCCCAAGTATCACGCAGCGAGTCAACACACCTGTTGTATCTCCAAACTATCCTCCAGCAGTTGCCCAAAATCACGTAGTCTCTTCTTCACCGATAGCTGAAGCGCAAAAAAATCATAATTCTGCATCTTCTAATCATCTAACGGCTGCCCAAAATCAGCCCGTCACTTCATCTCCCCCAGTTGAACGGCAAACAAATCACAATTCTGCTGCTAACTCAGTTTCACCACCAACCCCAGAACCGGTATCTGTACCCGTCCCACCTGCAAACGTTGAACCAGTAACTTCAGAAGTGATTGGGGAAGAACAATATGACTTAACTCAGGTTTGGCAACAAGTGCGTGCTAATTTTCCGATGCCTTCCAGGCAAGCTTTACTGGGGCAAATGTGCCAGCTAATAGAGTTTAACGGTACTGTAGCACGTATTACTGTTAAAGGGTCTAAATGGTATGAAACACTTAAATCTGATCTCCCGATGATGAAAGCAGCTTTCCAGCAGACTTTTCAACGTGAAGTTCAGGTAAATCTGGAACAAGTCAGTTCTGCAATTCCTACCTCAGCCAAAAAAGATCCACTCCCAAAAGACTCTACTCGTGTTCAGCAACCACCAACTCCCAGTTATAACCAGCAAATTCCGTCTCCAGCACCACAGCCAATCACTCCACCATCAGCATCGACAGCAGCAAAAAATGGAAATGGCGTAAATGGAAATGGCGTAAATCGAAATGGTGTAAATGGAAATGGGGTGCAAGCTTTGCCTCCAACTCCAAAGCTAACACCCGCACCTGATTGGGAACCTGACGAAGTAGCGATCGCAGCTCAACGTCTAGCAGAATTTTTCAACGGACAAATTATCCGTTTTGCTGATGATTTCCCAGAATTCTCCGACTCCATGACTACACCTGAATGGGTAGAGGAAGCAGAAGTTGATGATGAATAGAAGGGATTGGGGATTGGGGATTGGGGATTAGGGATTAGGGATTAGGAATTGGGAATTAAAGATTAAAGATTGAAGAAAATTTATAACTATATTTC
>NZ_CAXTNP010000060.1:0-32003 GCF_964245575.1 uncultured Nostoc sp. | reverse complement strand
TTAGCACTTTCAGCCTACCTGTTTTGCCCCCTTTCTTATCCCGAACTCACGTTAACAAGAAATTTCTTGTTTGAAGTGATGGTTCATCCCGCAGCTGCACAAGTTTCAATTCTGAATCCTGATTCCTGGCTCCTGGCTCCTGTCTTACTAAATCTCCGCGCTTGTCTAATTTCTGGTAGTACTGCCCTCAACTCATTAGGGGCAGCATGAGCCGTTTGTATGGCCTTTTGTTGGGCAAGGCGTTGAATTTCGGCACTATGAGCTTGGTTATAGCGCTGCATCAGGTTCGTCCATCCCCCTTTGGTTTTTTCCCAAGTGTTCATGACTGCGATCGCATGATCTACTTCCTGTCGTGCGGAGCGTTTCGATTTAGTGGCTAATTCTTGTGCCAGGAAGTCCACGACTATGGGGTTGAAGTTCTGGTACAAGTTATTCAGCTTTCGCTCTCCATTGCGCCAAGGTAAAACCCAGCAATTCCACTTGATTGTTTCTCTGACAAGCAGTGGTAGAGAATCATCACTCATAGCAGTCGGGTCTGTTAGCCAAGCATCAATCAGTTCTTTTACGTTCCGGGCTGTCTTGTAGGGACAGGTTAGTTGCGGCTTATTCGCTTGTTCGTGTTTCTCGAACGACCCCCCCGCAATAGTTGATCCTCTTGAGGGATTATCGGTTTGTTGTCGGTTCGTAGATAAGATGAAATTTGAACAACGGAGTTACAGGAGTTCCAGGCGACGGAATTCGCACATAAAGTGAAATCGATTGTGGGGCAAGGGTTTGAGAAAGCTAGCGAATTGGCACATAAAGTGAAATTTTGCATCTACTCACAGAAATTCACTATATTTTGTTAAATACTGATTATGATTTATACTTAAAATCCCGAATTTTCCATAGTCAAGCTGCTTGGCTACCTATGACACGAGGCGATCGCCTGGGCGTGGGGCGTAAGCCTATCGCACTTCAAAAGTACGCTTTTAAAAGCATTCGGGCTGTCGTTAAATCAAAGTCGGAAAATTTCAATTTATGTGCGAATTGAATATTTGGCTCAAACCCAGACTCCACAATGAATTTCACTTTATGCGCGAATATCGGTACCTGGAACCCTTATAAATTCGTTGTCAGAATTTCATCTTATCTGCGAACCCACATTGTTGCTTATACTCGGATTTTTTTAACAACGAAGTGGGTTGTTGTGGGGTTGGTTCTTCTGGGGTTGGTTTTTCTAAGCTTGGTTTTTCAAGTTCAATTTCTTTCGTTGTTAAATCAAGTTCTTCTTTTTCACACACACACTCGCTTGTGGGGGGCGCGGGTGGCGAAGCCAGGGGCGCATTGTGTGTAATCTCTGAAGTAATCTTTGAAGTATTCTTTGTATATATAGATAGATTGTCCGAAGAAGGCATTACAGTATGTCCAAGGAAGGCATTATAGCCTGTACTATCGGGGCATTCTGTACTGGATGATTGGGGCAATATATATTGCTCTATTTGGTCATTACATATTGCACTATTGGTGCTGTCTATATTGTCCGAATTGGGCATTATGCTGGGTTTTTGATCAGCGTCATCCTGAGATTTTTTTGCTCTGCGAGTCCAAGATGAAGTAATTTTCGCAATTGGTAGCTCAAGATTGTGCATAAAAGCTGACCAACGTTGATTTAAAGTATCTTTATCCAACCAAAACTCTAAGCGTCTAGGACATCCGGTATATTTTTCTTGGAGTAATCCTCTGGCTTTAAGAAATTTTCGAGCTGTTTCTTGTTGTTTTCGAGTCAGTCCAGTTTCTTTCTCAATCTCGGCTTGAGTTTTATAAATCCAACCTTCAGGATTTTTTTGTTTACCCAGCCAGTAATACATTTGGCATAAAAACAAATTTGGTAAAACGCCACCCGTGACTTCAACTAGTTTTGGGTAATAAGCAACAGAATTACCAAGGTCTATTAAACAATCGGTTAACTTCATGAGATCCCCCTACTGATGTTTTGGGATGTAATACATTCAAGACTTTTTCAATCTGACTAATAAAATTCGATATTTGGAAGATACGATAATGTTTTACAGACAGAACGAATTACCTTTTTCCCCCAACGTGCGGTCGAAAAGTTAGATTAATCCGTGTGCTAACGACCTTATTGGTCTTCGGGACTTGATGCAGATGAGTACTCTGACAACCTGGAAGCATCACCAAAAGACTCCCATGCTCCAGCCAAAAGTCAGTCGGCTTACCCCCGATGGGCTTGATTTGGAATTTCCTCACCGAACCCAGGCTGATGGATGCGATGGCTGGGTTAAATCCCATCGAAGCTTCACTGTCGTTGTGCCAGCCGATACTGTCTTGTCCACTTCTATACTGATTGCCGATGACAATGCGGAAGCTGTAGCCAGTAGCCGCAGTAATCCTATCTCGCAGTTGGGCCAGCGATGAAGTCCAAGGTAATGGTTTGAGCAGTACACTCTTGGAGTAGAGGTAATCACACCCTTCGTCACCATAAATGCACTCCAGACGCGGAACGGGCATAGTTTTACCCAACATCCTGATTTGGTTTTGCTGCCATTGCAGTTCTTGGCAATGTTGGTAAAGTTCGTTTGCTTCTTGCTTTGTGAGAAAGTCTGGATAATAACTGACAGGTAAAACTATAGTTGGTTCATCAAACAGTGTCATCTGTTTCATACATACTCCTTAAGCGGCGATCGCCTGTACAATTTCTTCTGCCCGTTCCTGTGAAATAGCCTGTTCTGGATTTTTGTAAAACCCAATAATTTCTGACTTAGGACGCACGATAATGCGTTGTGTGGTTGCGCGTTTGTCCCAGACAAAGCACGAGATGGTAACGTTATCGGTAGCCCAACGAGTACCCAGTTTGTCTTTCCGAAAGCAGAAGCGCGGCATGATGATTACAAGTGACGGCGGGTGCTGCTGTAAGAAATCCGCCCGATCATCACAGGGTTCGAGAAAGCTGGTAAGTAAAAAAGCGGCGACACCCACACGCGCTTTCTGGTAAGCATTTTTGATGATTGGTGCAGCAAATTCCGCGTATGGTGGGTTAGTGCAGATCCAGTCACAATCGGGAAATTTTTCCCATGACTCCGATAGTGTTGCATCGTAGTGAAAATGTGCCTGCTTGTTCGGATCTATGTCGTTAGTCCAGATATGTTCTGTATGAGGCCACACATTCAACAAAGAAGCGATCGCTCCATGCCCCACACAAGGCTCACCAATGACACCAGACAATCTGACATGACGCAATAACTCAGTAGTGAACCACGATGGAGACTCGTAAAAGTTCAGTGGATGCCTACCAACAGTTTCTATAGATGCATTTGTATCTGGTTGTAATGTCAGGAGTTGTACAACAGTCATACTTCATCCTCACTAAATTCGATGTGGCTTAAAGTCTGAAGTTCAACAGCTAATCCACTTAAGAAGTTTTGGAGTTCAACTGTTGCCAATTCTTTGGATATCTCCTTTTCTGATATGTAAATAAGTTGCTTCTGATGCCCAAAGTAAACTTCTGTACGAGTTAAGTTCTGCTCTATGTCAGTTAACAGAGTCAAAGTAAATCTTCCAAGTTTACAAAAGTAATAGGAACGCTTTGAACTCCAAGGCTTTCCAGGTTGCCAACTGATTTGGAGCTTTTTACCAATGTGAACGCTGATAGATTCAAAATCAACGTGGAAAATGTTCAGTAAGGCAAGCATTTCGCCACTGTTGTAATGATCTACAACATGCTGTCTAATGCCTAATTCTGCTAAACCATCGGGAATATCAATGTGAGCTTCAGATGAGATTTTTTCAACTACTGTGACTATGGCTTTCATATTTTTTATCTCCAAGGCGTAAAATTATTCCATTGAAACCAGCTTGAGCCAGAATCGGAGTATGCAGTGGTGAGGAGCAATCCCTAATTACAGGTGAATTGCGATTGTTCGCTTGATTATTTTTGTTAAAGTTCAGCTTGGAGTAAAACGCCTTTTGGGGTAAGCACCCAGTAAGTACTGTTGCCATCGTCAATTTCTTCGACAAATTCCCAGTCCTGAAGTTCATCTAAAACATCGCTCAGAAACTCATCAACACCGTCGCCACAAAAGCTCCCATTTTCTGCAATCATGTCTAAAGTTCCCCTCATTTCCGGGTCAGCTTGAGCTAATTCTTTAGAAGTCAGAATTTGAATGATGTCTACATAAGCAGTGCTAATTATGCACTCTTTACCATCAGTGGCTGTGACTTTTGCTTGTAAATCAAAGGGAATGATCATAAAATTTTCAGTGCTAATTCTCTACATGGGTATTATTTAATTAGCCAACAGTCAGAAGATTTATACCAATTTTGTATGAAGTTGCATAGAATTAGAAAGCTAAAACCTTTGCTTGGCAATCCTTTCACCCTTATCCTGTTTCATGCAGCTTTACAATAATTTGGTATTAGGGAACTGATAACTGAAGACTGATGGCTACTAAACTGATACTTTTTCCTTCTTGCTAACGAAAGCTCCCGCCTGCCTTAGCGCTGCACCAGGACTGGGATGAGCGAAGAACTCTTCTATAGCTTTGGTTAAGCCTGCCGCAACAGTCGGCTCATGACAAGCGTAGACATAGATGGGCTGTTGCACACCGTTAACCAATCGTGTCTCTTGGCGATCGCCCAATTGTGGGTAGAATGTTCTTACCCATGTGCCCAAGTGTCCCCGATAGTGGGAGCCGCTCAGGGGGACTTTTTTACCGAGTTCGCTTTCTGCAAAGTTGACCACGCCAAGCCACTTTTCTTGTGTGCCGGTTAAGGACTGTCTGTTGTAGTCAGCTATCAGATTGGCGGCAAAGTCTTTGCAATTCTGTTCCATGTAAGGGTTGAGTCTGCCACCGGTGAGTTCGGCTAAAGTCTTCATTGCTTTGACAAAAGTATCTAGCCGTTGCTCAACTGGAGGGAGGGCTGGTATATGATTTTGGTTTTGAGATGCAATTGTGTTGGGTATCGCTGCAACGATTTCAATAAGTATCGTTCGGATCTGTGCGGCCACCTCCGATTGTTGTAGTAACATCGCAATCCTGAGAGCGCCTAAAGGACTAAAAACTCTCGCTTTTGGTGTTCTGGGACTTAGACAGAATGTCTGTCTAACATCCCTAAGTACTTGTCCTGCAAGGGTTTCAGTTTCTTGGAGGTTAAATTCTTCTTGATTGCTTCTGTACAATTCTTTAATCGCTGATTCACTCACCTCGAAGTATTCTGCAATCTGTGCAGTGGTCGCCCAACCACTACCATTCCAGACAGCGAAAATTATTGCTTTAGCCTTGGAGAGAATAGATAAAGCTTTGTCGCTCTCAAAATTTGTTAAAGCTGAAGTCCTCAGTGTTCTTGACTCCAGCAACACGGACTGATTTAAAGGTAGATTCATGTTGGCTCCTTGAAGAGACAGAGGAAATGATTTTTTTATTAACTGGCTTGAGTTATCCAAGGGAATCGGCTCGGTGAGGGGCTTCAAAAAAGATAAATTCTTTCTCTGACCAATCCAAATGAAGAGTAAAACGAGCGCCTGTTAGCTCCCAATTGAAAAATTCTGTTTAATAGCCATTATTTACAACACGTTTTTACTTAAATATACCTAACATTGTGTACTTTTAGGTAAAATTAAATACGTTATAAATGTAATTTACATTGGTTTGAGATAGTTTTTCCTCACCCAATGGCTCAAATTTCATCAGAATTTATACCCTTAGTTGTGTCCCCTCCTCTGGTTTCGCCAATTAATTGAGCGTCTGGAGGAATAAAGCCTCGCTCTTTACCTAGCCGAAAAAAATGAGTTTCGATGTATCTATTCACACTAGTATTTTCTTCCCTAGCTAATTTAGCCAAAGTTTCTACCACTAACTCATCAATTCGGAAGGAAACAGGCTTTCTTTTTCTGGACATAAACAGCAGCAAGACTTGCATTGACACCTCCTTATATTACATTTGCTGTGCTTTTCATTGCGTTATACAGTTAAAGGTAATGCAAAAATATAGCATATTGCAATGCTTTTGCTATACAGGTATCTTATGCTGAATAGCAAGAACGTAGAATAAATCTGATAGCAAAAATATTGCAAAAGCAATGCAATTGGTTTATATTTATTTCAAGGGCAAAGGAAAGCGAACCGCCTGCACCCAAACGCAAAAAGGGTTCGCAAGTCTAACCAGTTACAGATTTGCTCAACATAAAACATAGATTTGAGAAACGAGAACCTCCCGTCGTATAGCACAAGGTACGCCAGGTAAAGTCGGCTGGGGGAGATACTCAAAATCACTCAATAAATTCACTCATGCTGCAATTAGAGCAACCGCTCAATACCTTGTCTAGAGCCTTGTGCTGTGAATTCTTGCTAGAAAATAACTGAAATTCAGAAATATGAGGCTACGCCGAATCTTTTTGAGAGCGTTGCCGTAAACCACAACGTTGTTCACACAAAACAAAAGGCGATCGCTCACCGTGGAAAGTCTGCGATCGCCTTTTTACCCATTTAAGAGGTATTTCTAATGATTACACAAACTCCAGCCCCTGCGCCAACAAAAGATCCGTTAACCACACGCGATCGCCAAATCATCGCAACCATCGTCAATCAGTCCGACTACTCCAAAAATTGCCAGCCCGAAGATGTGGTGACTATCTGGATCAACAGTGATGATATCGTTTGGGTGAAAATGACCCACGGTTATGCTCGATATCACAAAGAGCCATTCAAACGCGCTGTTGCAGAGGTAAAAGCGAGTTTTTCTGCTCCAGTAGAGCGCAATCACAAGGAAGAAAAGGAATTAAAACAAGCTTCTGAGAAAATAGGCTTGTTAGGTGATTGTGACTGGCTATCGTTGAGCGTCCAATACTATCCTGATAAAGTAATCGGTCACGCTGGTTGTTATATCTCTCACAAGGCTCGAATATTAACCCCACCATCTGAATGGGACTTCACCTTGCCGAAGTGGAATATGCCTGCTGCCATCTGTCCAGACTGCGAAGGTCATGGGTGCGGTAACTGTGGGTATCGTGGTACTCGTGCAGAAGATTTGTGCGAACCAGTAGACAACTATCGACTGACCTATGTAGGACGCACTGACCTTCAGACGGCTCACAACATATATCTAGATGGTGAATTCTTGGGAATTGTCTTCAAGGTCAGAAACGTTGATGAAGTCTGGGAAAACGACCCTAAGACTTACTATTGGCGCTGTGGCGATGGAGTACGGTACTGGAGCGTCAGGGAGGCTGTAGAGGCGCTGTCCAGAGGAACTGCTCCGATTGAACTGCCGCAAGTTCGTCAGGAGTTGGTAGCGGCGTAAATAGAATGGTGGAAGAAAATTCTCTTCCACCACTGTTTTAAAAACAGTGCCATTCGCCACTCAGAATTAAAGCTTCGCTTATTCTTTGCGAAAACTAACATTAAAGAAAGGCAGCAGCTACTATGACAGCTTTTGACTTTGATTCTGCTCAACACAAGGCATACGAAAAAACCCCAGCAGCAAAGAGTATTCCTTCACCCGCAGGCATTTGGATTGCTTACGAAAATCAACAATTAGCAGGATGGTACGAAAATAAAGAACTAGTTGGTGGGAAAGAGTATAAAGTTCTTACTAATAAGTTGGACGAAAACGATGAAAAGATAGGTATTCCTGGCGCTCTCTATAGACAACCACGAATACTTGTGATTGGGCGATCGCCTCTGCTATACGGAAACGATAGAAAGGTGATTGGAGTTTGGCGTAGCAGTGATGGTTTAGACAAAAACGCCTACAAATTCGGTAGGCGGTATATGGTGATTTTCGTCGATGCCCAAAATCAACCTCTTCATATCGCACCAGTACAAATAACTGCTTGGGGAGTGTTTCAAGTGTCGTTTGATCAACAACTAATGGCATTCCGTGAAACCTGCGAACAAGCTTATGCAAGTTTTCACGGTAAACATCACCAACCAAAGAATTTACTTTGGCATTCGATGTGGGTATTTTGTCCCATATTGAAAACAGAGAAACGTGAGAAAGGGGGGCAAACTTCCAACGCCTGTGTATGTAGCGGATACGAAAAGCCCACTGCGCCCGACTGGGAGAGTTATTGTATTGGCAAGAAACCAATAGCTCAAGAAATTGCTCTTGTGCATAATTCCATCTGCGATTGGTGGAAAAAAGGATTGCCTAACAATAACTTACCAAAGCATACGTTTCATGCACTAGATCGCAATCAATTGATGATGGAGTCACAACGATTGATTGAAGCTTTAGGTTGGAAGGAGGAAAAGGGCAAACAGTTTCTCATAGAGAACTATGGCAAAAAAGGAAGGCAGTTACTAACTAACGAAGAATTTGCTAACTTCGTCAAAAAATTGCAGTCTATGCAAGCAAATTATGACGATGAAGTTGGTTACTGGGAGGATGTGCCTTCTTAATAACTAAATACTTCTTGCGGTGATTACAGCAATTGTGTTCGCCTTTATGCTTCCCTATTTACCTTCAAGTAGGGAAGCATATTTGATCAGTTCTCAAATCTTGTCTACAGCTAACAAAGAAAAGGAAAGGGAAAAAGTTTTTCTTGTGAGAGTGACTTAATAATTCTTGAATCCCTTTCTTCCTCTTTTGATTGGGCTGTATTTCAATCATTTAAAATACCCCATGACTATTACAATCGTTCAGCCCAGTATCGAAAACTTACAGCAGTTTTCTGACTCGTTTGACATTGAGAAACTATTGCAATCTGAAGGAGTTCTGCCGTGGCTTTTAGCAAATGGCTGGAACTACGGTGATGAATCTTGTTTGATTGCAAACATTATCGATGAGTCTACCAGTATTGATGAAGTTTGGGACTCTGAAGAGTTTGATTTCAAGGCTCTGCCTGATGAATTAAAGGAAAAACTCAATCAAATCTTTGAGCATTTCTATTTGTAATCTTCTGCCACTCTCAAAAGCTAATTAACCAAAAAGTAACAAAAATGCAACCAACAATTACTCTCCCTCGTGGCTACGGAATTCCCAAGTTTTATATTGGACAACGCACTCAACAAGGTAAAATCATTGGTATTGAAGTATTACCACATGATAGTTTGCTAGCCGAAAATTGCGGTCATGGCTACCGCTACCTTGTGATGGTTTCTCGCTACACCGAAGAAGTTAAATATCTGGAATCAGATCAGATTAAGCCGCTCTCACCGTCAGAAGTAGAAGCTGAGATTTTAGAAGAGGTTGATTACTATTTAACTCAGCTTGTATTGCTGCAATCCGAGCTAAAGGTTGACCTAAAGATTCAGACTCCATTCGGTCAAGTTAACCCACCTATTTCAACAACTAAACGTACAGATAGTAGCGGATCTAGGTTGTCTAAACCGAAAAAAGAAAAAGTTGCTGCTTGACGGAATAAAAATCAGCTTATCCGTGAAAAACTCTACAGTCAGACTAATTAAATCTGACTGTAGAAGAAAATCGATTCCACAACAAATTATGGCACACTTCACTGCTACTAAGATGGAAACAAATTTGATCAAAGTGTATGACGCGACACTGTTAAGCTCATCAAAAGTTTACCAAATTAATGGTACACATTGCCGATACTTGGGCGATGCAGGTACTATCCAACATCCACAGTATCTATTTGTACCTCTGCCAAATCAAAGAAAAAAAGCCAGCTTTCGACTAAATCGAAACAAACTTATGACTCGGTGTTATGAAGTCGAAGGTATGGTCTATGAGAAGCCTGCGGTACAGGATAATTCGCAACAACTTCAGCTATTTTAAGCCATGTCCATACATAAACCACCAGTCATTAAAAGACCTGTTCGACTACAAAAAAGCTCTAAAAAAGTAATCTATAGAGCTACTACAGACATTCAGAAATTGAGAAATAGCCACAAAGTAGAGATTGCAACTATTAAAGAACAGCCTTGTATGGTTCGAGAAACAAGAACTTATTAGGTTACAGGCTGAGGAAGCTTCGCTTAATCGAAAGTGAAAATAATGATTGAGGTAAATAATCATGGTACAAGTAATCGACAACACTATCGCTGCAAATTTTCTAACTGATGCAGTAGTCGAGCGCCACAATTTCTCGCAATTAAATAAAACTCGCATTCGCTTTCGCATTCAGCTAAAGAAAAGTACAAAATCTGCGGCTCCTAAATGGGCAGATGTGCTAAAAGCTGAAGTTTCTGAAATAGAATCAGACCTCGTGAAAGTCACAAATTCCGAAGTCGGTTTGCGAGGTATTAAGGTATTTAAAAAGCTTGATGAGGCTGCTGCCCAGTTGCGTCAAGAGATTGCTTCAGTTCAAGAATGGATGTCTGCTGATACTGGTGATTGGGTCTGTCCGATTGATTTGGCTCCACTTGTTTGGAATCAGTTAATCAATATCAGAGATAATATCGCCCCAGGACTGCGTAATCAATTAAAAGCTGATTACGAAGCGGGACTTGTAGATTACCAGAAACGAATTGACCAGTTCCTCTCACTTAACACTTGGGAATTACCCCACGATAAGCAAGAATCTGTAAAAGCCAATTTGTTAAGAGCATTTCCGACTCTGATTGACCTTGAAGACTATTTGCAGGTCGTTATTGGTCGTCCGGTAATTATCCCTGCCCTCTCTGAACAACTCAATCAGCAGCAAGCCGAATGCCTTGACCAGATTACCAAGTTCATACAACAGTACGACCAAAATCTGGAGCAAAGGCTACGGGAATCAGCGATCGCTGGCGGTGAACAACTCGCCGCGCAGTTGCTTGAAGAGTTGGCTGATTGGGAGCCAGGACGCAAGCCAATCCAGTTTAAAAAGAAGATGCAACGCCATCTGATGAAGGTTCAGGTTTTGCTAGCGAATGCTGACCCGGAGGCTGGCAGCAGCTTGGAGGCGATGATGGCGCACTTGGACTCTATCGTTAACGATCCAGCGATTGAGTCGAAGAATCTTGGTTCAGATACGCGCAGTCAATTGCAGCAAAAAATAGATTCTATCCGCACCAAGTTGTTAGATGAACAACGCAATCTACAATCACTTGCGACTGACGACGTGGGCTTATCGAAGGCTACCGTGATGTCGTTTAAGTTCCGGTAAAAAACAGTCTTGGGCGAGTGTGCATTCGCTCTCTTACTTGATCGATGTATTAAAAGTGCAATATTCGCGTTTCAAAAGGATATCGCACTTTTACTATTTTTCAAACCAGATGACAAAGGGAATAACATTATGTCGCATTTCTCAACAGTCAAAACCAAATTAAGCAATCAAGAGTGTTTGGTGCAAGCTCTCACGGATCTAAACCTATCACCACAAGTTCACCAAACAGCACAATCACTAAAAGGATACTACGGTGGCTATCTTGGACAAAGTGCTGAAATTATTGTGTCTGGTCGCACCATAAAAGCCCGTGCAGATATCGGTTTCAAATGGAATCAGTCAAGTGGTGTGTACGATGTGATACACGACAGCTACGAGACAGTTCCGAAGTTGGGACAAGACTTTTTCAGTAATAAACTAATGCTGGCTTATGGTAAGCATTTGGTTCGTGTCAAAGCTGCTGAGTTACAAGAAAAATTTGGTGAATGTGCGATCGCTGAAGAAACCAACGGGAGCGTGCAAACTCTACGGCTGACTTTTGCCGGACATCAGGAAGTTCAACAGTACGTGAGGAGATAAATATGGAACGGTCAATACTGATTCATTTCGACAATGCTACAGGTGAAGTGAAAGTGGAAGCGGAGGGATTCGAGGGATTGAGTTGTTTATCAGCTACGCAACCATTTGAAGAAGCACTTGGAGTTGTGGGCGATCGCACTTATAAAGAAGAGTCAGCACCACAGCTTCGGACTACGAACAGTAGTCAAACACGCCTGCGTCAGTAATCAACACGGGGGAATCAACAAGTTCCCCCTCAAAAACAATCATGAACGAATTAGCTAAAGAATACCCATTTGTTCACGTTTACGCCCAGCAAAAACCAAGACAACCCGTGATCATCAAAGCGAATACTGAAGGGTTATGTGTGCTGCTGAATGCAATAGTAACAGCGATTGCCTACCCACAATGCAATGGTATGGCAGAGGTTTTTGACGGCGATGCCGAAGCTTATGAAGTGATTGTTCAAGTTGTGAATACGCATAAAGAATTAACTTCGTTACCATACCAGCAGGAAAAATAACTTGGTGAAAATCATGGATACTCCATTGAGCCTAGAACAAGCGTTGAAATCATTAGGTACGTTGCCAAATAATTTAAAAATCATCATGAAAATAGTCTTGGGAGAGCCACTACAAGAAGATGAACTTTGTGATGAAATTATCTTAGTGGCATCTTCTCAAGATTTGGCACTCGAAGATCCTTTGTTGTGGGCAAGAGCGTTTTTGTATGAGCAAGGCAGAGACATCAAAGAATTGTCTAGACTTGCAACAACTAGAAGCGATTTTAAGCGCTTTATTTCTCTAGAAGACCAAGCGCAAAAGGTTAAAGCTGATTTGGTTATTCCTAATTATGATGTTAGTCAAGAAGCGATAGAAACAGTTCTTGCACTTAAATCGAGCATCGAAAATTTTGAAAATTTGAAGAAGAATTCAGAAGTCAGAATTCAGGAGTCAGAATCAATCAGTGGGGGATTCAGACCCGCCACTGAATTGTTGCACCACTAAATCTTCTCTTTCAGAGACGCAAGCGCGAACGATTTAGTGGGGGTGCAAAAACGCCCTTGATTCATCCGCTAGTCGCACAAAATTCATTCTGAATTCTGGCTCCTGACTCCTGAATTCTGTTTTGATAAAAGTATAGCTTGAGCAGATTTTGTCATATTTAGTTGAGCAAAAGTGCCGGGAAAATCTGATAGAGATTTCCCCGGCACTTTTGTCAGTAATTAAATAAAAACTAATCATCTGATTAACAGCGATGCCGAATATGGCGTGAAGTAGGTTTGATAGACAATGAACACTTGAGTAACTTTACTTTTCTTAAAAATCATGAACCTAAATAACTTATTCGCTACACTCGATTCACAAATTCCGATCGCAGCGCTTGACGTGCTGTCTCCTGATGAAGCGACGATTATTGAGTGGCTGACTACTGAAGCTAAAGAAAAACTCAACAGTCCAGTTTTCTTTTGGAACCTGGGAGTATCCAGCCTGGAGCAATGCCTGATTGCACCGGATGGTGGGCTGGTGTTTAAGTCGGTGCCGGAGTACAAAAGACCTGCTCATACAGATCCGTTGCTGTTCGTATTCGACTATATCAATAACTTTGATGGCGTTGGCGTGTTTATTCTG
This sequence comes from uncultured Nostoc sp., assembly GCF_964245575.1. Classification (GTDB taxonomy): domain Bacteria; phylum Cyanobacteriota; class Cyanobacteriia; order Cyanobacteriales; family Nostocaceae; genus Nostoc. The sequence continues at coordinate 18,764 of NZ_CAXTNP010000060.1, read as the reverse complement.
GGGGACATACACCCATTTCTTGGCAAGAATTCCCCACAGATGAGTTGGGAAATCTTGACCAGAGTGAAAAACCTTTACCACCGACTCAAACCTACAGAAAAACGGATTGTGCTGCTGGGTCAAAACATCGAACTACACGATTCTTTGTTAAGGCTCATCCCCTACTGTGAAGTGCCACTACCGAACATTGGCCAAATTCAAGACCACTTCGAGTCATATCTGGTTTTTCTTGAAGAATCTGCTACTGAGCAGGATGTCACATTTCGAGTGTCCCTGAGTTATGAAGAAAAAGAAACCTTTGCACAGGCAGCGCTGGGACTGACGTTAGAGGAAGTCAGCGATTTCTTGCGACTGACCGTTAAAGAGCGTTTGAGCAACGCTGGCATTTTGATTGATGCCACAGTTACGCCTCTAATAGTCGAGTACAAAACTCGGCTGCTGGCTCAGATGGGAATTGAGTTAGGCAAACCTGCAACTATCCCCTTTGGCGGACTCGATTTACTGCGCGAATGGCTGATGAGGCGGCGGCGACTGTTCACTCAAGAGGCGCGTAAGCTGCATCTGCCGCAACCCAAAGGCGTATTGTTGGCTGGCCCGCCCGGAACAGGTAAGTCGATTTGCGCCAAAAACATTGCAACCATACTCAATTTACCACTACTCCAACTTGATATTGCGTCCCTCCTTGGTTCTCTGGTTGGTGAATCTGAAGGTAATGTTCGCCGTGCCTTGAAGACAGCCGAAGTGATTGCACCCTGCGTTTTATGGATAGACGAAATAGAGAAAGCCTTGTCTGGTAGCGGCGACACAAGTGGAGTTTCCCAGCGAATCCTGGGAAATCTGCTCACATTTATGAGTGAGTGTACGGCAGGTGTGTTTGTTGTAGCAACGTGTAACGATCCGTCTGCTCTACCTAGTGAATTGAAACGGAAAGGCAGATTTGATGAAAACTTTTTTGTTGACTTACCAACCGAACCGGAGCGATGTCAAATCCTGAAAATTCACCTGGAGCGTTTTGGCATTGTGGTCGAAGGCGAATATCTGGAAGCGATCGCTGCAAACACCGCGAAGTTTTCAGGAGCCGAACTGGAAACCCTAGCAGCAGAAGCGGCACTACTGGCGTTTGACGAAGGGCGACCGCAGCAAGTGACGCTGGGAGATTTAGAGAATTGCAGCCATTCCATTACCCCACTTGCCGTTACTGATGCTGCTGCTGTGGAGCGAATGCAAGCTTGGTCTAAGACTGCGAGGGCTGCCTCTAGTCCTGTCATCGGGGCGAAACAAGCGTCTTTGCGTACTGCCAAGTTTCGCAACATGAATTGATAAAGTCCGCGATTTCTCCTGTTGTGTTCAAGAGAAATCGCATTTCTCAAAAGAGACAATTGCTACGCCAAAAAGAGAGTGAGATTATTGACGATTTAATAACTAATTACAGGTGAATATCTAAAAATTAGATATTCATCTGTTCACTAATTCCAGCATGAAAACTATGGAAACATATCTTGTTTTTGTTGACGCTGTTAACAACAGTAACAAATTCTGGAGTGCGAAAGTTGAAGGCAGTAGTTTGACTGTTGAATGGGGACGAGTGGGTTACAATTCCCAGAAGAAAGTACATTCTCTCTTGAGCCATCAACAGGCTGTCTTTAAGTTTCACAATCTGGTAGCCGAAAAAAAATCTAAGGGCTACAGAGAAAGTCAGCCACAAATGGATGGCGATCGCAGTATTTCAGATATCAGACGAGCGATACAACTATTAAATGCTATACGTCAGGCTGTTGCAAACAGGAACTTTAGTGATAGCTACATACTTGCCCTTAATGAGTATCTGAAAATTGTCCCAACACCATTGGGAATGCAGATAGATCCTTACAGGGTGTACCGAAGAGTTGTAGATGTTGACTATCAACAAGAACTGCTCAATTCTTTACTGGTGAATGAACCTGTAGCTGTTCAGATCAAAGAACCGCCGCAATCTGAACCGAAAACTGTCAGCATCAAGACTATCAGTAAGAACTTCTGGCGGCATTTGTAATTTTAGATGCGTCACTTTGTAAGAGATGCTAAAAAGCTACACTTCATTTTGAAATATTGTTTGGTTAAATTATGGAAATCAAGACTATTGCTGTAACTTACACACGTAAGTTCAATTTAGGTGACTATGAATCTTTAGAGTTAAGTTGCTCCTTATGGGGACAAATTGATCCAGCAGAAGAAGATGCACAAGGGACGACACAATTTCTATTTCAACAAGCAAAGGATTCTGTTAAGGAAGCTGCAATCCCAGTAATTAAAGCTTCTACCCATCAAATGAATAAAGCCAAAATGTACAAGCACTCTGCAACAAATAAATTTGACGACCTTGATAATTTCTAATAACTGAAATTCACCTTTTAAATTCAAAAATACTTTAGTCAAGCATTAATACTGCTTGGCTATTTTTTTTCACCCAGCGCTTTGACCCCCACAAATCACAATAGGAAAGACATCATGCCTAAAAAAGCTAACCCAGTCCCAAAAGACCATTCCCAGTTATGCCTTCAGTACCTCCGCCGTTGCGGTGGCAGCGCTCGATTATGCACTATAAATTTTAGTCTGGGGGTAATTCAAACGTTAGTTAATCGCAATCTGGTAAAAGTGACAAATACAGGTGCAGGATTTTTTGTGGAGTTGGACGAAGTGAAATGAAAATCCATAAAGTAACTCATCAATCATCTTTGCCTTCAAACAATCGTAATAAATTAGTTCTTCGTCGGACTCGAAAAAGATTTAACCCCAAAGTATTCATAGACCGCACGATAGAAACAACTGCAATTGTCTCTCTGCTCTTAACTGGCTTTTCAGGAGTAGTGGCAATGGGATGTTGGGGAATGGAGATTATTGACACAAATGCTAATCCCAACATAATCATCTCTGGTTGGGAGCAACAGAAAAATATTTGCCTGGGTGCAATGTTGGTCAGTTTTTCTGCATTCTTAGGCAGTTCTTTAGTCGGAGCAAGTTTTAGTATTCAACGAGATAAATTTTAGGTTAGTTAACGGTAATGAAAGAGTACAAAACCAAACATGGCGGCTACAAAATTGAGACTGCCGAGTTATCAGATGGCGCTGTGGATGTTCATGTGGGAAAAACAGGTCTGTTAAAAACAACTTGGGCATCACCTTCAACTCAAACTTTTGACAATCATACGCAAGCTGTTCGCCATGCCAAAAATGCTATTGATAACGGCGAAATCGATTCAGTTTTTCAAAGTTAGAACACACCAATGGAAATTAAGCTAACTACTTCAGAAATTCAAGCCATATTGCAAGGGTGTCAATATACACTGCGGCTTATTAGCAGTAGTCAAGATTATCGCAATATCGAATCCTCCGAATACTTTTCTACATTGAATGACGTGGTTTTAAACGATGCTTTCAATATTTTGGGGGAAGTCTTGGATGCAATCGATGATATGAAGCAGATGACTCAACAGTAAACACAAAGAATCTAAATTTAGAAGGGTAAGAAAATGACGTTAACTCTAGAGAATCGCTCTCGAAACAAAGAATCGTCCCTGACGCAAGCATTGCGGCAGATACAGGAGTTAAACTCCAAAATTGCTGTGTTGGAGCAGCAGCATCAAGATTATGTGCAGAAGCAACAAAATCTGATTAGTGCCATTGCCGAAATCTGTGTTTCTCCAATGCAGGAAATACAGGCGCTGCGGATTCTGATTTATCGGGGAGAAGCAGCTTGTCGGCAGTACTTGCGTTCGGTGCTAGTCAAACAGGGTCAGGCTTCAAAAATGACCACAGGACAAATAGAAAAACCCACTTTAGATAAAAGAGCCAAAAACCGGGGTTTTCTGCAAAATTCAAAAAAATGAATTTTCTTTCTCATAGAGGCGCGGAATCATTCAGGGCAAGGGATTGAGCAGACCATGAGACAGTTATTTTAACGGGATTACTAGGGTTTTGAGCCTCATCGAAATCATCCGCGTGTCTCAAAACCTTGATGCTACCGTGTTTGAGGTCGAGCAGAGTCTCATGGTCTGCTTGCTTTTTACTTGACCATACAGCTTCGTCAAGACTATCAAATCTATCTTTTGCGCTATTCAGCTAGTTGGTTGCTGACGCATGAAAACCGCTAATTGAGCGGCAAAAGCACGCTTGAAGGCGGGTCGCGCTTCGCCACGGGCGACATAGGTAGAGAGATTCGGATAGTCGTCGAGCATACCCGATTCTTTCAACCTGAGCAGCACTTCCACCATCATCAGGTCGCCTGCGCTGAATGCACCATCGAGCCAGTCGGCATCTCCAAGGTGACTGGAAAGTTCTAAGAGCCGATTATGGATGCGACCTTCGACGACACGCAGGCGCTGCTCGTACCAAGGCTGCTCGCGCTCTAAGTACGTGGCCATTTCCCGATCAACGATTGGCGGCTCCATCGTGTTAAGTGCGGCAAACATCCATGCGATCGCTCGCGCTCGACTATTGGCATCGTCTGGCAACAGCCCTGTATGGCGCTCCGCGATCTGGAACACGATCGCCCCCGACTCGAACAGGGCGAGATCACCTTCTTCATAAGTTGGAATTTGCCCGAAAGGATGAAGCCCACGGTGCGCGGGTTGCTTCATCTCACTGAACGAAACAAGACGAACGTTGTAAGGTTGGCCCACTTCTTCGAGCGCCCAGCGAACGCGCATATCACGCGCCAGTCCCTTGCCGCCATCAGGCGACCGTTCAAAGGCGGTAATAGTGGGTGTCATTGTCAGGGTCATGGTGATTTCTCCTTTCGATCCAATTTTTTGCTTTGCGTGTGTGTTCTGGCTGGCAAGAACAGCAACTCTAGTAGTACGCCAAGGGAACTTGGCTCTTTTAAGGGGAAGGGTACTGGGTTTAAATCCCAAACCCAGTACCATTTCCCTTTCCCCAGTCTGAAAAAGCGCATTTTTGGGTTGGCAGACTACTAGATATCAGCGTCAAAGCTGGCATTAAAAGCATCGGCGGAACCATTGCAAAAGACAGATTTGACACTATTACCAACAGTGTTACATTTGCGGGGCTTGCATTGCGTCCCCATTTCAAATATCACGTCTTAAAACGTGGATTTCCTACCCCCTATCCCCTGCACCCTCTGATTCAGCTGTACTTTGTGCTTCAGGAATCAAACCCAACTGGTAACGGGCAAGAGTTCCTTGAAGGTGAAGCGCAAATCCTTTTTCCCAAAAGACGCGATGCATTTCTGACTCATTCCATCCTTCCATTGCTTGAACTCGCTTTGCGGCTTCATACAACGGCTCTGGAATAGAAACTCCAGTCTGAACCATTTTTGGTGTAGTTTTCTTAGGCATTTTCTCCTCGACAATAACGCTTACCTAACTTTACCCCTATAGTTCTATGTTTTTGTCGAGAATTTTTTCAGAATAATAACTTATCTATAGGGTTATAGATAAGTTATTTATGCTAATCTAGAATTGCAAAGATGTTACGGCTGTTTCTATGGCAGGAACAATTCTGAGGAACGAATATGAAAAAATTGTTGGTCAAGTTAGTGATTACACTTGGCCAAGAATTCTTCGTCGATTAGAGATATCTGATACCAATACCAAAGCAGGGGTAATTCTGCTGGTGAGAGCTTATGCTCAACTAAAGCTTTTAAACCCCAATCGCACCATTCGATTATCAGATGTTCAACGCTACGAATTTATTTGTTCAAACTTGCCACAATTGTCATGCAACGGCGCTCAACTCTTTGAAGCATTACAAAGACTAGAACCGCGACCATCCAAGCCGACAATTTACAGATGGGGTCAAGAAATTGGAGTGCCATTTTCTGTAGATAAGATTTACACCGAATCTGAAATTCAGCAATGGGTCAAAAAAATTGCTTCTCAAACTAAATTCAAATTTCGTCAACCTAAATCAATAGGAGCCACTTTATGAACGATTTACAAGAACTTCTCATTGCTAATGGAATCGAAATGAGTTCTGAAGAACTACGCTTGTACTTACAAAAGAAAGACGTAGATCCCGATGCGATTACTGAGGCAGAAATTATTGCCATCTCTGACGAACTTGTGGCACTCAAAAAAGCTAGTAATTTAATTGTTTCTAGCAATGGTAAAACAGCTAAAACTACCAAACGTACTGCCAAAACCAATAAAGCTCAACAGAGCATGAGTGATTATAAAACTTCACTTGCCAATCAAGCCAAGCAGTCGTTAGCAGAGATACAGTCATTTAATTCTGCAATTACCCAAGGTACACGCGAGTTTGCCCACAAGGAGGCAGTTGAAACAATCGAGACTTTAGCTAATGTGTCTAACGAGTATTTAGCAGAAGTAGCACAGTTCGCCAAAGAATTCCAGGGAGAACCAGAAGCCTTTTTTCGGTTCGGTCAGGAGATTACATCGCTCTATCTCTCTGCTGGCAATGCAGATGCGACCGAATAAATTCATTGGATTAGCAGCAGTACTCAATCTGCTGCTATTAACCCTCGTCTTGGGCGTGGCAATATATGGAGCAACAAGAGCAAACCCATCGCAAAGCATTAAATATTCACCTGAAGAAGGACGGCGAGTTGAGTCTGTCCGGCTTAACACTAGAAAACCTGACAACAGAAGAATTTCTGGTAGTCCAGCAAATTATTGATGAGTCGAGAGTGCGATCGCATTCCAATAGACAGATTGAGGAGTTAATGCAACGGGGAATGATGGCTCAAACTGCGATCGCAGCAATAACAGTTTTGATGTTTTCATTCATGGGGATATATGGCATAACCCGATATATCGGCTCACAAGTTCAACAAGTTCAGCAGACTTATACCAATTTTAAGTAGTTAGAGAGGAGAGGAGAATGTTAGGAAAATGGCTTCCTGGTTTATTCGGCGGTAAAGGTGATGGAGTAGTATCAACAGATTTAAGGGTTGGGGATGCTACCCAAATTGAGGGTAATTTACCTTCATCAATCCGCGATCGCTACACATTGCCAGCTTACACTACAGCAAAGCAGGTTCTTGATGAAGCAGAAGTGGCTGGCACTCTAAAAGCACAGAAGTGGTTGCACACTAAATTTTCCCGGCACAGGCTCAAGCAGTTGCAATCCTTGGCAGAGATGTATAAAAACCAATTGGCATATTCGAGTGAAGCCATGAAGGTTGAGGAGGATTTGCAGCGAACCAGGGCGTTACATGGGGAGGCGGTGATCCGTCATGCCTTTGGTTCCCAGGAACAACAACGTCAGTTGGGGGGATACGAGAAAGCATTTGATGAAGTGGGTGATAGTTTCAGGTTCTGAATCAGGAGTCAGGAGTCAGAAGTCAGGAGTCAGGAGTCACAACAAATGAGACAAGCAGCAAGAACATTCCAAGATTTAATAGTTTGGCAAAAAGCGCATCGGTTTGTTTTATCAGTGTATCGAATAACTAATGAGTTTCCTAAATCAGAAATATATGGACTTACATCACAGTTTAAAAGAGCAGCAATTTCTATTCCAGCAAATATTGCGGAAGGCTTTAAGAAAAAAGGAGTAGCAGATAAAGCGAAATTTATGAATATTGCTCAAGGCTCTTTAGAAGAGTGTCGCTACTATCTAATCCTCTCCAATGATTTGAAATATGGTGATATGTCAGAATTAATGCTCCTACTTGAAGAAGTTAGTAAACTACTTACAAGTTATGCTAATTCCCTTCTGACTCCTGGCTCCTGACTTCTGAATTCTGGTTATGCAAAGTATCAAGCTCTCTCATATAGGATATGCAGTGTCTGGGGTTGGCTTTTCTATGTTTATGGGTTATTTATCCGTTGCCAGCCCCGTTAGCCGATACATTCTTTGGTTTATTGGCATAATCTCCATCTGCTGCATAGTTCTGGGGTTATTCAACTTTGGCGGTTTAGTCATTAAAGGTTTTGGCTTCAACCGTAAAACTTTCACCATTGGCTTGATGCCTGGAGTGATATTCCTGTTTGTCTTCTTGACTTTAGTTGCAGCCGGTGTTGCGTTGGGGGTGAGATAAGTTTATGCCATTTGAATTACAACGACTAACTGCCAGTGGGGTGATTCATGCAGAACGAACTATCTTATGTTCTTTAGGAGCGAGTGCAGTTATGTGTCTGTCTGCTCCTTTTTTCTTAAATACTGACCGAATAACAACCGGGATGCTGCTTGGTGCTGGAACGCTAAGTGCTGGCTTATTTGGAGTATCTGCCCAAATCAGTGAAGGCAAACAGAAAGTTTATCGCTCTCTACAAGAAGCTGACCTGAAATCACTTAAGCAGCATTTACAAGGTGAGGCTGTTTATGATTATGTTACGACTGCGATCGCTGCCAAACGCAGAGTTGCTGACTATGTGAATCGGCTACCAGTGCAAGAGCGCCCCCGGTGGATTGCTGAATATCAGTTGCAAGGTTTGGTTACACTTCCAGAACCACCAGCACAACAATCACCTTCACCGACTGGTATTCCCAATCCCGATATTGCTGACATCGATGAAGAGTCGGTGCAGTCGGTGATTAATCCGGGTGCAATAAAAATTCTGCAAGCCATCGCAGCTAATTATCCTGAGTACATCAGAATTGATGGTGCTTGGATTGATGAACTGTGTGATGCTGCATCTAATCAAAATATGACTCTTCGCAGCAATCACCATTTTTACCTATCTGGTGGCACACAATCTGGGAAGTCCACTCTAGCAGGCGTGATTATCAACAAAATTGCTGCAAAATCTCAAACACCAGCAATTGTGATTGGCAGTGATCCAAAGGATGATGTCACCAGATGGTTGTGCAAGTTCAGCCGTAAGTTTGACGGCATGAAAGAACTAAAAAACTGGATTACCTTTGCCACAGACCAAATTGACAAGCAGAAAGCCAGAGTATCAATTGTTGGTGGTGAATGTCAAGGCGTTCCCGAATTATTTCTTGCTCAAGATGAGGTGGACTCTGTATTTGGTGGAGGTAAGGGACTTCCAGGAATGGTTGATGCTGACACTGCCAAAGATTTGCAAGGTTTTTGGAACTATATCATCAAATTCACCGCCGGACTTAAAGGACATGGGGTGTTTATGGGCCAGTCCCCGCTCTCTGGAGAAACCGGATTTAGTCGCCCGTCCTTAAAGAATGTCTGTTTTATTGCCACAGGGCAAACATCCTCTTATATTCTTGACCATCCCCAAGACTTTGTAAATGTCAAAAAAGAGATTTTGGAGATGTTACGCCAAGCTTGCGAACTACTAGATAAAGCTGGTGTACGTTATGCCTTAGTAATTCCGACTCGTGGTAATCCCTTCGTTGCTCTAATCCCGGAATTTGATATCAAAGGTCTAGAACAAAAACAGGATTCCAAACCGAATGCTGACACTGTTAATAGTTCTAAAAATAATCAGCAATCCTCACAGCAGCAGGTTGACTGGTATCAAGAAATTAGAAAATGGGCAACAGAATTAGGGAGAAGACCACATTTTCAGGAAATCAAACAAAAGTGGCACGAATTAACGGGGCAAGAGTTAAACGAAAAAGGCGTTACCCTACTGCTGGAAAATCTCGGCTACCCAGACAATTAAACTGGAATGCTCGATATGGTAATCCCAAACAGTACAAGAAACAAGTAGCGATCGCACACAGAAAAACTCACAATTATTGTGTAGTCTGCCTGACTAATAAAAGTGAAGAGATCCATCACGCTTACTACGGCAATGACATTATTGGAATATCAACATTTCCTACGTGCTACCGTTGTCATGATGAGATTTTTCATAGCTCGATTAACTGGATAAAAAGCCGTATTAATCCTGTTTGGGGCAATCGTAACACTGACGAATTTATTACAAGATTGAGGCTGGGATATCAATTACTTTATGGAGGTATCAAACATTTTTAATTAGTTTAATAGTGTCGTTAATTTTCCTAAAAATCAAGTTTTAAGCTAATTGGAGAAGAATTTTTATGTATAACTACGAATACGACAATTTGAGTTTTAAAGAACAATTACACCTGACTGAATCCCTTATCAGACAACGACACAATCAGCAGATGTTCTTGCGGCGAAATGCCCAACTGTTGCAGCAAGAGTTAAACTTTGAAGCTGAATTGTTAGAAGACAATCCAGAGTTAGCCCAAACTATTCACGCTCTTAATATGCGGGAGATTCAGAGTAATCAGCGAGGGCTAGAGAATGTTTTAGGTTCAGAAGGATCAGCGTCAAAGGAGCAAAGTGTTTGGAGTAAGTTTTTTCCGGGATTGGGTGGGAGATAAATTATTAGTGGGGTAAATCTATTTCTCTTGATATTGCCCCTAAAACAGATAAACTATTAGCTAAAGTAAATAAGTTTTGTAGTAATTTAAATGACTCGATTTATTCACGACCAATTTGCTAAAGATTATTTGGAAGAATTACTAAAACCTTATGGAGAAGTAAAAGCTTCTAGCCGTGTAGCTGGTGAAGTTAGAGAAATTGATGTTTTATTTTCTCCTGTCCAACAAGCTAATAATTTAGAGATGCTAGGAATTCTGGGAAAATTTGCAGCTACACCTGCTATTTTTGAACCCTTTCGCAATCCTGCCTCTGAAGAGGAAATCTGTGATTGTTTGCTGAAATTATTGGAAGTAAGAGGTGCTTTCCAACGCGAAGCTAATCGCAATAAAATCTCTATTAAAGAATTAGAAATTCCAAAATTGTGGATACTTTCTCCAACCGTATCTGTGAGAATACTCTCAGGGTTTAGTGCAATCCAAGCATCTAATTGGGTGTCTGGAGTATACTTAATGGGGGAGTATTTGCGAACAGCTATCGTTGTAATTCATCAACTGCCACGTACTCAAGAAACTTTGTGGCTAAGAATTCTCGGTCGAGGGAAAGTACAAAAGCAGGCTATTGATGAATTAGAAGCGCTATCATCTAATCATCCGTTTCGGAAAGCCACACTAGAATTACTGTACAATTTACAGCAGAACTTGGTAATGTCTCAAATTGAAGAATCAGATGATAGGGAGTTGATTATGCGATTAGCACCACTTTATCAGCAAGATAGAGAACAAGCTGTACTGGAAGGAGAACAACGTTTAATTATACGTCTACTAAATCATCGCTTTGGTGAGATTGACTCTTCAGTAATTGAGCGAATTCGAGGTTTATCTACTGACCAATTGGAGACTTTAGGAGAAGCCTTTTTAGATTTTTCATCCCTCACTGATTTAGAAACTTGGTTAGACCAAAATCTCTAAATAAAAAGCTTGTGCTATTATCTCTTGCCTGGAAAGTAGATGCGCTCTTATCAAGGAGGTTTGGGGCAAGGGGGAAAAGCTTCGCCGTGAGCGCAACTTCTCTTCTTAGGCTGCGCCCTAAGCGTAGCTATGCCGCAGGCTTTACGACAAAGATAAAAAGCTATTTGAGAACAGTAGTTGCGCCATCATTTTTCCTTTTTCCCCTCTTGTTTGCACCTTGTGTCACCTTCGATTCTGATTCTTGCTTACTGGAATTGACCATTTTCACCAAGTGCTGATTTAGATAACTCTGCGCTGAGATATACAAACTTTCCCAAATCTCTTGATTGCGGCTGATTTTAGTTCCTACTGTATTTCCGGCTGTTTTCTCCGACACCAAGTATTTACGGAAATAGTTATTCCACAAGTGTTGCAGGAAATCTTCAGCAAATTCGTTAAACGGCAGAATCCATTTATAGTCCTTGTCCAAAAATACCCGATATGATGCGATTATCGGTAGTGCCAGGTCAGTTGGCGCACCAAACCCGAATGAATACTTGCTGTCCGGCAATAACGTCGTTTTTCGTATATCAATTGATGCTAGGTCGTTAGCACCCTTTCTTCTGGGGTTGCTGATATAGTCTTGGATTATTTCGTAGAGTCTTTGCTCTATCCACAGAGCATGAGTCAACAGAGGCAGTAAGGCGGTTAATCTTTCCCTTTCTGCGTCTGTGATGTTACTTGGAAGACTCATTCCTGCGGGGTGCTTGGTTCGTTTATTGCTGTCGGGGTTGTATTTATTTCTGTCGAGGCAGTAAAGGAGCTTCAGCAAATGGGTGACATTGCACTGAGCGTTTCTAGGAGCGCCGCTTTGGTTTTGGTAATAGGCTATTCTAAATTTTCTATCTTCTGCTCTTTCTAACTGGGCTAAATACTGCTTAACGAATTTGTAATCACCTCTGGCGTTGACTTTGGAGCGAGAATCTACAGGCGTTGTAGTATTTGAAGCTAGGGCTATATCTTTGGCTGATTCTTCACTCAATCCGATGTGAATCGTAACTTTTACTCTGGCTTCGGTTAGGTCATATTTGTAATTTTTCGCTTGCTCAAAAGCTAAAATCGTGTGGCCACCGTTGATAATCCCATCGCTACCGCCCTCGTTAGCTTCTAAGACTTCTAGCTCTAGTTCAGTTTTGTTCTTGATAGGTTTAGCTTTATTAGCTGACAAAACGATTCCACTGTGACGAGAGAAGAATTTTCCAGGCTCGGTGGTCAGTGAATCGAACATTTGTCTGTAGGTCGCGCTTTTACGGTTCGGTTCGCGGATGTTCGGTTCTAGCGGCAGGTCTATAGGGAAGGAGTCTACATGGGCAGTGGCGATGATGCAGTTTGGGTTGGCTTGAATATAGTTATCTATCTTGATGTTCCAAGTCTTGGGCATAATTTATTTCTTAATGGAATTAAATTCTATGTTAGCGCTGCTGTAATCTTAATTATTCTCTTTCTTAACTCAGAATAAGCTCCCAAACTAGCCAAATAATAAACATCTCCAATCTATCTGTATTAAACCTGTTATTTACTTGCGTGAAAATTTTATCTAATTTTGATTAGTTTAGAGATAATATACCTTCTTTGGCTCTTAGTACAGGAACTTATCCATCTATTTCAATAATTCGGTTGCTTCTTTTAATACTTGAATAATTTCCGGTTTCTGAGAACTAATTACATCATTTGGTAAATGCTTGTGATGCGGAAAGGTAGAGATATCAGGAAAATGCGGCGTACTATCATAACGAAAAACCAGGCGATTTCGTTCATCCTGAAAATGGTAGCGATAATCAAGAAATTTCAACTGATTGTCTGTGATTACTATAGCTTCGTTAATTTCTAATAAGTGTGTTTGAGCTAATCGCAATCTAATTCTTAAATTAGCCCGTTTTGATGTTAAAATTTCTTCTTCATAACGTTCCACATAAACATTTGGGCATTGAACAATTGCTTGTTCTACTTGATTTAAATAATCAGATAGAATGTTAGGCAGCATAATTCAATCTTTGCTCTATTTCTTGACGCAAAACCAGATAATGGCGGTAATCGTTTGCCCATTCTATAAATAGAACATCATCTGCTAATGTTCCCTGATTATACTGATAAAAAAAATCTTCAGAGTCCATTTTTTGCTGGTTTTCATACACACTGAGTCGCTTGGCAACGGCAACCAAAGCATCTAAGGATGATGTATATTGAATGGTCTGTTTACGCATTTTTTCTCTACTTCAAAATCATCATATTTTGATTATAAGTGAGCGCCACTCCATAATTTCCTCATCGAGCGCTATTAAATTTAGGCAAGTTCTCATTAAATGCTAGCTATTGTGGCGTTGCTGTATCGTCCATTCTGCTGCTTCCAAGCCAACTTGTACTCCCTTTTAACAGCTGCCAGCAGCAAAGCTTGCAAGAATGACAGATACAGTTTAGCAAAATCCCCAACCCCTGCAACAGCGAATCCACAGAGGAGTCACAGCTGGCCACTTGATGCAACTGCCGTAACTTCACACATAACTACTGCTTCATTCACTTTCGTGCGATGGCGTAACCTCGGTTTCGAGACTATGGTAAAATTCGAGACTATGCAGGATAAACTTAGTTAATAATCAAACAAGATTTACTGCAAACACTGCTAGACCAACCAGATTGTGGAAGGGAAACGTTCAAAGTAGATATTTTTCTCCATGCATGAAGGATTAAAATAATTCGTAATTCGTAATGACGCTCTCTACGAGACGCTAAAAGCGAACGAATACTCGCTCATAGCGAAGCCATGCCGAAGGCTTTACGCTAACGTAATTCGTAAGTACAAAGAGCTTATCTTTAACTCGGACAAAAGCTGAATGGTCTGCTTATCGTTCACAATTAGAAGCCGCTCATGGACGGAAACGTAAATTAATGGAATTATTTAAACAACTAAATAAATAATATGATTAATTTGGCAACTGACACCACAAAATTGCAAACAAAACTCGTTGAGAAGAAATACTTCGAGTTACACCCTTCTTTACAAAGGATTATCCAGTTATTTTCGGTAATTTATGCACCGATAGACAAAAATTCATTCGTAAGCTGTCTTAGTAAAACGGACGCTTTAGATGAAAACAATAAACCTTGGAGTACTAAAACCCTCAGTCCCAAAATTGATAAATTGTTAAAAGCAGGCTTGTTAGTGCAAGAAAGCAGACAAGGTGCTGAATGTCACCCATTACTTACAGAAATTGCTACTCGTCATGCTATAAAAACTGAACAGTTTGAAATCCAAGTCATAGCAGTTGAGGAAAAGCTACCTATACGTACTCATTGGAACGATGATTCTCGTCGGATATTTCATAGTTTACGCCAGTGTATTAGAGAAATTCGTATAGGTTTTTATCGCCAAGACCCTAATTTTATTAATAAGCAAATTGAAGATTACGAGAAGTATGGTGATAGCGAAGAAAAAATAGTAATACAAAATATCTTTGAGCAGATATGCAATAACCCATTTGATGCAGATTGGTTGAGTACCTTACCACAAGGATTATATGAAAGTAGCATATCTAGCATCCTCCTAAATTCAGCATTAAAATTGTCTGTGTCGGAAGATGCCTTTACACTGTTAGAAGAAGAATGTTCTTCAACTGGAAGACATTGCTCAGATTATCTGCACCTGATTTTGACAGAACAAATCTTGCTTCGAGGTTGTACCGAAGAAGCACAAGAAAGTCTGGAGCGGATATCGCATGAATATCAAGATAACGCCGCCGTCTTTTGGGGCTGGTTAAGTTTTCTACGGGGGGAGAATGAGCAAGCAATTACTTATTATACAAATGCCCTGAAAAAGCTGAAAAAAGCGACAGGCAAACGCCAAATATATTTCAATACAATGGGAGGCTTATTTTTTATCCTCGCGCTGTTAAAAGATGGTTCAACACAACGCCTCAAAGAAGCAGAAGAGTATACCAGTTTGATGTCTCGTCAATCGGATCATTGGCTCAGGTTTATTTATGACAGACTGAAAACAGTGCTGCAAGTACACCAGGGTGATATTACTCAAAAACAATTTGTACTTAGCGCCCATATCTCTTCAGTAGAAGAAGAAAATAGCTTACAAACATTGTTTTGTTCCCTATGCCTTTACTGGATGGATGCTGAGGGTGCTAAAAAACGCTTACCTAATTTATTAGAACCATTGTATCGGCGATCGCTCGCCTCTGGTTATCACTGGTTGGCAATGGAAACCGCAGAACTCCTATCCCGGATTAAACCTAGTAGTAAGTATCAAAAAGAAGCAGAAGCACTGCGAGAAGATAGCGGTATTCATTCCATCGTAGACCTAATTCGACCCCAAGAGGCTTGGGAAATGTGCCTCAATGCTTTGGCAAATCTCCAAAAACAACCACAAACATCCCTAAAACCAGAATCCGAACTGCGTTTAGCATGGTTCATTACCTTCTATCCCAGCAGATGTGTATTGCAACCAAAGGAACAGAAAGTTAATGCCAAAGGCGAGTGGAGTAAAGGTCGGCCTATAGCCCTCAAGCGCCTGAGTAGTGGATTATCTGAGTTTGATTACATCACGCCCCAAGATATGCGGGTATGTAATTGTATTGAAGTATATAATGAGGGCTATTATGGCAAAGTTGATTATACCTTCGGTGAAAAAGCCATCTCTGCCTTAATTGGACACCCATTGGTTTTTTGGGAAGATACACCTAATATTCGTGTAGAAATCGTCAAGGGAGAACCGGAATTACTAGTTAAAAAAGAGAAACTTGGTCGCCTCACCTTGGAATTTTCTCCCAAATTACTAGAATCACAAAATATTCTGCATATCAAAGAAACCCCAACCCGGATCAAAGTTATTGAAATTACTGCCGAACACAGACGCATTGCGGAGATTATAGGTAAAGATAATAAATTAAATGTACCTGCCTTGGCCGAAAAGCAAGTTTTGGCAGCTATTAATGCCGTCTCTGGCATCGTCACTGTGCATTCTGACATTGGTGGCGGTTCAGAAGGAGCAGAAGAAGTACCCGCCCAGACTCTGCCCCATATTCACCTTTTACCTGCCAATATCGGTTTGAAAATCACCCTTTTGTCGCGCCCTTTTGCCCAAGGTGGCCCCTACTTCCGTCCTGGTACAGGTGGTGAAACTGTCATTGCCGAGATTGAGGGTAAACGTCTCCAAACTAGACGAAATCTATCCCAAGAGAAGCAACTTGCCGCCTACGCTGTAGCCGCCTGTCCTACCTTGGCTCAAAGTGAAGAACAAGATGGTGAATGGGTAATAGTTGACCCAGAGGAATGTTTAGAACTACTGCTAGAACTGCAAGCGCTGGGAAATAAAGTAGTCATGGCATGGCCAGAAGGAGAAAAGCTGCGTGTTAGCCATAATGCTGACTTGAAAGACTTTAATTTATCAATTCAACGTCAGCAAGACTGGTTTGCAGCCACAGGGGAGTTGAAATTGAATAATGACCTAGTGCTGGATATGCAGCAACTACTAGAACTACTGGAGAAAACCCCCAGCCGTTTTATCCCCCTTGGTGATGGTCAATTTTTGGCTTTAACTCAAGCTTTTCGGAAACGCCTTGACGAATTGCGGATGTTTTCGGAAAATCATAATAAAGGTATTCGTTTTCACCCCTTAGCAACATTAGGGTTAGAGGATTTTGTCGATGAGGTAGGTAAGGTAAAAGCAGATAAACACTGGAAGGCACATAGAGAGCGTCTCAAGGAAGTGCAGAACCTCCAGCCAGAACTGCCATCTACGCTTCAAGCAGAACTACGTGACTACCAGATGGAGGGTTTTTGTTGGCTGGCGCGTCTGGCACATTGGGGTGTAGGAGCTTGTTTGGCAGACCAAATGGGACTCGGTAAGACCTTGCAGGCATTGGCGGTCATTCTCAGAAATGCCTATGAAGGGCCAACCCTAATTATTGCCCCAACTTCTGTGTGCATGAATTGGGTGAGTGAAGCGCAAAAGTTTGCCCCAACTCTGAATATTATTCAATTTTCTGGTGCTAACCGCCAAAAATTACTCTCTGGTTTACAACCGTTGGATATGTTGGTATGCAGCTATGGTTTATTACAGCAGGAAGAAGTAGCGCAAATGCTTTCTGGTGTACAGTGGCAAACCATTGTTCTGGATGAAGCCCAGGCGATTAAAAATATGACTACTAAACGTTCTCAGGCAGCCATGAACCTAAAATCTAATTTTAAGTTGCTGACTACTGGGACTCCGATTGAGAATCACCTGGGTGAGTTGTGGAATTTGTTCCGTTTTATTAATCCTGGGTTATTGGGTTCATTTGAAAGCTTCAATCAACGCTTTGCTACCCCCATTGAAAAGTATCAGGATAAACTTGCACGTAATAAACTCAAAAAACTTATTCAACCATTTCTGTTACGGCGCACAAAAAATCAAGTACTAGAAGAGTTACCATCTCGTACCGAAATTCTCCTTCATGTGGAATTAAGTCGAGAGGAAAAGGCATTCTATGAAGCGTTGCGCCGTCAGGCCATATCTAAACTTACCGAAAGTGATGCAGAAGCAGGAAAGAAACATTTGCAGGTTTTGGCTGAGATTATGAAACTGCGTCGTGCTTGCTGTAATCCTAGTTTGGTTATGCCTGATACGGAATTATCCAGTTCCAAGTTGCAACTTTTTGGTGAAGTATTGAGTGAACTGCTGGAAAATCGTCATAAAGCGTTAGTGTTTAGTCAGTTTGTTGACCATTTGCACATCATCCGCGATTACCTCGAACAGCAAGGTATTAATTATCAATATTTAGATGGCAGTACTTCAGTGGCAGAGCGCAAAAAACGGGTCGATGCATTCCAAGCTGGTTCAGGGGATGTCTTTCTGATTAGTCTCAAAGCAGGGGGGACAGGACTTAATCTGACTGCGGCTGATTATGTGATTCATACAGACCCTTGGTGGAATCCCGCTGTGGAAGACCAAGCCTCAGACCGCGCCCATCGCATTGGGCAACAACGCCCTGTTACTATTTATCGTCTAGTAGCAAAGGATACTATTGAAGAAAAGATTGTGCAATTGCATCAACACAAGCGAGATTTGGCAGACAGCCTCTTGGAAGGTGCTGATATCAGTGGCAAGATTTCGACGGAAGCCTTGTTACAGTTGATTAGTGAAGGATAAGCGAGCAATACCGATATTTTCAGCAGTTAGCAGAATCGCTCACTCTTATTCAACGTCGAGTCCAAAGCCTTCATGATTGATGCTGGAAAGGAATTGTAAAACGTAGCGATCGCTTTAATGGTTTGGTTAAACACACTCCCCCTACAGCGATCATCTTTTCCTTGAGACAACAACTTATCCTGCAATACCCTTCCCACTCTTGTAGTTCATCGCTCTAGGTTTCCTCTTGCCGATAGGAACTACTGTTGATCTCTTGGGAGGTTGAGGAGGACGGCATTTCTCGCAATATAGAGGTCGAACCCCAAAGGTTTCTCGTTGTGTGGGTTGTTCGCATTGCTTACATACGAAGTTAAAAACGCGAGTATGAATTTCCCGCTTGTGCGCTCTGA